>DISP01000061.1:0-27097 GCA_002421995.1 Bacteroidales bacterium UBA6207 | reverse complement strand
AGGTTCAGTACATAGAGAAAACCGCCGTTTTCATACACAATCTGTCCGTTTTCGCCAGAGGGCCACATCACATCAAAATCCTTATGAAAGGTGAGCTGGGTGCTTTTTTTGGTGATCGGATCGAGTTTGTAGATATTGAGCCGCAGGTCCTGATCGCTGGTGTAGAAGATGTTATCGCCAAACCATACGGGCCATTGGTCGCTGCCGGCAAAGGTGGTGAGGCGGTCAGAGGTGTTTTCTTTGAGGTTGTACAACCACAGATCAGTTGCCCGGCCACCTTTGTAGCGTTTCCAGGTGCGAAATTCACGGTCAACCGGTGTGAATGCAATTTTGCCTGCATCGGGCGACAGGCATGCAAAACCACCGTTGACAATGGGCAGTTCTTTTTCAAAACCACCGTCTAACGAAACAAGGTAATAATTACCATTTCTGTCGCCAAAGGCTGTGCGGTTGGCGCGGATAAGTATTTGCTTGCTGTCGGGTGTCCAGTCGAGCACAACATGGTCGTAGCCGCCGCGCGGAGGCATCACACCCACCGAGTTGTAATAGGTGAGTTGCTTGGCCTGACCACCTTCTGAGGGCATCACCCATATCTGGCGACTGCCTGAATATTCTGCCGAAAAGGCAATCCACTTGCCATCGGGCGAGATTTTCGGAAACAGCTCTAATCCTTCATGCGAGGTGAGCCGTTTGGCCTCGCCGCCTGAAGACGAAACCGTCCAAATGTCGCCGGCATAAACAAAAGTGATTAGCTGCTTGTTGATGTCGGGGTAGCGCAGCAGGCGGGCATCGTCCATGGCCGAAAGCTGCATCATGCTAAAAAGTCCTGAAATGAGGAAAACCAAAAAGGTGATGCGTTTTTTCATAAGTCTATTTGTTGATTAAACATTTAAAAGTACATGTATGTTGTGGGAATGGTCAAACCGATCAGTATAAGGTGGTTACAATCAAGTTAAAACCAGACGCATATAAAAAAGTCAGAAACCAGGCTTATTTTTCTCTGCCCGACCGCTGATGCAACCAAACGCCAATGCCAATACCGGTGGCCATCCCGGCGCCAATGCCAACAGAAAGCCATATAGCTAAATCATGTGTCAGGATGCCTGCCACAACGCCACCTATTGCCCCGATGGCCATGCCCCAAACCATGCCCAACAGCATTGGTTTTGGAAATTCGCCGGATATGTTTCCGCTTTGTTTCATCTGATTTTGCGTTTAAAGATTATTGTAATTAATTGACAGTGTTCGTTTTAGTATAGGTCGTATCTGATCTTGTATTTGGACAAAAACCCGCAGCCAGAATTTTTTGACTTCCGGCTGCAGGTTACCAAACCAACACACAAAAGAGCTACTTTGCAGCAGCTTTGATCTTATCGTCAGCCGAGAGTCCTTCGAGCACTTCAATAACAAGTCCGTCGGACAATCCGGTTTTTACGATTCGTTTTTCATAGGTTTGTGGCGCAGTTTCAACTTCCACATAGGCAGTATCGCCATCAAATTTCAATAAGCTTTCGTTGATTGCAAGCACATCATTTTTGCGCTCGAGCACGATATCGGCATTGGCGCTGTAGCCTGAACGGATAAACTGGTTTTCCTTGAGTCTGACATCGGCTTTGATTTCGAACTGAATGGCACCGTTTTCTTCAACGCCTTTTGGCGAGATGCGTTCGAGAATCGCCGTAAACTTTTCCTGATCAATGGCACCAATCGAGAGGATGAGTTCCATTCCCTCTTTGATTTTGCCCACTTCTGATTCATCAACCTTGCCTTCAAAAACCATTTCGCCCATGTCGGCAATGGTGGCAATTGTTGTGCCATCGTTGAAAGTATTGCTTTCAATCACCGATTTTCCCACTTCAACAGGAACAACGAGTACCATGCCGTTGAGTGTTGAACGGATGAGGGTATTGGTTGTTTGGCCTGCTTTTTTAGTGGCACCTTCGCGAATGAGCTGGAGGTTGTCTTCGGCAGTTGTCAACTCCTCATTGGCTGTTTTCCATGCAATTTCATGGGTGAGGTATTCAGCTTCCGGAATCACTTGCTGTGCAAAGAGTTCTTTATAGCGCATATAGTTCTTTTTGGCTTCTTCGAGTGCGATTTCGGCTCTTTTCACACGCGATTCTGCATTGTTAAGATTGATCATATCGGGGATGATCTTGACCCGTGCAATCAATTGATCTTTTTTGACATAATCACCGGGCTCAACAAATATCTCTTCGATGATACCCGAAACCTTTGGTTTAATCTCTATCTCACGCCGGGGAACTACCGAACCGGTGGCAACGGTTTTGCGGATGATATCGGTTTTGAAAGCGTTTGCAGTATCAAATACGACCGGCTTGGCCTGCGATTTCTGATACAGATAAAAAAGTGTTCCAACAAAAACCCCAACAACAAGGAGGGCGGCTAAAATTTTTAATGCTGTTTTCATTTTCTGAAATGTTTATCTTTTAGTTAATCAATCATTTTATTCGTAACGCAGTGCGTCTATCGGTTTCATGCTCACGGCCTTGCGGGCAGGTATAAGCCCTGCCACAATTCCCGAAACAACCAGAATTCCCAATGCTGTCAAAGCCACCTGAAAATCAATGTTCGGGTGCAAAAACATGGTGTCGCGGCCCGATGGTGGCGGCAGGTTTCTGTCAATCAATTCGATCAATAGCACGCCCACGACCATACCGACATAACCCGCTGTGGTGGTAAGCAAAACCGATTCGCTGATAATTTGTGCTATAATTTTAGAGGGTGTTGCACCAATGGCGCGCATGATGCCGATTTCTTTGGTTCGTTCTTTCACAATCACGAGCATGATGTTGCTAATGCCGATCACACCGGCCAAAAGTGTGCCTGTACCCACGATCCATATCAAAGCATTGATGCCCGCAAATAGGCCGGTCATCTGTTTGAATTCCTTTGCCAGGTTGAAATGACCAACTGCACGGTCGTCTTCCGGTGCAACTTTATGACGTTCTCTAAGCAACTTCATCGCTTTTTCTTCAACCACACTCACCTCGAATCCGGGCTTGGAAGTCATTGCAAACCAGGCAACAATGTTTCCATAGTTGAATGCCTGCTGCATGGTGCTGAATGGCATGTGAATGCTTTCTTCTTTATCGCCTCCAAAATTCATATTCGAGTTTTTGGGTGTGAAAACACCTACAACCTGAAAGTATATACCATTGATTCTGATGTATTTGCCTAATGGATCTTCATCTTTGGCAAATAGAATTTCATAAACCCGTTTGCCGATCACAACCACTTTGCGTTTTTGATCAATATCTGTTTTGTTGATAAACCGCCCTTTCAGGATGTTGGTAGGATCAATAAGATTCCATTCCGGATAATCACCATAAATGTTGAAAGCGCCTGATTTGTCGTTTCTGACAACATTGTTCGATGAGTTTCGGCCACCACCTTCCAGCCTTGGTGCAAGCAAATCCAATTCAGCAATGTTTTCCTTAAGTGCTTTAATGTCATCGTTGTTGTAGAAATAGCGCCTGTTGCGCGGCAAGCCTTTGTAAGGAATGGTTGTCGGACGCGTCCACATAAACACGCTGTTGGTTGCAAAATCGCCCATGCCGTTGGTTACACCATTTTTGAGCCCTGAACCCGAGCCAAGCATCACCATGAGCATAAAAATGCCCCAAAACACCCCAAAAGCGGTTAGCGTAGTGCGCAATTTGTTTTTAGCCAAACTGCTCCATATTTCCTGCCAGCGATCGCGATCAAACATTGTGTTGTGGTTTTGTATTTTATTGTTATTCGTCTCTTAAGGCTTCAATCGGCTTGATTGATGCTGCTCTTCGTGCAGGAATAAAGCCTGCCAGCGCACCGGCGACAACCAATAGTAGAGTTGCTCCAACTGCAATCTGAATATTAACTTCCGGTTGCTTAAAAAATGGAGTATCAATGCTTTTTGAAATCAATTCGAGCAATCCAACGCCAAGCACAAGCCCTATATAACCGGCAAATCCTGTAATCAAAATAGCTTCCTGCATAATCAGGCCAATGATGCTTCCGGGTGTTGCTCCCAACGCTTTGCGTATGCCTATTTCTTTGGTGCGGTCTTTCACCACAATCATCATGATATTGCTCACACCCACCACGCCAGCAATAATGGTTCCGATTCCAATCACCCAGATAAACATGCTGACAGATGCAAAGAGTTTTTTAAACTTTTGAAACTCTTCCACGCTGTTCCAGAAAAACATGGCGCGCTCATCTGTCACATCAAAATGATGGCGGGCTGCCAGTTTCGACTTGATTTCATCTTCAATCAGGCCTGCTTCTTCCGGACTGGCATCGCCTACCGTAACCACAATACCCTGCACTTCGCGTCCGGCACCAAACACTTTTTGTGCAGTGCCAATGGGCACATACACCAATTGCATATTGTCATCGCGGCCATCATCGTCGTCAAACACGCCAACAACTTTGAAAGGAATTCCGTTCACCTGCACATATTTATCCAAAGCACTTTCCCCGTTTTTAAAAAGCGCCTCTTTTACCTTAGTGCTAATAATGACCGACTTGCGTGTTTCTTCCTGGTCTTTTTCATTGATAAATCGCCCTTCGGTAACTGTTAGTTTTTCCACGGTTGCATAGTCAGGATGTATGCCCCTGATACTGAAAGAGCCATATTCGTTTTTATAGGATACTGTGTTGCCCGACCAAATCTGGTAACGCGATGATATCAACTCAACACCTTTCACCGTTTGGGCAATGTATTCGTAATCTTCATTGGTCATCTGGATGTTGCGTCCGGGTTTCATGCCGGCATGAGCTTTGCTTGTTTGTCCGTTCCACATCCAGATGGCATTGGTGGCTGATGAGCGAAACTCGTTGGAGACACCGTTTTGCAAGCCAATGCCGCTTCCCTGAAGGATGATCAGCATAAAGATGCCCCAGGCTACTGAAAAGCCGGTGAGGAAAGTGCGCAATTTGTTTTTTTCAATTGTGCTGAAAATTTCCTGCCATTTATCGAGATCAAACATGGTTTTTGGTTTTGCGTGGTTTCATTGCGATTTGTCAGGCAACAACTGCCGCTGCTTTGTGGTGATAGCCATTGCGCTCATCGGTGCCGATCAATCCATCATGAAGCCGGATGATGCGCTGTGTTTGGTGTGCAATATCGTTTTCGTGTGTTACGATGATGATGGTTATACCGGTTTGATTGATTTCTTTAAACAGCGCCATCACTTCGTTGGATGTCACGCTGTCGAGGGCACCGGTTGGCTCATCGGCCAGAATTACTTTTGGTTGCGAAATAAGCGCGCGGGCAATGGCAAGACGTTGTTTTTGTCCGCCCGAGAGTTCGTTTGGAAGGTGCGAAGCCCAATCTGCCAAGCCAACACGATCAAGGTATTCCATGGCGGTTTTATTGCGTTTTCGCCTTGGAACGCCTTGATAATAAAGTGGTAAAGCCACATTTTCCATCGCGTTTTTGAAGCTTATCAGGTTGAATGACTGAAAAACAAAACCAAGAAATTTATTACGCAAAATGGCTGCTTTGGTCTCGTTCATCTCCTTGATCTGATGACCATCAAGCATGTATTCGCCCCGATCGTGGTTATCTAACAGGCCAATGATGTTGAGCAAGGTGGATTTTCCCGAACCGGATGAGCCCATGATGGAAACCATTTCTCCTTTTTCTACTTTAAGGTTGATGCCTTTGAGCACATGCAAACTGTTGTGCCCCATCTGGTAACTCTTGTGAATATCAGTCAATACGATCATTGTGTGCGTTTTGGGTTTACTGCTATGAAATATCACACACAATGCCAAAAATTGCAAATGCTTATATATCAGTAATTAGCTTAATATTATTAATTTGTCATCTCATCAATTGCCGCTTCAAAATGTGTGCGATGACGGTCATATTTATTCGAAAACGTACAGTAAAAAAACACGGCGGACAATTTTGTCCGCCGTGTTTTTGTATTTGAAAACAAATGCACTGGCTGTTAACAGCCTCCTTTTGTTTTTACAACTTCTGTTGATGCAGGTGGGGGTGCAGCAGCTCCTTTTTGACTTGTTTTAAACAATCGTCCGTAGTCAAAGCTTGCTTTTTCTCCTTTTCTGAATGCAAAACGGGGATCATTTTGTCCTTGAAGCAATTGCTTATTCATTTCGAGGTCGTTGGCAACAGCCCGAACATTTTTATAGCCCTTGCCCAACAGCAGTTGCAGCGCCATCATTGCCTGGGTTTCGGTTTTGCCAAAAAGCAGCACTGTTCCTTTATCCGGAACCTGTTTTAATGATTTTGACTCAAGCAGCTGATCGAAAGGGATGTAAATGGTTTTTGCAAAGGGGAGTGAATTCTCTTTTGATTCGGCAGCTAAAACTATTGCAGTGGTTTTCTCTGCATTTTCTGTCCAGTTTTGGAGCTCATCAGGCAGAATCAAAGGTGCCTCAACACTTATTTTATGCAATACCTTATCAGTATTCATGGCATATGATGGCGCCATCAACCATTGCAGGGTGATTATGCCAACAATGGCCGAAATGAACAGCAGTGCTGCATAGGTTAGCATTTTATCATTGATATTTTCCATGGTGTAAGTATTTTTTGGTTAGCAACCGCCTTTTCCGGCTTTTGGAGGTTCAATATCTACGATGGTGGTGACAGGTTTGCCTTTGCTGATAATTTTTTCAGCAGCTTCACCCGTTTTAAAGGCTTTCATCGCCCGTTCACGGAAACGGGTATCAAACTGTTCTTTTTCGTTACGGCTTTGGGTTTGGTGATTTTCAACAAAAAATTCGGTGAAAAACCCATTCAATCCACCTTTTAAAACCCTGATGTCTTTGTGACCTTCGCGCCGAAGCAGCATCCAAGCCTGATCGGCATCCGTGGAGGAATAGCTGTAAATGACCACCTTCTTGTTTGAATCATCGAGCAGTTTTCCTGCTTTTTGTCCGAGCACTTCCTTCAATGGAAGGTTTTTGGCTCCCGGGAGTGCAAAGCGCTGAAAATCTTCAGCAGGACGAACGTCCACCAGCATCAAATCATTTTCGGATTCATGCAGCAGTTTGTACGCCACTTCGTCAATCATTGCATAGTGTACTTCTGCAGCTGCCTCACCAAGCAAGGTTTTTGCATCGGTTTCGTTCCATTTGGCACGCGGACTTTGAGGAAGATAAAGGTTCAAAGCTGCCAAAAACAACATCATAAAGAAAGGCATTCTGTAGGATGGATGAAACAGCCCTTTGGGCAACAACTCAACGCCGTTGATCCTGTCTTCTATCTTTCTGGTGATGATAAATGCAGCCAGGGCGATCAGTCCGAAGATGAATACAAACCAGTCGCGGTCAACACCCAAGGAATCATACACTAAGATTCCGCCCAGATTATCCGCTTCATAAAGCGGTTTAAACGTTTCGTAGAATGAACCGAAAAAGAAAACACCTCCCATCAGTCCGACTACAAAGAACATGGCATCAATCTTGCCAATAACAGCGCCAACCATGCTAGTTCCGGGGCAATAACCGCCCAAAATAAAGCCAAAACCCATGATAATGCCGCCAACGATGGCTGCTTTAACAAAAGTCGGATTTACATACAGCATATCGTATTCAACCAAACCCATGTAGCTGAAAAGCAACAAGCCGATGGCTGCAGTTAGTGCTGCTGTGAAAAAAACACGCAACACCACGAAATCGTAGCCGTAGAAAACGCCGGCAAGCTTTTTTGAATTGGAAAAGCCGCCCTGTTCGAGTACATAGCCAAAACCCAGACCGATCACAAATGCAAAGAAGAGGTTCAGGTCGGAGTTAACATATCCTTGTGGAATTAATGGTCCCATGTCGTGAAGGTATTAATTGATCCAAAGTTTTCTGAAAAAATACGCGATGGCATAACCGGTGCCGAAGATGGCAATAACGGTTATAAAACCTGCTGTTGAAAGCACAGCCATACCACTAAGGGCCGCGCCACTGGTGCAACCGCGCCCGAATTGTGATCCAACCCCGAACAGGAAACCTCCGGCAACAGCAAAAATCAAACGTGTTGCGTTGGTAATTCGCACTCCTTTGTCAATTTTAAAACCGGCTCTCCCCGAGAGAAAACCGGAGAAAAAAGCGCCGCCAAGCACTCCTAAAGTCAGATAAACCAACCAGTTGCGCATTGGTCGTCCATCGCCCGTTGCAAAGAATGAGGCGTAAAAAGAATTCTCTTTAGCATATTCGGGAGCTACGCTGCCAATGGTTTCAATGACCACGCTCTTGGCAGCACCACTGGCTCCGAGGCCTCTTCCCGTGATGAAAAAGGCCGATAACAACACCAAACCGAGCAGAAATCCTGCAAGGTAGGGGTTCATATAAGCTTTGGGTTTTTGTTCCATATTATCAGTTTTTAGCAGCCGCCTTTAGCAGCTTTATTTTCGGTTGTATTTGTGGCTGCAGCAGGTGCAGCACTGTTTGACAGTGGGAAGTTGTGCTTGTGCGCCTCACCCCAATAATGGGATGGTGCAAAAGCCGGACCGGTTAACACCTGGTGCATAAAGGCATTGCTGCCATAGATCAGCGAATGGGCATCGTAGCCCAGCATACGCAACCATGCTGTCACATTGGCTGCATGTTGGCCGGTGTAACAATATACAACGATGGGTTTGTCCACCGGCAGTGTAAGCAAGTCTTCGTTCGACTGAAGTGAAACCTTTGGTGTGTATTGCACTGCACCCGGCAGGTGGCCTGCTTTAAGGTATTGTTCCTCAGGCCAGTAGTTTATAATATAATAGGCTGAAGGATTTTTCATCAGGTCTTTGTAATCCATCAGAAAAGCAGGTGCATCTTTGGAAAGAAGCTGTTGCGCACGCAGCAGGGCTATTGAAGATGCCCGGCTTGCTCCTGTTGAGAGTTTTGGCCATACATTGCCTTTCGGGTTTTTGGCATGACTTTCATAATCAAGCTTATCCGTCAGTTCGTTACCAATAACCTTGTCCCATCCGGCAGCTGCAAAACCCGCATTCCAGCTGCTCATTCCAAAACGCAGCGAAAACACATTGTTATAACCTATCATGCGCATGACTGAAGTCACATAGGCCGATAACTGACCACGGTTGTCAACAAAAATGATCTTTTCAAAGGATGCAGGATCTATACGCTGCTTGAAAAAGTCAATCACTTTGTCAGTGCCAAGGTTGATCGCTCCATCAATATAACCAGCCGCGTATTGTTCGGCATCACGAAGGTCTATCAGCAGAATGTTGTTTCCAAGCAAACTGTACAATTCTCCGGCACTGATCACAGCCGGCACTTCTGCCGATGCAATATAATTGCCGTTTTTTTCGAGCCAGCTTGCAAGTTCTTTCGATTCATTCTCAATAACAGCTGTTTTGTTTTGATCCGAAGCTGGATTTGAACACGAAACAACAAACAAAAGGAATGCAATCAACACATTGATAAACAAACTTTTATTGAGCATCGGTAAGGTGTTATTTTGTTTCATGATCGTTTTCTTTTTTGTCAGCTACTTCATTTTCATCTTCCGTTTCTTCCAGATCTTCCCATCCGGAAATCATAGCTTTCAGATTGGATGTAATCGTGTGTCCGGTGGTGATCAGGTAGAGGTGTACGAGCACAAATGCAATCACGGCAAAAGCTCCTGCAGTGTGAATGAGTGCTATGATTTCGAGATTGTCAATGTTGATGATCTCTATTTCGTTGCCATGCGGATAACGGTAAAACATAAAAAGCAGACCCGAAATAACCATCACCGGAATCATCAGTATTTTAAGACCGAGATAAACCAGGCGCTGCAATGGATTAAGTTTGCTGATCAGGGTTTTCTCGGTGGGGTGGGGTGCATTCTTGAATATCCCTAAAAGATAAAATTCGGCTTGTGCTTTCAGGTTTTTAGTTGTCGGAATGTATTGCTTCCACTCACCTGTTGTGAAATGCCAGAAAATGGCAAAAATAATCAGGATGATAAATCCCCAGGCTGCTTTGTTGTGAATGTCAACGGCTGTTTCAAATCCCAAAATGGTGTAGGAGCTGTGGATTTCGAAACCTGTTAACGCCAATAAAAAGATAAGCAGGGCCTGATTCCAGTGCCAAAATCTTTCAAAGCCCTGATATACATATACTTTCTTGTGTTTTTTCATTTTTTTAAGCTTTATGTTGATGAGCTAATTTGCGTCGGCGTGATGCTGTAAACCTGATGGCAGCATGTACAATGATACCGAAAAGTGAACCTAATAGCACTAATTTTCCGCCAAAGTCGAGCCATTCGTTACGATCGCGTCCGGGCATGTAGAAATCTGTCAATGTTGCCAACCTGCCTTCTTCGCGTGTGTGACATTCTTTACAGCTTAGTGCTTCTGACGAAACAGAAACCATGTGGTTGACCGGCATATACATCTCAGTGGCAATAAATCCATGTTCGCCGCTGTAGGGCATATCTACATATTTCATTCCTTCAACAATAGCACGTTCCCATTCAAGATCGAGCCAAAGCGCCCCTTTGCCTTTTTCCTTGTCCCAAAGTTTGGTTTGGATAATTGTTAGGTTTTTGGAGTCGTAGGGTTGTTTGCCGCGATGCACTTTCATCGGGATGATTTTGCTGTTTCGGTCGCGGTAGGCTCCGTTTAGTGTATTGATTTTTACAAAAGCCTGGCTTGTATCAATTTTATCCGTAAGCAAAAGATGGTCGGCAGTGCCATTGAACCATGTATATTCCGGCTCAACATTTTTTTGCCAGATGAAATCACCTTTGATCGAGGCGTAAGTAACATTGCCTTCAGCATCTTTTTCTTCGAAACCTTTGCCGTCTTTTTTCCGTGTGGCTGTGCTCCAGTCCCAATACATCTTGGTTGGGTTCACCTTTGCATACACGGGGATGTGGCAGGTTTGACATGCCACTTTGATGGAGTGCTCGTTGAGGATTGATTTCTGATGCGGAAATGCAGTATGGCACTCTTCGCAGCTCATACGTTGGTCGTTGGTAGAAGAAACGCCGTAATATCGGCCTTTCATCTGGTGATTTTCGGCCGAATGGCAGTCCACGCAGTTCATGTGTGCGCCGTCAACACCCATGTGCACGTCCACATTGCGGCCTGCTTTTAGCAGTGCCATTTCGAGGTCGCCGTGTTTCACATTGTTGCCACCTCCGCCAAGAAAATGGCAATTGCCACAGTTTTCGCTTTTTGGCAGACCCATACTGCCAAGGATTTTTTTGTAGTCCGGACCACCTTCACCCATCACCGGATAGCCTCCTCCTCCGGTTGCTTTGGCGTAGGTGCCTGTGTTGTCGTGGCAAACCACACAATCAATGTTGAGCTGGTTGGTGAAATCGAACGCTTTGTCGTTCCATCCATAACCGGCATGACATTTCATGCAGCTTCCTTCGTTGGATTGCACACCGGTACAATAGTTATTCAACAAGTTTTTCTTGCCCAGATATGTTACACCACGTCCGGGAATAAAAGCTTCCCTTTCCCAGGTGAAATGGGAGCTGTGCAACAGTTCCATTCCCCTCTCGGTATGACAACTAAGGCATGCCTCTGTGATTTGGTGCGGATTTTTGAAATCCTGCTGGAGAATTTCCATCTTGCTGTGATCAACACCCGATTGGTGCCTGGCAGGATACTGTGCGCGTAGTTTTTCCAGTTGTGCGTGATCGGGCGCCGGCTTGCGCAACGCTACTGTCACAATCAGCAAAGGCGCTACTACCGCCAGGAAAAAGATGATCGCTTTCGTGAATTTTTTCATGATTAATACTATTTCGTAAACATTTGCCTTGGCAGGCTTAGGGCTTATATCTTATAAATCAATTAGTTAATAAAATGTTAAAAGTAGATATTTAATCATGCAAATGTATAGATGTTTTTTAATTCACAATGAAAGTTGAGTATTTAGGCTGGGTCTAAATTATAATTGTAAATAACTATAAAACAGTGTATTATGTAAGGTTTTTTAGAGTTGAAAGAAATGGAAAGTAAAAAAAACACATGCACGCATAGGATCGCGGAGATTTTATTTCGTTTTTTTTGCAAAAAAAAACCTGCCAAAAGCAGGTTTTTAACGTTTTGATTTAAGGATGAAGTTAGGAACAACCGCCTTTCACACCTTTCTTTTTTCCCTGAGGTTTTGGTTTGGGCACTCCGCCACTTTTGTCGGTGCTATTGCCGGCTGCCGAAACAAGCGCACCACCTCCCAATGCCTGACTTGCACCGCGGCGAAAGTCGTATTTTGCAATCTCGTCATCTGATTGGGTAGCGGCAGGCGCTGCGGGATTCATCACGGTTTCAAACCAATGGTTGAGACCGCCCTGAAGCACATAGTTGTTTTCATAGCCAAGCTGCCGAACCAGCATCCAGGCCTCATTGGCGCGGGTGCTGCCATTGGCATATAACACATTTGTCATCAAGCCCTGATTCAGCACTTCCTGAAATTCGGGAGCAAGCAGGTTGTCGAGGGGGATGTTAATGGCTCCCGGAAGACTGAATTTTTCAAATTCGCTCTGTGGGCGCACGTCAATCAGGCGCAATACCGGATCTTTTTCGATGATCATTTTGGCAATGGCGTCGGCTTCGAGGTATTGTGTGCCGCTTTTCAGCTCTTCAAGAATTTGCTGTGCGGTAAGCTTGAAGGGCGTTGTCGTATTTTTTGGAACTGCAGCAATAATTAATCCCAGCGATAAAATCACCGCTGAGAGGAATATTCGGGGTGTTAAATTTATATTCTTCATGGTCTATTGATTTTGTGTTTAATACTCGTCTCTTGGAAAAAGTTTTTCTGCCCATTCAGCACCCCAGAACATGGCCACTGCTGCCAGTATTACGACCAGCACTGTTACTCCTTCCGAAATACCGAAATATTCGGAAATGCGCGGACTTCCCCAAAACTCGGCCATGTACAACGGTTCGAGCAGGTTGTAGGCTTCTCCAAAAATAAATACACCAATGAAAAGTCCGATGATAAAAATGTATGCATCAATTTTGCCGATGGCAGCGCCGCAAAAGCTTGTTCCCGGACAGTAGCCTCCCATGATGAAACCGGCTCCCATGATCACTCCGCCCACCAGCGTTGACCAAAGAAAGGTTTCGTTCACATAAACAAGGCTCAGATCAACCCATCCAAAGAGGCTGAAAAACAGCAGGCCGAGCATGGCCGTTATTGCTCCGGTGAAGAACACCTTTAGCACAACCGTGTCGTAGCCGTAGAATACACCGGCGAGTTTGCGGCTCGATGAAAAGCCGCCTTGTTCGAGCACAAAACCAAAAGCGATGCCAATAAAAAAGGCAAGCAAAAGGTTCGTGTTTTCTGAAATTACTTCATTTACTACTAATGGTCCCATTTTATGTTTCGTGTTATCGGTGAGTCAATTAAATCCAAAGTTTACGGAAGAAATAGGCCAGCATGAAGGCTGTGCCAAAAATGGCTGCCATGCTGAGAAAGCCTCCAAGCGAAAGCACCGCCATGCCGCTGAGGGCCGAGCCGCTTGTGCATCCGCGTCCCAGTTGCGATCCAAGGCCGAACAAGATGCCTCCGGCAAGTGCGAAAATCAGGCGTGTTTTGGATTTGATGCCGGGATTATGTTCCACTTTCCAGGTGAGCCGACGTGAGATGACGCCGGAGAAAAATCCACCGACAACAACTCCCAACATTTGATATACCAGCCAGTTGTTGAGTGGCTTGCCTTGGTGTGCCTCACTGTACTTGTGGTAAAAAGGTGAAGCATCGGCATGTTTTGGGGCTATTGTTTCAACACCTGCCACGATGGCACTTTTAACGGCTCCACTGGCTCCCAGCCCGCGACCCGATACAAAATTGGCTGCTACGACCACCAAGCCTAACAAAACTCCTGCCAGGTAGGGGTTCATATACTTTTTTGGTTTTTTTTGTGTTTCCATTTTTTATCTTTATATAAATCAATGAATTACGATACTCTTTTGTGTCTAATACAGCCAGCGGCTGGCTTGTCCGGCATAAGCCATGATAAACCTGAGCATAATACCTCCAAACAAAACCAGCGACGGAGCGAGCCAGTGTGGCATGTGGAAGCCACGGAGTTCAAGGATTTCCAGAATTGCAGGCACAACAAGACCAAAACTGAAAACAAACATCCAGAAGACGGTTGTATAAGGCCCTCCGAGGAACAGTTGCGCTGCTTCGATGTGCACCTGTGTGCTGGCAAGAAATCCCATGAACATGTGTATGATGAGAAAGATTTCGATGCCGATAAGCATTAAGTCAATTCGGGCGAAATAATTTCTTTCGGTTTGTTGCTTGCTCATCAGCACAATGGCTGCAGCCCCTGTTGAAAGTCCTGAAGTGAGAAACAGCGGCCCGAGGATTGAAGTATTCCACAGCGGTCGGGCATTGAATGCCGAAAACAAAATTCCGGTATAAACGCCAAGGATGAGCGAAAAAACCAGCATGATCCATGAAATGGTCAGCAGGTTATTTTTGAAAAAAGCCTCTGTTTTAAAAAGAATTGGATACTTCCAGTCCCAGCGCGGAAATATTTCCCTGATATTCAGCGCACACCAAATTAGCGAAAGCGGCATTACGACCATCAGCGTCCATGCACCCCACGACATCGGCGATTCGAGCCGGATGGTGGTGTAGAGCCTCCAGAAAAAGAGTTTGTGGTTCAAATCCAGAAAAAGTGCTAAAAGGCCCAGTGCCAGCAGAAAAGGAGTGAGGAAAGGCGCGAGTTTTGCCGCAGTCGGATATTTGTCTGCTTTACCCTGAATGGTTACCAAGGCTGCAAAAAACAGGATTCCTGCAGCAAGACCTCCCAGAAAAAGATACAAGGGTATGTGCCAGTGCCAGATGTTCAAAACCGGATCAACAAGCCGGTTCATCCTTCCGCTAATGATAAGTTCTTCTCTCATATTGTCTTTGTTTAAACGTGGAGATTGTTCATCTTGTGTTGATTATACCAGAAAATAAAGTTGTGGATCGGTTCCGGCCTCGGGAATAAGTGTTTTCCATTTGCGTTTTTTCAACACCAACGAAACAGGACTGTTGGGGTCGTCAAGATCGCCGAAGTACAGACATTTGGTGGGGCAAACACTCACACAGGCCGGGTTGAGGCCTTTTTGCACCCTGTTTTCAAGACAGAAAGTGCATTTGTCCACATAGCCATCGGGATGAGGATAGCGCGCATCGTAGGGGCAGGAAGCAATACATGCGCCGCAGCCAATACACGCTTCATGCGTAACGAGCACCACGCCGCCATCGGCATAATGACTGGCTCCGGTGGGGCAGCAGCGCACGCAGGGCGAGTTGTCGCAATGATTGCAACGTTCCGACCTGATCTCGATCTCCAGCTGTGGATAGGTCCCGTCAGTTACCTCAACAATCCAGTCGCGGCAGTAGCCAATCGGTACTTTGTTCTCGGTTTGGCAGGCTACCACACAATCAGAGCATCCCACACATTTTTTGGTGTCAACAGCCATTGCGTATCTCATGACTCAGCCTCCTTTCCTGTTGTTTCAAAATCGGTGATGAAGGTAACAAAGTTGCCGCGCATACCTGTTCCTCCCATCACAGGATCAATTTTCACATTGGTTACTAATTCAGTATCATTGATGCCACGACCATGTGCGCGGCTAAGTTTTTTGTTGTTGTGTCCAAAGCCGTGAACCATATAAACACTGTCCCAACGGATGCGCTCCGTAACCCTGACCTTGATGCTGAAAGTGGAAACTTTACCATCCTGGTTTTTGAGTTTTACATATTGACCGGCTTTCAAATCCCATAGTTTAGCCACTTTCGGGTTTACCCAAAGGGTGTTTTCGTCCATCAGATCGGTCAAATTCGGATTGTTGGCCGTGCGGCTGAAGGTGTGCATGGGTGCTCTTCCGTAGATAAGTCTGTAAAAACCTTCGGCCGGCTCTTCGTGGGCTGTGTAAACAGGTAATGGGTCGAAACCTTCGGCCTCCATATCGGTTGAATAGAGCTCGATTTTGCCTGTGTTGGTGTTGAACGCGATGTCTTCGCCGGGCGCGAAGTACAGGTCGTCGTGCTGTCGTGGAAACTTTTTCACACCGATGCGTTTCATCTCTTCGAGCGAGCTGCCAACCTGATTCAACTGCCAGTCGAGGAGTTCTTCCATGTTTTTCCAGGGAAACCATGCGCCAAGACCCAGTTTTTCTGCCAGATTTTTAGCTATCCAATCGGCGGGTTTGGTATTGTATTTTGGTTGGGCAGCTGGTACGCGGATGGCGATATTTGGTTCGCGGTGGCCCGACTTGCGCAACATATCATAGCGTTCGAGGTAGGTACATTCGGGCAGAATGACATCGGCATAGCCCGTGATCTCGACCGGCATTGTGTCAATAACCACCAGTAGTTCAAGTGCTTCCAGCGCTTTGATTGTTTGTTCCTGATCGGGCAAAGCAGCCAAAAGATTTGTTCCGTTGACAAACCATACCTTGTAGCTGCAATTTTGATCCGGTGTGGGGATGGTTGCATCGCAGATACCATTGCTCACCACCTCGTTGGCCAGATTGTATTTTCCTTTGTAGGCTTCTGTTGGCTGGTGCTTAGGTGTTGGAAAGGGGGGAACAGGAAAATCAGGCACTTTGGCTTTTTCGGGTTGATAAAAACCGCCCCTGCGGCCCCACGAGCCAAGCAGCGCATTCAAAATAGCCACAGCCCTGAGGCGCTGGGTGTCATCGCCATACCAGGTGACATGTCTCCCTGGGTGAATGATAACGGCAGGCGAAGCATTAAACATCTCTTTTGCCGTTTTCCGTATCAGATCAGGCGCGAGGGTGGTTATGCCAAAGGCCCATTCGGGGGTGTATTTTTTTACATGTTCTTTTAGTTGATCAAAGCCATGGGCATAGCGGGTGATATAATCTTTGTCGTACCAGCCGTTTTCGATGAGCACATTCATCCATGCAAGCAGCAGGGCCATGTCGGTGCCGGGCTTTATTGGCAGCCAGAATTTCGATTTGCCGGCCACGGTGCTGAAGCGCGGATCAACGGTGATGATGCTGGCTCCTTTGTCAATGGCGTCCGACATTTCCTGCACCTGACCGTTGTGCATGTTTTCGCCCAGGTGCGAGCCGATGAGCACGAGGCAACGGGTGTCGCGTATGTCGGTACGCTCGGGCGAATATATGATGTCGCCAAAGGTGGTAAGGAAACCAACCTCACGCGGGCCGCGGCATTGCGCAAAAGAGGGCGCAGTCACTGCCTGTGAACCAAAAGCTTTGAGCATGTGGCCAAAATGTGCACCCCCCGAGCCGTGTGTGAACAAGGCAACACATTCGGGGCCATAGCGAGACGAAATGTCTTTAAGTTTTGATGCAATATAATCGAGGGCTTCGTCCCAGTCAACTTCGCGAAAACTATCAACACCATCCACTTTGGTGCGAATCATCGGTGTTTTCAGACGGTCTCCATCTGTGTACTGTCCAACACCACCTGTGCCTCTCGGGCAGAAACGTCCGTTGCAGTGCGGGTCATCATCATTGCCGACGATTTTTTGAATTTCGCCCTTTTCGTCTTTGTACACCCATCCGGCGCATTGCCAGAAACAGACTTCGCAATAGGTGGGTGTGCGTGTTGGAGTAGAGGTGCCTGCTGTTAGCTCACCAAGAAGGCCGGAAGCCCTGGTCCATTTTCCAATCGAAGCACCTACCGCCAAACTGCCTGCACCCATTGTGCTGACTTTGATGAATTGTCGTCTGGTGGTTTTCATATTGTCTCAGGTTATATATGTAAATATTTATATACGTCTATGCAATCGCTTCAAAAATAAAAATATTCGCGACTTATCAAATTGATATAGAACAGTTTATATAATTGTTATTTAGATTAAATACAAATAAACAGATAAGTGATTGCTGGCTATTTTGTTAGGAAAACAGAAGGTTGAAAAGCGTAAGTTTATTACAAAAAAAGTGCAGAAATATTGTTTCTGCACTTATCTCAGCGTTATAAAACGGCCTGTAATTATTGTTGGCGGATCTATTCTTTCGTCATTTTCAAATCAATACCACCTTGCTTGATTGTGAGTGTGTTCTGGTCGAACACGATGGTGATTCCGGCTGCATCAAAACGAAAGGTTTTTTCATCAAAAGGAGTGAGCGGGAAGGCCGACTGTCCGGTTGCTTGCGCAAAGAGTTTGTCTTGATCCAGCGTAACGGTGATTTTCAGCGGAAAATCGGGGCTGCTGTATGTTCCGGTGTAGGAAAGTAGCAGTTCGCTGCCCAGTAAAACGGATTCAAATGATGGAAAAGTGTATTCTTTCCCGAAGTAGATGCTGAGCAATCCAATCATTGCCTCGTTGGGATTGAAGTCGGCTGCATTAACACATAAAGCCACGGAAAGGCTGTCGGCAGGAAAATAAGTGAGACTGGAGCGAAATCCGTCAATTCCACCTGTATGGCCCAAGCCCTCATGATCGTTGAAATTCATTGGAAAAATACCATAGCCAAACTGTTCGGTCACTTTGGTCATTTCGTCTAAAGTGCTTTTTTTGATCAATTTTTCACTGAAAAGTGCTTTTATGAAAACCGTAAGATCTGACGGGGTGGAAAGTACGGCTCCGGCGCCGCCCGGAACTGACATATCAGTGATGGTTTCGTCAACAAGATTTCCATCTTCATATTTGAACGACATACACACATCAACAGCAGGATCGTTAGCAGCGCCCAAAAAAGTTTGATTGAGACCAAGCGGCTTGACAATACGCAGCTCAAGATTGGTTTTGTAGTCTTTTCCTGTTGCTTTTTCGATGATGTAGCCCAAAAGAACATAATTTGCATTGCTGTAGGCGCTTTTGGTTCCGGGCTCAAAATCAGGAGTTGCAGCGCTGATTCTGTCAAGGATTTGCGCATGGGTTTGAGGCAAACGGAAGTAGGTTTCATAAACACTGTCGTTTGTAAAGTTATGAATACCACTGCGATGCGCCAAAAGATGGTCAATAGTAATTTTTTCGGCGTTTGGTACTGAAGGGAAAAAATCTGAAAGCAGGGTTGAAGTTTTGAGTTTTTCTTCTTCAACGAGTTGTAAAATCATCACCGATGTAAACATTTTAGTGATTGATCCGATGCGGTAAACAGCCGATGGTCCGGCTTTTACGTTGGGTTGGAGTTTGCATGTTCCGAACTGGCGGCTGTATATCTCTTTGTCGTTGAACCTGATTGCGGCGCTGCCCATTAGCTTGTTCTCATGTTCGAGCAAAGTAAAGAGGCTGTCGAGCTTTTGTTTGTCGAAGCTCTTTTGTGCCTGAACAAAAAGTGTGGCACAAAAGAGCAGGGCAAGAACTGAAAAACGCTTCATGACTTATTGTTGTTGCGTTCTCTGGTTTCGAGCAGATAGTTGAGCACGAGCGCGCTTCCGCCAAAGAGGAAAATCATTGAAAAGAATGCAACTTCTTCGTTCAATGCGGTTGTGACTGTGAGGATGTTTCCAACCAATATGCCTGCGCCAACGCCGATAAAAAGCATGCCGTATTTGAGACTGTTGAAACGTGTTGATGGTTTTTCGACATAAAACAGGGAAGGATCAAATCCTTTTTCCATCATTGTGAGGCGTTCGCGACGGCGAACAAACAGAAAGAACAAGCCATAGATCGTTCCAAAAACGATAGCGGTGATGAAAATGGGTGTGATTTCGTTCATTTTAAATTCATTTTAAGGGTTAACAATTTCGTATTTGCCTCTTTTGACGCAGTTTTTTTAAAAGGTTACAAACACGGGTACATAATCTGACGAAAGCACAGGGCAATAAAAGCTGGAAATTCTTGTTATTTTTGTCGGCTCAAAATCGGGCAAAAGATAAATCAGCGTTTTGATGTTAAGAAATCTGGTATTAGGTTGTTTGTTGTTTATCCCATACGTGTTGTTGGCGCAAATAGAAGAGATGGAGCCCGACACGTCGTTTCAGGATATTTTTGGAGAGATTTTTATTCTTGGCGACAGTTTATTGCTTGAAGCACGTGCCGACAGCGGTTCTATCATGCAGGACAGTCTGGCTTATATTGCCCAGTTTGAAGCATCCTTTTATTTTTCTGACAGTGTGTATCTGAATGCAGATGCCGAAAGGTTTAATGTTTTTAACGAGCGATTTTTGCAGCAACCACCCTCTGTTGTCTCAGTAGAAATTGAAAAACTGGTTGATTATTCGCTCACTTTCGTGGGATTGCCCTATCGTTTCGGGGGAACAACCGAAAACGGCTTTGACTGTTCGGGCTTTGTGCGGCATGTTTATGGGAAACACGGCCTTAGCCTGCCACGTTCGAGCAGGGAGCAGGTGCTAGTGGGCAGCGAGGTGTCGCTTGATGCTGTTCAGAAAGGCGATTTGTTGTTTTTTAAGGGAAGAAATGCGAAAAGCCCGCGAATTGGTCATGTTGCGCTTGTGATAGAGGTGGGCGAAAACAAAGATGTGAAGATGATTCACAGCACCCGGCATGGATTGCGTGCCGACTGGCTGTCAGAAGAGCCCTATTATCGGAAGCGTTATGTAACAGCCCGGCGACCCGACCTCAAAACACAATAATGGCATGAAGGCAATCAAGGCAGTAATTTTTGATTTCAACGGAACACTCGTTCCTGATACGCATCTGCACAACCTTGCCTGGTACGGCTTTTTTCGCAGACACGGCCTCCCGCAGCCCGATGAAAGAGAAATGTTTCATTTGCACGGCAAAACCAACAGCGATATTTTATCCATTATTTTCGGGCGCAGGATAAACCCCGCCGAAGTGAAACAGCTGGGAAACGAAAAGGAAGAGATCTACCGGCAGCTTTTTAGGGAAAAGCATATTCAGCTACTGCCGGGCGCAACAGATTTATTCAAGTGGCTAAAAATCAACAATATACCTTATACAATAGCCACTGCTTCAGACAGGGATAACGTTGATTTTTATTTCGAACACCTTCATCTCGGCGATTTTTTCGATCGTTCGATGGTGGTTTTTAACGACGGCAATATGTCCGGAAAGCCTGATCCTGAATTGTTTAATAAGGCAATACAAATTCTCGGGTTTCCGGCTGCCGACACAATGATATTCGAAGATTCGTTCAATGGCATCAAGGCTGCCGAAAATGCTGCTGCAGGCAGCATAGTTATTGTTGACACGCATGGCGAAGACTATTCGGCCTGGAGTTATCCTAAAATCAGTTCGTTTCTGAACTTCGACTTCAGCCTATTCGGCTGATTTGGTTTTCTTTGATTTTTCTGTTTTCGAAAGCTTTTCGTTTGCTTTTGCCAAAGCACAATGAATGTCAGGACAAATATTTCCTTCTCCAACAAGCGTGCAAATGCCATCTTTTTTCAATGCCTCAAACACGGTTTTGTTTGCACCCGACAGGATAATATGAATTTGTTTTACCTGCGCCCGGCGGATGAAATTGCGTAAGTTTGTGAGTCCTGTTGCATCAATAAACGGAACTTTTCTAAGCCTGATGATTCTGATTTTTGGTGTTTTAACGAGGTTGCGTTCGGCTTCGTCAAATTTGTTGGCCACACCAAAAAAGAACGGCCCGCTGATCTCGAAAATTTCAACATCCTTTGGAACAAGCAACTGCGCACCGTCTTCTGTGATATCCGACTGGTCGTCGTCAACCGCTTGCTTGATGATATCAACTTCGGTTGTTTCGATAAGCCGTTTGAGGAAGAGCAACACGGCAAGCAGCAAGCCAAACTGAATGGCTACCGTCAGGTCAATGACAACGGTTAGAAAAAACGTGACCAATAATACAGAAATGTCGGAACGGCTGTTGCGAAAAAGCGCTTTGAATGAGCGCCATTCACTCATATTGTACGAAACCATCACCAGGATGCCAGCCAGCGTACTCATTGGGATAAGCTTGGCCCATTTGCCAAAAAACAACAAAATCAGCAACAGAACAATGGCATGTATCAATCCCGCAACAGGTGTCTTGCCTCCGTTGCGGATATTGGTCATGGTGCGGGCAATGGCACCTGTTGCCGGAATGCCTCCAAAAAGGGGAGTTATTATATTTGCGATACCCTGGCCGATAAGCTCGGTATTTGAGCGATGACGACCGCCTGTTGCCCCATCGGCCACCATTGCCGAAAGCAAAGATTCAATGGCACCGAGCATTGCAATCGTGAAGGCAGGCGCAATCAGCATACGCATTGTATCGAAACTGACAGACGGGATGGCTGGCATGGGAATGCTCGCCTTAATCTCACCAAACCGGCTTCCGATGGTTTCGACAGGAAGTTTGAAAAACAGGGTGGCCAAAGTCGTCAGAATGAGCGCAATCAAGGTGCCGGGAATTTTTTTATTGACCTTGGGCCAAAGAATGATTGTTAATATTGTAAACAGCCCAATGGCGAGTGCATGGAAATTTACAGCGTTGAAATGCGCAAAATAGAAACGCCATTTTGCAATAAAATCAGCCGGAGTGGCCTCTGCTACTTCCAAACCAAAAAAATCCTTTATCTGACCGGAAAAAATAACCACGGCAATGCCGCTTGTGAAACCAACAACGATAGGATGCGGCATAAACTTGATGATGCTGCCCAGTTGCAGCACACCCATGACCACCAGCATGATGCCGGCCATGATGGTGGCAACAATGAGGCCCGAAACACCAAACTGCTCCACAATTCCATATACGATCACGATGAAAGCTCCTGTCGGGCCACCAATCTGAACGCGGCTGCCACCAAGCGCCGAAATCAAAAAACCGGCAATGACGGCTGTAACCAATCCCTGCTCGGGCGACACACCTGATGCAATACCAAAAGCGATGGCCAAAGGCAAAGCCACCACACCAACGATGAGACCGGCGATGAGGTCGGAGATAAACGTCTGTGAATTGTAATCTTTGAGGGTTGTGAGAATCTTGGGGTGAAAAACCTTTTGGATGTTTTGTAACAGTTGTGATGGCATTGCTTTGGCCTTAGAGTTTGAGGGCGCAAAGTTACAATGAATGAAACAATATGGATTGAAAATGAGACGATTTTATCTGTTTCGGATGCTAACTTACCGTCAATCAATAAAATTTAATACTGACTTATTGAAAATGGAATGCTTTTTTGTGGAAATCTGCTTAGTTTCGTCGAAAAAATCACAATGCATAGAATTGTTGTCTTAAGCGTTTTCTTGTTTATCGCCTTAATGGTTCAGGCACAGGAGTTTGTAAGTGTAAAAGGGCTTGTTTATCACGACCTCAACAGCAATGGAAAACGTGAAAAATCCGAACCCGGAATAGCCGGTGTTGCCGTATCAAACGGCAGCGATGTGGTGCTCACGGATGCTTCAGGTGCCTATCAGCTACAGATTCAGGCAACAGACGGACAGCTGTTTGTGATAAAACCTTCGGCTTATAATTATCCCGTTAACAAAAATAATCTGCCACAATTTTTCTACCTTCACAAGCCCAACGGAGCGCCAAAGATGAAATTTGAAACCCTGCATGAAACCGGTCCATTGCCCGAATCGGTTGATTTTGGCCTGCTCACCGGCTGCGATTCGGAGGTTTTCAGCGTCATTGTTGCCTCCGACCCACAGGCTTATACCGAAGAGCAGGTGTCGTTTTATGAAACCGATATTGTGAACGAGCTTAAAACAAATACAGAGGCAGTGATGGGTTTTACGTTGGGCGATATCGTTGGCGACCGGCCCGATTTGTTTGAGGCCATGAATGCTGCAACAGGAAAAATTGGCTTGCCATGGTTTCATGTGCCTGGAAATCATGATATGAACTACGACGCAAAGAATTCGGATCAGGCCGATGAGTCTTTCGAACGCTATTATGGCCCTTCAACCTATTCATTCAACCAGGGAAAAGTGCATTTTTTTGTGCTTAATGATGTGGTTTATCCCAACACCTACAACGATCAGCAATACATCGGCGGCTTATCCGAAAAGCAGTTTTCCTATCTTGAAAATGTTTTAAAAACCATTCCCAAAGAAAACCTGCTCGTTTTTCTGATGCACATCCCATTATACAACGAGCTGCAGTGGGGCGAAACCTTCAGAAACGAGCACCGCAGCCGCTTTTTTGAGTTACTCAAAGACCGGCCTTTTACTTTTTCGCTTTCCGGACACACCCACACCCAGCGGCATTATTTCTTCGACGAAAAACAAGGCTGGCTGCAAAGCAATCCGCATCACCACTATACCGTTGGAACGGCTTCGGGCGACTGGTGGTCGGGTGCCCCCAAGGCCAACGGAGTTCCTGTTTCCACCATGAGCGATGGAACACCCAACGGCTATAATGTTTTAAGCTTTGACGGCAACACATATAGCTATGAATACAAAGCGGCTTCTTTCGACAGTGGGTTCAAAATGCGTGTTTACGGCCCAAACATTGTGCCGGCAAACAGTTATTTCAGGGGCGAGTTTTATGTCAGTTTCTTTCAGGGAAACGAAACCGACACCGTTTATTTTCGGCTGAATAATGGCGCATGGAAAAAGATGCGCTATGTGGTTGAAGCAGATCCGTTTTTCTGTGCCGTTCGTTATGAATGGGATCATGCCACGGTGCTGCCGGCCGGCACACGACCATCAAACCCCACTCTCTGCTACCATCTTTGGAAAGCGAGGGTGCCCAACAGATTGCCTGAGGGATTGCACGAAATTGCCATCCGCGTGAAAGACAGATACGGAAGAGAATATAACGCGAATTATTCATTCAAGGCAGTAAAGCCTGATTAAGCTGATTTAGAAACCGGGCTACACCGAAGAAGAACTTAAAAGGGTTAATATCTTGTGACAGAAATGCTCAACATTTTATAGCTGCCACTTGACACCAATGTGACCCCACCAGGAATAATACTCCTGTTTTTTGAAATATTCGCGCGAACCCATATAGTATTTCAGGGGTTCATTTGAGATATTGATTAGGTCAATGAAGATGTTTAATGACTTGCTTATCTGATAGTTGGTGTTTAAATCCAGATGAAGAGCCTTGTCGTTGAACACATCCAGCCCGCTGTCATTGCCCAGCTCATAAAGAAAAGGACTATGATAATTGAGCGAAAGTTTGCTGTACCACTTTTTGGTTTCAAAAAACAGCGCTGCATTGGCGGTATGTGTTGCTTGTCCGGGAAGAGGGATGATTTCGGTTTCGTTGCTATTGGTGAAAAAATTGGCATCATCTTCATTGAAAATAAACACCTGGTCGTTCTCATTTTGCGGATAGCGCTTGCTGATGCGTGCTTCTGAGGTTGTGAAGGTGTAGTTTCCGTAAAATCCAAAATTTCTCAGAAAATTGTTAAACCAGTTGAATTTGAATTGTGTTTGAACTTCGGCTCCGAAAACTTTTGCATCGAGACCATTGACGGCCATCGTAATTTTTTTAAGACCGTAGCGGTTAAAATCAGTGCCTTCATGCGCATTTCTTACAAAGTTGAATGCTATATTGTCAATATTTTTAAAGAATAAGCCGCCAGAAAGCAATCCTTTGTTGGGCAAGTAGCGCTCGGCCAGCACATCGAGGTTGAGTGCAAGCGGATATTTCAAAGCAGGGTTGCCAATTTCCACTTCATCATCTTCATCTTCGCGGTAGGGAATGATATCGTCGAAATTCGGACGGGTATAGGAATAGGTGGCAGCAGCCCTCACATTGGTTCGTTCGTCGAGGGCATAGCGCAATTGAAGCTGAGGGAGAAGAAAGTTTTGCTGACGCTTGTCGAAAATGGAATCGTAATAAAGCATGCCGTTGCCCTGGTAAATAACACCGGCTTTAACCCCCTGATTGTTTACAAGTGTGTGTTCGTAGCGAAGTCCTCCAATGATTGAAAGGCGTTGTATATCGTGCCTGAACATCATATAAACGGCATAAAAATCCTCCTTCGCATTGTAATCTTTGCTGTAAGTCTTTGACCAGGTGTCTGTTTCATCAATTTTGAAATGTTGGGGATGTTTTTCAAAGAAATTGCGCATTTGTTCAGCTCCGGGAATATAATCAAGCAAATAGCTCTGCCCTAACAAATTTGTTTCGGCAAAATCATCCATAATGGTTGTAAGGTCGAGCGGAGGGCCAATCTGGGAGTATATGGAGAGTTTTTCGAAATATTTGTTGTAAGCAACGGCATTGTCTTCGCGGGTTTTTGTTTTCGAACGCCATTTAGCACCAAACTTAAAATACCTTTTCTGCCCGGATGAAGTATTGTATGGCAGCTCGAAATTTATTTTTGCGGTATAGTTCTGATCTCTCACCATGCTGTTGATGAGCAGCAATTCATCAAACTCATAGTTGTTTAGGTTGAAGGCATCCAATGAATCTATTTCGAAGGGATATCGGATTCGGGGATAGTTTTCATTGCTTTTATCCACCCTCATGGTGATGCCTCCGTTTCCAAACACGGTTGTCATTCTGTCGGGTTGCTTTTCAGTGGCGAGCGACCAAGACATTTCGTAGTCAATCTTCATGCTGTTTTTTAATGTGTGTTCTGCCCCGATATTGAGTGAGGAGATTTCCTGAATTTTAACCCTGTCCTTAAGTTCATGATCTATTCCGGCTTCGCGGTAGGTGAGCAGGTCGTTTGCATCGCTGAAATCATATTTTATTCTCCGGCGTTGCTCATCGTCGGAAAAACGGTTATACATGGCTCTCAGGTACACATTGTGGCGTTTGTTTGGTTTGTAGTCGAGGCTGGCACTGAGTCCGGTGCGTTTGCGGGTGATGGTATAATGCCTTAGTTCAATGTCTTTGTACAGGATATAAAAATTGTCCACCGCGGTCGAATCCTGCGACTGACTTGTGAGAGGTCCGCGCGTATAGTCGAACTCCATGTTGTGAGAACCCTGATCGTTGGTGTAATGATTGGCATTTACTTGAAAACCAACATTTTTATAGCGTTGGCCAAATGTAAACTGAAGCTGGTAGTTGTTGGTTTTCATCAGCTGATTGTATCCTCCGGCAGCTGAGATCATCATCTCCGGGATGCTGTCTGCTGCCGATTTGGTTTTGATGTTCACATTGCCGGCAATGCCATCGGCATCCATATCAGGCGTCAAAACTTTTGTCACTTCAATCCGGTCAATCTGGTCGGCCGAAATCACATCGAGGCCCACATAGCGCACACCACCTTCCGGCGATGGAATTTGTTCGCCGTTTATGCTGAAGTTCGTAAACTCGGGCGATGTTCCCCTGAGCTGCACAAAGCGTCCTTCTCCCTGATCACGCTGAATCGTGATACCGGGAAT
>DISP01000086.1 GCA_002421995.1 Bacteroidales bacterium UBA6207 | reverse complement strand
TATCTTTACCGAGACTCATATAAATCAATTTTCGATTGCTTTGCACCCTTGGCTGCGAATTTTCCCTTTTTGGTTGTAATAATTATAACACCGTTTGCTCCCTGGGAGCCATATATCGCCGTGGAAGCAGCATCCTTTAAGATGTTGTAACTCTCGATATTCTCCGGAGCGATAGAGGTTGGGTCGGCATTCGAAACACCATCAATAACAAAAAGTGGTTGTGTACTAGCGTCATATCCTGCCGATCCTCTGATACGCACCGCAAAACCTGAGTTAGGGTCGCCGCCTTTTTTCGAGATTAATACCCCTGCAGCTTTGCCTTGGATTCCTTGAATAGGATCTGTCAACGATCCCTGATTCAATTCATCGGCTACTAAATGAGAAACCGCCCCTGTCTTGTCGCTTTTCTTTTGTACACCATAACCGATAACGATGTACTCTTCCAGTGCCACGGCATCTGTTGCAAGATCAAAATTGAGCTCGAGCGTTTGTCCGGCGCTCAGTGTCACAGTTTTTGTTGAAGGCAGATAGCCCACAAAACTTACTTCAATTTCAGCATTGCCGGCGGGAATGTTCTGAAGGCTGTATTTGCCGTCGAAATCAGTTGAAGCACCAATAAGGGTTCCTTTGACCAGCACGTTAGCGCCGGGCAAAGTTTCACCATTGGTCTTGTCCCTTACAATCCCTTTGACAGTAGCTGTTTACCCAAATGCCATAGATGTTGTTACAAACACAAGCATAAGCAGCAATAACTGCCTGAAAAATTTATTAATAAGTGTTAAACTTTAGAGATTAGTGATTAGTGATTTGATTTAGAATAATTTACGAAAACATCAGTTGCTTAACATTTTCTTAATTTTTATGATACACAAAATTAGAAAAACATTCCTTAACGAACTGTTAAATGCACTATTATTTCAATATTTACATTGCAAACGATTGAAATAAAATAAATAATTTTGATGCGGATTTTGCTGACAACAAATTGTCGTATCTTTATCCGGCAAATCAGTTGCAAATATCCTCTATCATCAAGTAACAGGACAAAAATGAAGCGTCAGGTCACCATCAAAGACATTGCCTCAAAGTTAGGTTTATCAACATCAACAGTATCGAGGGCTCTTAAGGACCATCCTGATATCAGCCCGAAAACGAGAACTGCCGTTAAGGAACTTGCAGGATTGCTTGGTTACCGGCCAAACAGAATCGCCCTAAACCTGCGCAACAATTCAACAAGAACCATTGGTCTCATCATCCCCGAAATCGAACACTACTTCTTTTCTGCTATCATCAATGGTATTGAAGAAGTGGCCTATAAAAACGATTACAGCGTGATGGTTTTCCAGTCAAACGAATCCTATAAACGTGAAGTGATAAACACCCAGGCGGTTTTAACAAACCGTGTTGACGGGGTTTTGGTTTCGTTCTCCAAAGAAACCAATGATTTCTCTCATTTTCAAAAGTTGATTGACAATGAAATTCCGGTGGTGTTTTTCGACCGTACCACTGAGGAGCTTCCTGCCGATCAGGTGGTGGCCGACGACTATCAGGGCGCTTTTCTTGCAGTGAACCACCTCATTGAAAAGGGATGCAAAAAGATTGCTCACTTCGCTGCCCCCCAAAACCTCCAGATTGGAAAGAGCCGCCTCTCGGGTTACCATGATGCACTGCTGAAACATAACATTCACTTCCGTCATGACCTTGTATTTTTGGCCGACACCTTTGAAACCGCCAAAAAAGCCGCGCATGACATCCTGCGGAAACCCGAAGCCCCCGACGGATTCTTCGCCGTGAATGATATGTCGGCCATCGCAATCATCAAAGCTGCCCGTGAACTGGGAAAACGTGTGCCCGAAGATATCAAAGTTGTAGGTTTTGAAAACAGCAAGTCGGCAGCCATCAGCGAACCTGAACTGACAACCATTGATCAGTTTGGCTTTGATCTTGGCCGCGAGGCTTGTTTGATGCTGCTAAAAAGACTGAAGGAAGATGACAATTCGGATTTCAAACCGGTGAAAAAAGTCATCAAAACCAAATTGGTTGTCCGCAGCTCCACCTAAGTTTATTACGGCAACAACTCTTTTGCGGGATCCCAAAACCGCTCGCCAAAATTTATAATCTGGTCTCCTTCGATTATTATACCCTCGCTTTCGAGCAGTTGGCGCATCACATCGTAGCCGCCAAAGTGTGCTTTACCGGTCAGGAGGCCTTTTCTGTTTACAACCCTGTGGGCAGGAATATTGTATGACATCTTATGCGATTGGTTCATGGCCCAGCCAACCATGCGCGCGCTGCCCTTCGAACCCAGATAAGCTGCAATGGCACCGTAGCTTGTCACCCTTCCCGGCGGGACCAGCTTAACAACCTCATACACCTGATCAAAAAAACCCAAGGTTTCCATAAGCTAAAAACCAAACCGGATATATTTGATGGTCAAACCCTGATTGAGCCATATCTGTTCGTAAAAAGTACGTATCTCCTTCACCTCCATTTCGTCGCCGGTGGCATAAAGGTCATCGCTTTTATAATAGAGCTTCAGCGAAAGTTCCTCTATCACCTCAAGGGTGAAATCATACAACAAGCGGCTGTCGGTCTTCAGGTGAATGACACCGTCTTTCTTCAAAACCTTTTTATACCGCTCAAGAAATAAAGGCGAGGTAAGGCGTTTTTTCGAACGCGACAACCTGGGCTGCGGATCGGGAAAGGTAATCCAGATTTCAGACACCTCATCAGCTGAAAAGAAATAGTTGATGTGGTCAATCTTTGTGCGCACAAAAGCAACATTGACTAAGCCTCTTTCTTTTGCAAGCGTCAGCCCTTTCCACAATCGTGCACCTTTGATATCGAATCCAATGAAGTTTTTATCAGGATATTTCTGCGCCAGGCCGACCGTATATTCGCCTTTTCCACAACCAAGCTCAAGCACAAGGGGCTTTTCATTCTTAAAAAAACTACTTCCCCAGCTCCCTCTGTATTCAAAAGGCAGGTTGATAAGCTGCTCATAGTTGTACTGAAAAAGATTATCAAATGTCAGGTTCTCTGCAAATCTTTGCAGTTTGTTCTTTGATCCCACGCTGTAAATGTTTTGAAATTAAATTGCGAGAATCCAGGCTTGTGCATTCTCATGCTGACGTATGCTTTGAAGTTGTTGAGCCGCAGCTTCTTCCGAAGCAAAAGCCCCATAACTCACCCGCCACAAACCTCCGTTGGTTTGACCGGCAAAACTTGCTTCAAACTGCTTATCCTTCAGTGACTGAATCAGCTTTTCAGCATTTTGCTTGTCTTTAAAAGCACCGGCGATGATATAGAATGATTTTGTTGCAGGCAACAGCTTCTTTTGATTTTCCGCAGCAGGAACGTTTGTCCTGATTTCAGTTGCAGTGATTCGGCTTGCTTGTGTTTCCACCGGAAGAACAGGAGCCGACTCTTGCTTTTCAGCAACCACTGCCGGCACTTCGGTTGTTGGTTCTTCCTCAACAACGGCTTCTTCATTGGCAGGAGTTTGTGCTGCAACCACTTCCTCGGTGACTACCGGAACAGGTTTATCATTTTTATCTATATCTGCCTTGTATGGCAATGCAGGAACGAGGTCGTTCAATCCGGCTTTTGCCTTGAAAAGGCCTTCGGGCAGATGAAACAAGGTAGGGTCCGGCACCATCGCTTCCACCGGAAATTTCTCGATATTCTTGATTACATATTCATTCGGACTCACATAAAAGAACGGCAAAACGCTTGCATGTCCTTTGTATTGGTTGTAGTAATAGCCCACTGTTTCGTAGTTCATCACGCCCCAGGCAGCTGCCAGAATTGAAGCAGCCACACCGGTAATGGCCAATTGCCGGCGGAAACGGTTCGGGCGCTTTGAAGCAAGCATACGTTTGGCCGGTGCGGCAGCGGATACTGCAGCAGACTCAGTGGCAGGCATAGATTCTCTGACAGGGGGCGGACTGCTGAACACCTTCTCAACCTTGCGCTGAAACTCATCGCGCTTGATCGGGGGCGAAACAAAACCCGAAAGCCCGAAAGCTGTCGAAAGGTAGTTTTGTTGCGGGTCGGCATCAAAAACCAATTGCTTGTCTTTGTTGTAGGAGATGCTGCCGATACTTCTGAAGTGAATCTTTTTTCCTTCGTCAAGTACGCTGAGGCATTTGAGCACAAAACGATCAAGTTTCGACTTGGCTTCCTGGTATGAAAGTTGCTCAAAACGTGCAATATGACTCAGAAGAAGCCCGTCGTTGGTTCGAAGCATCGGGTTGAAAACCACTTCGCGGTGAGGTGGCTTGAAATAATGCTTCATGGGATGAATATAGGCTGCGTGGTCGCGTGTGAGGAATCCCCCTAATCCGGGAATCACAACACATTCGTACTCAAAAAGCAAATCAGCAATATATCCGGCAATCTTCATATTATCAGTGAAATAATCCTATTTTTTTGTTAAACAGAGCAAATGAGCCTGCTAAGATACGTCGTTCTACGTCGAAAATCAAAAAAAGTTCCGGATTTTTTCAAGATCCTCCGGGGTATCAACCCCTGTGTTCAGCTGATGTGTGATGCCAACACCGATGTTGTAGCCATTTTCGAGCCACCTGAGTTGTTCGAGCGATTCGGCTTTCTCGAGCGGCGAAAGGGCAAGCCCTGCTATTTGCTCAAGCACAGGCGTAAGGTAGGCATACATTCCCACATGCCGCAAATAGTGAAAGTGTTTCAGCCAGTCAGCCTCAGCGGCTCCGCGTACATAGGGTATCGGACTGCGGCTGAAATACAATGCTTTGCCTTGTTCGGAGCACACTACTTTAACAACATTGGGGTTGAAAAGCTCTGTTTCGTCCGAAACTGGATGAGCCAGTGTTGCAATATCAAACTTTTGCTTCTGCAACAACTCTGCCAGCTGATCAATCTGTTCGGGATGTATTGCGGGTTCGTCGCCCTGAATGTTCACAACAGCATCAAAAACACTGTTCTGTTTTTGCAAGGCTTCACGGCAACGGTCGGTACCGCTTTGATGGTCGGCAGAGGTCATCACTGCCTCGCCTCCAAAAGCCAACACCGCTTCAAAAATGCGCAAATCGTCAGTGGCCACAACGATTTTATTCAACGAGTGTGCTTGCTGGCATTGCGCGTAAACCCTTTGAATCATCGGTTTCCCTTTGATGTCGGCAAGTGGTTTTCCCGGAAAACGTGAAGAGGCAAAACGGGCAGGGATAACACCTAAGATATTCATTGAATGAATCTTATACTTTTAAAACAAACCATGCAGGTTGGCGTTCACCTTTTCGATCACAAAGCTCAGGTCGGCCGGTTTCTCCAGGTCAATTTCATCAACTTCAACAATCAGGAGTTTCCCGTGGGTATATTTCGAAATCCAGGCTTCATATCTTTCGTTCAGATGCTTAAGGTAATCCAGGCGGATGGAAGCTTCGTAGTCGCGGCCGCGTTTCTGAATCTGGCTCACAAGTGTAGGAACCGATGCACGCAGATAGATCAGCAAATCAGGAGGTTGGATGAAACTGCTCATCAACTCAAAGAGCGAGCTGTAGTTTTCAAAATCGCGCGACGACATGAGGTTCATTGCATGCAGGTTGGGCGCAAAAATATGCGCGTCCTCATAAATGGTTCTGTCCTGCACCACTGTTTTATCACCTTGTCTTATTTCGACTACCTGTCTGAACCTGCTGTTTAGAAAATAAACCTGCAGGTTAAACGACCAGCGCTGCATGTCTTCATAAAAACTATGCAAATAAGGATTGTTTTCAACGTCTTCGAAATGAGGCGTCCAACCGAAATGTTTTGCCAAAAGTCTGGTAAGGGTCGTCTTACCTGATCCTATATTTCCTGATATCGCGATATGCATGGCTTAAGTTTTGCGCAAATGTAAAGGATTGCTTTCAATCTACCGTTTGATAATTGGAAGAATTTCATCAAGAATTATCCTGTCGTTTGACAGGCGTGGAACTTTGTTTTGCCCTCCGAGTTTTCCCTTCATTTTCAACCAGTTGTAAAATGTTCCCTGAGGCACTGCATGGATAATTGGAGGCATCAGCACCATGTTATGGTATCTTTTGGCTTCATAATCAGAGTTGAGCGACTTCAGGGCATTGTCGAAAGCCTCGTTGAAATATTCGGGGTTTTCGGGCGCTTTCTCGAACTCTATGATCCATTCATGTGCCGCTGTTTGGCGGTCGGGCGAAAAATGAGGACCTGCTGTGTAGTCAGAAATCACAGCATGACATTTGGAACATGCAATACTGAGTGCTTTTTCGGCATTGTCAACCATCAGCTCTTCGCCAAAAGTGTTGATATAACTCTTTGTACGGCCGGTAATCTTTAGCCTGAAAGGCGACAAAGAGGTGAAAATCACCGTATCGCCAATCAAATAACGCCACAAGCCCGCATTGGTTGTGATGACCATTGCATACACGACGCCTTTTTCAACCTCTGACAAACGCAGCACTTTCGGATTTTCATCCTGCAAGGCATCAACAGGAATGAACTCATAAAAAATTCCATAGTCGAGCATCAGCAACAGCTCATTCCCGTCAGAAAGATCCTGAATGCCGAAAAACCCTTCGGAGGCATTATAGGTTTCCATATAATGCATTTTTCCGGAAGGGATCAGCTGTCGGAGTTGTTCTCTGTATGGATCGAGGCTCACGCCACCATGAAAAAAGACCTCGAGGCGCGGCCATACTTCCGAGATATTTTCCTTTCCGGATATCTCGAGAATCTTACGCAGCAAAACCATTGTCCAGGAGGGCACGCCGGCAATACTCGTCACATCATGCTGCATGGTTTCATGCGCCATCATTTCAATCTTGGCCTCCCACTCATCCATCAGTGCGATGTTCAGGTTTGGGGTTTTCATGAACTGAACCCAGAATGGAAGGTTTTGAATCAGTATCGCCGACAGGTCGCCATCATAATATGAATCGGTGCTTACCTCGGTGATTGAGTGACTGCCACCCATCACAAGTCCGCGCCCATCGAACACCTCGCTATCGGGAAAATTGTTTACATAGAGCGAAATCATATCTTTTCCGCCCTTGAAATGGCACTCTTCGAGCGAAGCATTGCTCACGGGTATAAATTTGCTTTTGCTCGATGTTGTTCCAGACGATTTGGCAAACCACTTGATTTCTTCGGGCCATAATATATTTTGCTCACCAGCCCTCAGCCTGTCAATAAAAGGTTTCAGCTGCTCATAATCGCTCACCGGCACCCGGTTTGCAAAGTCAACGTACGAAATGATTGATTTATAATCATACAGCCTCCCCCATTCGGTTGACCGGCCCGCGTTGATAAGCCGTTTAAACCACTCATCCTGAACCTCATGCGGATACTTCACGAACAGTTCAATCTGATGAATTCTTTTTCGCATCAGCCACGACATTACTGCATTTAAAATGGCCATATTGTAAATTTTTACGCTGTTTTGTTTACTTTGGAGCCTGTGTTACCAGGTAAATGCCTATGACAGCAAAAAACAAGTTAGGTATCCATGCTGCAAGAAAAGGCGAAAGATCGCCGTATGTTGCAAAAACCGTTGACACCTGCATGAAGAGAATATAAGAAAAGGTTATGGCTATACCTGCTCCCAAATGCACGCCGATGCCACCCCGCACCTTGCGACTCGAAAGTGCTACACCAATAAATGTGAGAATAAGTATTGCCGCCGGTGAAGCCAACCGCTTGTTCATCTCAACTTCATACAGTTTCACATTGTCGTTGCCTTTCTGCTTCTCATCAGCAATATGTTCCCTGAGCTCCCAAAAGTTCATCACTTCAAAGTCTTCCTTTATTTCGTAGAGATCTGTTGTTTTCAAAGGAAGGATGGTATCTTTTTTTGCACCTCTGATAATATGTTCCTTTTCGCCATTGATGAAACGCTCCACAAATCCGATAATCTGCCACAGGCTGTCGGCTTTGTCACGCTCAATGCGGTCGGCTGACAATTTGTAGGTCAGCGTCTGGTCAGCATATTTTTCGAGTGTGAACCGGTAGCCCACCTGCTGGGCGTTGTTGTAGCTTTCGACATACACAAAAACTCCTTTTTCGATTTGAAGGTGAATATTCCTGTTTCGGTCCTTGGTTAGCACCTCCATATACTTGTTTTTGAAGTCGCGCCGCAACTCATTGGTTCTCGGTATGAGGAAGTTGCCAAGATAAGCCGAAAAAACAGCCAGGAGAATAGAAGCCATCAGGTAGGGGCGCAACATGCGTTTGAAGCTGACTCCGCTGCTCAGAATGGCAATGATTTCGGTGTTTCCGGCCATCTTCGAGGTGAAAAATATCACCGAGATAAAGGTGAAGAGGTAAACAAAGAGGTTGATGAAATAGGGAATAAAATTGAGGTAATAGTCAAAAATGATGGCTTTGACAGGGGCGTTGTTTTTCAAAAAATCCTCAATGTTCTCGCTGATATCAAAGATGATCACGATGATGATCAGCAATGAAATTGCATAGACGAAAGTCCCGAGGAACTTTTTAAAAATATACCAGTCAATCAGTTTCATCATTACAGGCGTTGCATCAGACGTGGCACCATCATTGATTTCCATTCAGCAAAATCGCCTTCAAGGATATGCTGACGGGCTGTTTTCACCAGCCAAAGGTAAAACCCAAGGTTGTGCACACTGGCTATCATGCTGCCAAGCATTTCGCCGGCAACAAAAAGATGTCGCAAATATGCCCTGGAGTATTGATGATCAACAAATTGCAAACCATTTTCGTCAACAGGTCCAAAATCGGATTTCCATTTTTCATTTCGAATATTGATAATACCGGCCGATGTAAACAACATTCCGTTTCTACCGTTGCGGGTCGGCATCACACAGTCAAACATGTCAACGCCCAGCGCGATGCTTTCGAGTATGTTTACCGGCGTTCCCACACCCATCAGATAACGCGGTTTGTCATCAGGAAGTATGTTACAAACCAACTCAGTCATCTCATACATGATCTCGTGCGGCTCGCCCACTGACAAGCCGCCGATGGCGTTGCCTTCGGCACCTTTTGAGGCTATACATTCAGCGGAACGTATTCTCAGATCGCGGTATGTGCTGCCCTGAACAATCGGGAACAAGGATTGCTGATGGCCGTAGAGAGGCGTAGTTTCATTCAGGCGACTGAAACACCTGTCGAGCCAGCTGTGTGTGATGTCGGCCGACTTGAGGGCATAGCCATATTCGCAGGGATAAGGAGTGCACTCATCAAAAGCCATGATGATATCGGCTCCGATAACACGCTGTGTATCCATCACATTTTCAGGTGTAAACTTATGCCGGCTCCCGTCAATATGTGATTGAAATGTAACCCCTTCAGGATTTAGTTTACGTCTTGCACTCAGCGAATACACCTGGTAGCCACCGCTGTCGGTAAGGATTGGTCGGTCCCAGCCATTGAACTTATGCAGACCTCCGGCCTGTTTCAAAACATCAAGACCCGGACGCAAATAAAGATGGTAGGTATTGCCCAGGATGATCTGCGCCTGAATGTCGTCTTTCAGCTCACGCTGATGAACTGCCTTGACAGTTCCTGCCGTTCCAACCGGCATAAATATAGGTGTCTCAATTGTTCCGTGATCTGTGGTGATGCTGCCTGCCCGTGCCGAACTCTTTGTGTCTCTCCCCTGAATTGTAAACTGCATTCAATCAAAATTTGGACAAAGATAAACCAATTCCCAAAGATTGGATATTTTTGCATTCTCAAAAAAAACGGCCTGTGTGGATAGATCTTAACTTCAACTTACTAACATACATTGTATTAGGTGTCGCAGCTTTCTCTTTAATCGTTCAAGTGGCCTATTATTGGGGGCTGTTTTCGCGTCTTGCATTTTATAAAAATAAGCCGCAAAACGATCAAAACACCTCACTTCCACCTGTTTCGGTGGTCATTTCGGCACGAAATGCTGTTCTTGAACTGGAGAAAAACCTTCCTTATATTCTCTATCAGGATTATCCCGACTTCGAAGTTGTTGTGGTTAACGACTCGTCGGACGACGGCACAACAGAGCTTCTGACGGATCTTGCCCGCTACGAACCAAAACTCAACATTGTTCATATTCATCAGAACCTTAACTTTTTCAAAGGAAAAAAATTTCCGTTGAGTCTGGGCATAAAGTCGGCCAAACATGAAATTCTACTTCTTACCGATGCCGATTGCAAACCAACGTCGAATCAGTGGATTAAATCAATGGTCGGCAATTACCAAAATGGAACTGATATCGTGATTGGTTATGGGGCATACCTCAAAAAGAAAGGCTTTCTTGGTTTTCTGCAGCAGTATGACACACTTCAGATTGCCATGTTTTACCTGTCGAAGGCAATCGGAGGGAAACCGTATATGGGTGTCGGACGCAATCTTTCTTACCGTAAGCGTCTTTTTATGGATAACAAAGGTTTTATCTCGCACTACAATGTTCCGTCCGGCGACGATGATTTGTTTATTCAGGAAGTGGCCACCAAAAGCAACTCAAAACCCGAGCTGAGCAAACCCTCATTTACTTTTTCCGAACCACAGCCCAATTTTGATGCATGGGTTCGGCAAAAAAGACGGCATATCTCGACAAGTAAATACTATAAAAGCGGTATCAAGATTTTGCTTGCCCTGTATCCAATCACTCAAATAACGTTTCTTGCGTCGGTGATATGGCTGATTTTCCTTCCAATTCACTGGGTGTTTCCACTGTCAATATTTTTATTCAGGACATTTCAGCAGATGTTTATTTTCTGGAAAAGCGCCAAAAGCCTTCACGAGAAATTTTCGTTTTACCTTGTTCCCTTCGGCGAACTGTTTTTTATGTTTTTCAATCCGGTTATATTTCTTGTAAACAGTGTTTCAAAACCCATTAAATGGATGTAAACAAGCATCTTACTGAAAAAGGCAGAAGAGATTATGAACTTATCCGGCGCGCACTGGATGAACATGATCAGGAAGCTTATGCACAACTGCTTCATCACTACAGAGAACCGGTTTATTATTTGATGCTCAAGATGACCGGCAATCCATACGATGCCGAAGATTGTACACTGGAAGCTTTTGGCAAAGCATTTAATAAACTTGATCAATACACAGCCGACTTTGGTTTCAGCACCTGGCTATTTCGCATTGCAACCAATAATTGTATTGATTTTCAACGAAAAAACAAAATTCAGACAGTAAGCCTTACCGAAACCGACACCAAAAACACACCTACCTTGAACCTTGCTGACAGCGAACCAAACCCGGAAGCCAGCATCATTCGCTCACAGAAACTAGTTGTGGTGAGGCAGGTTGTTAACAAACTCAAGCCACATTACCGCAGCCTGATCGAAATGAGGTATTACGAAGAGATGAGCTACGAAGAAATTGCAGACAAGATGCACCTCCCGCTTGGAACCGTAAAGGCACAGCTGTTCAGGGCGCGGGAGTTTCTTTTTCAACTCCTGAAAAGATCGCAGGATAAGTTTTAGCTTTCCTGACCACAGGATTTTTGTAGCTTTGCCACAGAAAAAATCCTGAATAATGAGTTACGTTTCCTCTTTTCAACAAGCTGTATTGCAAGGCATTCCGTCCATTCTCCCCCCGGAAAAACCTTACGATGAACATATCAATCATGCACCCGCACGCAAGGACATACTGAATGCAGCAGAAAAAAAATTAGCCATTCAAAACGCGCTGCGTTACTTTCCTGCAGCATTTCATTCGGTTTTGGCGAAGGAATTTGCAGGCGAATTGAAACGTTTCGGCAGGATTTATATGCATCGCTTCCGTCCGGACTACCCTATTCACGCCAGAAATATTGACGAATTTCCGCACCGTTCCAAACAGGCTGCTGCCATCATGCTCATGCTCAGCAACAACCTGGATGAAGCTGTGGCCCAGCATCCGCACGAGCTCATAACCTATGGCGGAAACGGAGCCGTTTTTCAAAACTGGGCTCAATACCTGCTCACCATGCAATACCTGGCCACCATGACAGATGAGCAAACCCTGGTGATGTATTCGGGCCATCCGCTTGGGCTCTTTCCTTCGGGCAAAGAAGCACCACGAGTGGTGGTTACAAACGGAATGGTTATTCCAAACTATTCAAAACCTGACGACTGGGAACGATTCAACGCGCTTGGCGTTTCGCAATACGGGCAGATGACCGCGGGCTCTTTCATGTATATCGGCCCTCAGGGTATCGTGCATGGAACAACAATCACCGTGTTGAATGCTGCGCGGATGAAGCAACACCCGGCCAATAAATCGAAAATGAAATTATTCGTTACTTCAGGGCTTGGCGGCATGAGTGGGGCACAACCCAAAGCAGCAAATATCGCAGGCGTTGTGAGTATCACAGCCGAGGTAAATCCAAAAGCAGCCTATAAAAGACATAGTCAGGGTTGGGTTGACGAAGTGATTGAAGATGTTGACAGGGCCATTGACACTGCCCTCGATTGGCAACAACGCAACGAGGCGCATTCCATTGCCTTTCTCGGAAACATTGTTGAGCTGTGGGAACGGCTGGCAGCGAGGGATGTGGTGGTTGACATGGGCTCCGACCAGACATCTTTGCACAACCCATGGGCAGGAGGCTATTATCCTGCCGGCCTCACTTATGCCGAATCAGTGATAATGATGGCTGACAACCCGGACGGTTTTCGTGATAAAGTTCAGCAATCATTGCAACGCCAGGTTGATGCCATCAACAAGCTCTGCGCCAAAGGAATGTACTTTTTTGATTATGGCAATGCCTTCCTCCTCGAGAGCAGTCGGGCAGGCGCTGCGGTTACTGATGATTCCGGTAACTTCATCTATCCCTCCTACGTTCAGGACATTATGGGGCCTTTGTGTTTCGATTATGGCTTTGGCCCTTTCAGATGGGTTTGCACCTCTTCAAAAGCTGACGACTTGCAAAAAACCGACCGGATAGCCACCGAGGTACTCGAAGAAATCGCCCTTACAGCACCGGCCGAAATCAAACAGCAACTGGCCGACAACATCTTGTGGATCAAAGAAGCACAAAAAAACAAGCTCGTTGTTGGATCACAGGCGCGCATCCTCTATGCCGATGCCGAAGGCCGAATCAAGATTGCTGCTGCTTTCAACAAAGCAATAAGCGAAGGTTATATCAGTTCGCCGGTAGTGCTTGGCCGCGACCACCACGATGTGAGCGGAACCGACTCCCCGTTTCGTGAAACATCAAACATCTACGACGGAAGCCGGTTTACCGCCGACATGGCCATCCACAATGTTATTGGTGATGCTTTCAGAGGCGCCACCTGGGTTTCAATTCATAATGGCGGAGGAGTGGGCTGGGGCGAGGTCATCAACGGAGGCTTCGGCATGTTGCTCGACGGATCGGAAGAAGCCGGCAAGCGCCTGCACAATATGCTGCACTGGGATGTAAACAACGGAATAGCCAGACGAAGCTGGGCGCGAAACAAAGAAGCAATCTTTGCCATTCAGCGGGCCATGCAAAACGAACCAAGGTTGAAAGTGACCCTGCCAAATTTAGTAAGCGAGGAGATTTTGAACCTGCTTGACGATTGATTTTTGTTGAATGCAACCTTTTTGAACAAAGTATTGTCATTAGAACGAGATTTTAGCATGATATTTGATAATAAATACAAAAACTGAGATATGAAAAAATCATTACTAATACTGCTCCTGTTTATCCTGACCGGCGGCTACCTGCGGTCACAATCACTCACCTTATATAATGGTGAAGAAGCCATGAACAACGGAGATACACTGCTGGTGCTGGGAGAACTTTCGAGCGATTTGTTTTACGAGGTTGTGGCACATGTGAAAGTAAAAAACAACACTGACCGTTCGGTTTCCGTATTGGTACACCGCATCACGCATGACACGATACCCGGAAGTGTTAACCAATTTTGCTGGGTACAATGCTTTGCGCCCTGGGTTGATGTTGCTCCAACAGCCTTTGAGATTCCCCCGTTTGAAATGGCCCCCGAAGAAACATTCTCAGGGCACTATCTCCCACAGGGCAAGCTCGGCACCTCAATTCTTGAATATACATTTTACATCGAATCGAACCCGACCGACAGCGTATCGTTCGTTGCAAAATTCAAAGTTACCCCATCCTCAGTCAATGACTGGAAAGAAAATATTCGTTTTGGTAATGCATATCCAAACCCTGCAACAGCAAAGGTGAATTTCGACTTTGACCTTTCGGCAATCAGGGGCACAGCGAAAATTAAAATCTCGAACCTGCTTGGACAAACCCTGATCGAAAAGAACATCGAACAGAGGTTTGGCAGCATGAGCATCCCTGTTGATCAATTGAGAGAAGGCGTCTATTTTTATTCATTGGTGATTGAAGATCAAATTGTTAGCAGCAAAAAGCTTGTTATAAAGAAATAATAGCATTCAAAAGCAGCCGTTTTTGAATGGTTCAGCTTCGAAAAAAAACATCTGTTTGTATGAACAGATGTTTTTTTTATGTCATTAAGTAATTGTTATTCAACATTAAAGTTTTCTTTATGCTTTTATATGCAGATTATAACATTTGTGTATTACCCAAAATAATTTACTTTTGCCTTGGGACAATATGTTTCCACAGCAATTATTTGAGGTTAAATAATTTATTTTCAGATAGTTAATGTTTTTTGTCTCCTTGTTTATTGCACAACACAGAATCTAAAAGAACCATTTATGGGTATTAAACAGAAAACCAGCGATTTGCAACGACGCATGCGCGAAGCATTGATGGGAGGTGGTGAACAAGCCATCGAGAAGCAGAAATCAATCGGAAAACTCACAGCCCGTGAGCGTATCATTGCCCTTCTTGATCCGAAATCTTTTCACGAGTATGACTTGTTTGTTGAGCATGCCGCTAAGGATTTTGACATGGACAAAAAGTACTTGCCCGGCGATGGAGTAATCACAGGCACCGGCACTCTCAGCGGACATCCGGTCTGCATCTATGCGCAGGATTTCACTGTGGCAGGAGGCTCGCTCGGTTGGATGCACGCGAAAAAGATTACCAAGATTATGGATCACGCCATGAAGTTGAAGGTGCCGATTATCGGTATCAATGATTCGGGTGGTGCACGTATTCAGGAAGGTGTGAATTCACTCGCCGGTTATGGTGAGATCTTTTACCGAAACACCCAGGCATCAGGTGTTATTCCACAAATTTCTGTTATCTTGGGGCCCTGTGCCGGTGGTGCAGTGTACTCACCTGCTTTGACAGATTTTGTTTTTGTGGTTGAAAACATATCAAAAATGTTTATCACCGGCCCCGAGGTCATCAAAACTGTGCTTGGCGAAGAAATCTCCATGGAAGAACTTGGTGGCGCCAGGGTACATTCAGAAATCACAGGAAATGCCCACTTCTTCTCGAGAAGCGAGGAAGAATGCTTCGATCAGATAAAGGAACTCGTAAGCTATATTCCGTGGAACAACATGAAGAAAGCTGAACGCTTTCCGAAAAAAGCCCCAAAAACCCGGGATTATAAAATTGACAACATCCTCCCAACCGATCCGCGCAAACCTTACGATGTGCGCCATGTGATCAGATCACTTTCGGACAACTCAGAATTTTTGGAAGTTCAGGAATTGTTTGCAGCCAATATTGTGATAGGCTTTGGCCGTATCAACGGCGATACGGTTGGTTTTGTAGCCAATCAACCACTTGTGCTTGCAGGCGTTTTAGATGTTGATTCTTCTGACAAGGCTGCCCGTTTTATCCGCTATTGCGACGCTTTCAACATTCCGTTGGTGACCTTGGTTGACCTTCCGGGCTACCTTCCCGGCATTGACCAGGAACATGCAGGTGTGATCAGGCATGGAGCAAAAGTGTTATATGCTTATTCTGAAGCCACAGTTCCAAAGATCACCGTTATCATGCGAAAAGCCTATGGCGGAGGTTATATTGCAATGTGTTCCAATCACTTACGTGCCGACTTTGTTTTTGCGTGGCCCACGGCCGAAATCGCAGTAATGGGACCTGAAGGCGCTGCCAACATCATCTTCAGAAAAGAAATCATGACCGCTGAAAATCCCGATGAAATGCGCAAACAAAAGGTTGAAGAATACAAAACCAAGTTTGCAAACCCATACGTAGCAGCTGCTTATGGTTATGTGGACGCGGTGATCGAACCTGGCGAAACAAGGCGTATGCTGATGCACTCACTCGAAATCTCGAAAGACAAGATTGTTGAAGTGCCAATGAAGAAACACGGTGTTCCTCCATTTTAATGTTTCCGGCAGAAAATGCCTTTAACGCTATTTGGTTACATTGTTAATCATCATTAAAATTCAAAACATTGAAAAAGAGGACAATGAAAAAGGAAAAAAATGAAAACGCCGACAGTGGTTTTGTTGATATTGTGATTGACAGCATCGAGTACCAAACCACCTTAACGAAAAAATATGCCACGCGAAAGACTTTCGAAGCTGTAAATAACAAATTATTGACAGCCTTTATCCCAGGCACCATCACCGATGTTCTTGTTAAAGAAAACGAGGAGGTTAAAGCAGGACAAGCGCTTGCGATACTCGAAGCCATGAAAATGCTGAATGAGATCAAGGCACCTTTTGACACCAAAGTTAAAAGTGTTCTAGCACAAAAAGGTGACAGAGTGACTAAAAATCAACTCATTATTGAGCTTGAATAGCTTTGAATAATTGATTGTTTGATTGTATATAGTCTAACAACTCGTCGCGTCCGCGGGCTTTTTCAGAAGAAGTTATAATCATTTCGGGCAGCTCTTCCCAATTCAGGAGGAGCTGTTCTTTATAAACAGCAATGGCTTTTTCAAGATTTGTTGCTCCAAGCTTATCCGATTTGGTAAAAACGAGCACAAAAGGCAGTTGTCTTTCCGCCATCCATTCCATCAACTCGAGGTCAGATGCCTGCGGGCTCAGGCGCGAATCAATAAGAATAAACGTACACACTAAATTGGTTCGTTTTAGCAGATAAGCATCCATCAGCACAGCCCATTGGTCGCGTGCCAGTTTTGACCGCTTCGCATATCCATAGCCGGGTAAGTCAACAAGATACCATGCATTATCAATAAGAAAATGATTGATAGTGATTGTCTTACCAGGTTTTGCCGAGGTCTTTGCAAGTGCTTTTCTTGCGCACAGCATGTTTATGAGCGAGGATTTACCCACGTTTGAACGACCAACAAATGCATACTCAGGCAAAGTTGCAGCCGGAAGTTTGTCAATTTTTGAATTGCTGGTAATAAAAACAGCCTCTTTGATCATCATAAAATAGGACGGGGGCTTTCCCCTTTGATATAACTATTAATGTATCGGTCTTTCTTAGCAGTGAAAATGTCGTCAATTGTGATCATGATGCCGGTTTCTTCAACTTTGCCAAACGATGCATTGAGGGCGGTGCCAAAGGTGCGCATGGTTGACGACAAATTCATATAGGCATTGAAAAGCGGAGGAATGCCTTCATTGTATGACCTGACAAGCTGGATGAGTTTTTTGTAGTCAACCTCGTAATCCCGGCCTTCGAAATAGTTTGCCAATTCCTCCGGTGCAGTCTTGTAAACAAGAGGAATATGCGGTACAACAAGTTTATCTTTATCAGGAAAATACAGGTTAAAGAAGTAAAGAATCAGGTCGCGGGCATGTTCCTCAAAATGACCATACATCGTAACTTTTCCAAAAAAATACCTTGATTCAGGATGTTCTTTAACAAGACCTCCCAAACCATCCCACAGGTTATCAAGCGAATACATGCCCTTTCTCAAATTTTTTGTCGGTTGATAGGCAGGTTGCACAAACGACCGTCCCAGTTCAATTGTATAAGGCAGAAACTCTTTGATAAACTTCTCTGTGTAGTGAAAAAGGTGTGCTGTTGGCGTGTGAACCTGCCCGTTTTCACCAATCTTCAGAATTTTGCAATCAACATACCTGTATCCACCAACAATTTCTTCTTCTTCGGGATTCCATACAATCAACTGGCTAAAACCACCTTCGCCAAAATCATAGTCGTCAACATCAATGGCCATTCCGGTGCCGCCGCCAGACTCTCTGAACGACAGTTCGCGCAGACGACCTACCTCATTCATGAGATTGGGTGCATCTTCAGCCTTGAAAACAAAAATCTCGTTGCCGCCATTGTTCGTGTTTCGCAAAAAATGCTTATGCGTAAGCTCGGCCTTTAACAACCTTTTGTCAACTGCATCAATTAATTTTTCCATATGTGTGTTTGTGATTTGGCTTGATCTAAATGAGTGAAAAATAATCCGTTTGCGGATCGAAAACAGCATCAGGATGTTTGGCAAGATAATAAACATAACCCCTTAATTTCTCGGCCCAGACAACATCTGTAAACCGCTTATCAAAAAGTGTATAAGGAATTGGTTGCCCGAATGTTATCGTAATCTCCTTGTCTTTCTGTTTGAAAAACTCGTCTGCCAGATACAGCATTTCGATATTGGCTTTGATCCCAAGTTTCTTTCTAAAACCGGATAAATTATAAAAAAAAGCAGAGTTCTGCCCGTTGATATGTGTGGGGATGATGTCTCTTTGAAACTTCTTCGCTTTGCTTAAAAATGTTTTCTTCCAATCAAGGTCCCGGATGATGCCTTTTTGTTTTCGCGACACCAGACCAAAAGGGAAATAGCTGATAACTGCATCACTCTTAAACGTTTCGTCGAGGATACGAATATTCTCAGCATTGCTTCCATGTTTGTTGATAGGAACAAAAAGTGGCTGAAGATTTGTCAGATACAAGAGTATGTCATTGACCGGGAATTGAATATCAGTTCTTACCTTTCCGATAGCCTGCATCAGTACGATACCATCGAGCCCGCCCAGCGGATGATTGCTTGCAACCACCATGCGCCGCACCGAAGACAGGTTTTCCAGACCAATCAGTTTTATGCGCGGGTTAAACTCTGCAACAACTGCATCCACAAATTCAAGTCCGACCTTTTCCTTTGAACGACTCATGAAATCGTTGACCTGGTCCTGATGGATGATTCGTTTCAGATAGCCAACCACAAATCCCGGAAGCAATCTGGCCAAAGCCGGGTTCTTTCCTGCAATAATTTTTTCAACATCAACAGCCTTTGCCGCCGCATCATTCTCCTTTAGCGCCATATCCCTTTTGGAAATTATTTACAAATATAACGAAAAAACGCAATATGTACTGATAAAAGACCTGTTTTACTTGCAATGCAGCTATATACTTCAATTCAAGAAACTTACAACCAGGCTTAAATACGCAAGCCGGGCGCTCACAAATTGTTGATAACTTTTTTTGAGATTTAATCAACTGTTATTCAATATTTTATGAACTATTTCAAATAAAAACACAGCGAAAGTGTAACCAAATATACAAAAAGGTGGTAAAAAGTGGAGATTAGTGGGAAAAAATGCAGTAATTTTACAACCTAAATCACAATTTTTTGAACTATCCAATCGGAGAATACCAGTGTAAGCTCGACGCCAAAGGCCGCTTGATGATCTCTTCTGATTTCCAGGAGCAACTTGGAGAGTTATTGGAGCAGGGATTCGTCATTCGTCCGGGTCTTTTCAGCAAGTGCATTGAGCTCTACACCATGAACGATTGGATGGAAACACAGCGCAAGCTTAAGGGGCTGAGCCAGTTTGTCAAAAGCAATGTTGACCTGATGAGGAAATACAATGCCGGAGCAAGGATGGTAAAGCTCGACAGCAGCAAGCGCTTACAGATACCCAAGTACCTGATTGATGAAGTAGGTCTCGCCAAAGATGTGGTTATCAATTCGTTGCCGGGGTATATGGAAATCTGGGATAAAGACGCCTACAAAACACAGCTGGGGCAGCTTGACCAGGAAAGTCTCGAAAAATTGCTTGAAGAAAAGTTGGGTGGAATTAATCTGTAATCAAATAACGTATGTACCACAATCCGGTTCTTTTGCACGAAAGTGTCGAGGGCTTAAACATGCACCCGCACGGAACGTTTGTGGACGTTACTTTTGGTGGCGGAGGGCATTCGAAACTTATTTTATCGAAACTTGAGGAGGGTGGCAAGCTCTTTGCCTTTGACCAGGACCAGGATGCGCTTGCTAATGTTATTCAGGATCAACGCTTTGTATTTATTCCACAAAACTTCAAGTACTTAAAGAACTTTTTGTTGCTACATGGCCAGCCCCAGGTGGATGGAATTCTGGCTGATCTGGGCGTTTCGTCACATCAGTTTGACGAAGCTTCGCGCGGGTTTTCGACACGTTTTGAAGGAAAGCTCGATATGCGTATGGACAAAAATAATCCACTGACTGCCGCAGATGTTGTGAACACCTACGACCAGCAAGCGTTGACGGTAGTTTTCAATACATACGGTGAGCTTCAAAATGCCTGGAGGCTGGCGCAAACCATCATTGAAGCCAGAAATGTGCATCCGATCAAGCTAACAACCGACCTGCGGAATGTGTTGGCAAAACATTTGCCCCGCGGAAAGGAAAACAAAACACTGGCACAGTTATTTCAGGCACTTCGTATCGAGGTGAACCAGGAAATGCAGGCACTTGAGTCGTTTCTCGAACAAAGCGTACAAATGCTCAAACCCGGTGGGAGACTTGTTGTGATTTCATATCATTCGCTGGAAGATCGTCTCGTAAAAAACCTCATGAAAACCGGAAATGTCAAAGGCGAAACAAGCAAGGATTTTTATGGCAACAACCTCAGCCCATTCATTCTGGTGTCGCGAAAAGCAGTGATTCCGACAGAAGAAGAAATTGCGATGAACCCGCGAGCCAGGAGCGCAAAACTCAGAATTGCTGAAAAAAGATAAAATGAAGGAAAAAGAAGAAAATACAGAACAAGCCGCTCAGCCAAAAAGCAGCAGGAAAGCCGGGAAAGGACGCAAGGTCTTTTCACAGGCATTTTATGATGTGCTCGGTGGCGAGTTTCTTACGCATGAATGGGCAACCAATCAGGCACGTTTCTTCCTGTTTCTTGCAGGCCTTGCCCTCATCTATATTGCCAACACATATTATACCGAAGCAACAAGCCGTACGATTGACCGTGTGAACCGCGAAATAAAGGAGCTGCAGTATGAATACATCTATGGTAAATCTGCAGTGATGTTCGAGAGCAAGCAATCGGAGCTGGCACGTAAACTGGCAAAAACCGGCTTGAAAGAATCAACCGAACCTGTTGAAAAGATCGTTGTCGCTAAAAAACCAAAACTATGATCAACCCCAAGACTGACATACTTTGGCGCGTTTATCTGGTGTATGGGCTCATGCTCATATTCGGCTTCACCATTATCGGCAGGATAATTTATATCCAAACAACATTGAAAGAAGAGCTTCTCGAAAAAGCCGAACAACAGGAAATAAAAGTTTTCGGAATCGAGGCCATGAGAGGCAATATCTTATCGGTTGACGGCTCATTGCTGGCAACAACAGTTCCTGTGTTTGAAGTTAGATTTGATGTAGCATCGGAGTTGATTGACAATGAAACGTTTAACACCAAGGTTGATTCACTTGCTGAAGGCCTGTCGAGAATTTTCCCTACAAAAAGCAAGCGCGAATACCTGCAGGACCTGCGGCGCGAACGACTTGATGGCAATCGTTATATGCTCCTGAAAAACAGGGCTACCTATGCCGAGATCAAAGCGCTCAAGAAACTTCCAATCTTCAACAAAGGAAAATATGCCGGCGGACTGATATTAATACCCGGCAGCAGGCGCGAAAAGCCATATAAGGAATTGGCAAACAGAACGATCGGATATGAAAACAGCCGTGAAAACATCTTTGTCGGGATCGAAGGGGCGTTTCACGAAGTGTTAAAAGGAACTGACGGACAGCAAGTTAAGCGACGCATCAACAATGGCGACTGGAAACCTTTGTTTGATGAAAATGCTGTTGAACCCATCAACGGGCACGATATCATCAGTACGATTGACATCAACATTCAGGACGTGGCTGAGAGCGCGCTCAGGAGAAACCTTATCGAGAACGAAGCTGAGCAGGGATGTGCCATCCTGATGGAAGTCTCTACCGGACAGATCGTTGCAATTTCGAATCTTCAACTCGATAAAAAAAGTGGCACCTATCACGAGTCTTATAATTATGCAATCGCTGAAAGTGTTGAACCGGGATCAACATTCAAGTTAGCCTCGATGATGGTACTTATGGAAGACAATAAGATCAGACTCGACGAAATTATCAACATCGGCAACGGGCAGATGAACTACTACAACCGGACCATGAAAGACGTTTACCCGATTCGCGACGGGCGCATCACCGTTCGTGAAGCCTTCGAGAAGTCGTCGAACGTTGCCATCTCAAAAATGGTCTGGAATGCATATAAAGATCACCCGGAAAGATTCATCGAGGCACTCTACGGCATGCACCTCGACCAGCCGCTCGGCCTGGATATTCCAGGTGAAAGAAAACCTTACATCAAGCATCCTTCCGACAAAAAATACTGGTATGGAACCTCCCTGCCCTGGATGTCGATCGGATATGAGATAACGATCACACCCATGCAAATGCTCACGTTCTACAACGCGGTTGCAAATGGCGGAAAAATGGTTAAGCCACAGTTTATCAAAGAGATAAGACAAGGTAATATCATTATAAAACGTTTTGAACCAATCATTATTGACGAGTCAATTGCTTCATCACGCACCATTGATTCTGCCAAAAAACTGATGGAAGGTGTTGTGGAGCATGGCACTGCCAAGGCACTCAACAAGAGCCCGTTTAAGATTGCCGGAAAAACCGGTACTGCGCAAATAGCATCGGGAGGCAAAGGCTACAACAAAACCAATTACAATGCTTCTTTTGCCGGCTACTTTCCTGCTGGAAACCCAAAATACAGCTGCATCGTCATGGTAAGCAATCCATCAGCAGGAAAAATATACGGCGGTGCCGTTGCAGCTCCGGTTTTCAAGGAAATCGCAGACAAGATCTATGCAACAAGACCCGGAATTCATGATGGTATTCAGGCTCAAAAATCAGATACATTGAATGTTCCGGCTATAAAAGGGAAATGCTTTACCAACGATGTTTATCAGCTATATGGAACGTTGGGCGTAATCGTTAACCAAAACATGAAAGGCAATACATGGATTGAGACAGAAGCTCAAAAATATTCCATGATGCTCAAACCAACAGAACTTATTTCGGGTATCGTTCCGGATGTTTCGGGAATGAATGCCAAAGACGCTGTTTTTATCCTTGAAAACATGGGATTAAAAACAACGATCAAAGGAAAAGGAAGGGTTATAAGCCAGTCTATTGCACCGGGCATGGCAGCTCAACAAGGTCAAATGGTCGAACTAAATCTGATGATGTGATGAAAAAACTTAGCACACTCATCGCGGTTTGTCCGGTTTTGCAAGTGATCGGATCACAGGACAGGGAGATTTCAGCCCTGACCTTCGACTCACGGAATGCAGGGCTGGGTATGGCATTTTTTGCCATCACCGGCACAGCCACTGACGGACATAATTTCATACAACAAGTTGTAGATAAAGGTGTTGCAGCAATCTTCTGCGAGAAACTTCCTGAACATATTTCAGCAGACTGCACCTGGATTCAGGTTGAGAACAGCAGTTTCAGTCTTGCTTTGGCCGCGGCTACATTCTTTGACAATCCTTCGCGCAAACTTATACTTACCGGTGTTACAGGAACCAACGGCAAAACTACGATTGCCACCTTGCTGCACCAATTGTTCAGTGATGCCGGCTATCCCTGCGGCTTGCTCTCGACCATTGAGAATAAAATATGCAACAAAGCCCTGCCATCAACACATACAACTCCCGATCCGCTCAGCATCAATTCATTACTCAACGAGATGATTGAAGCAGGTTGTTCACATGCATTCATGGAAGTGAGTTCACATGCACTTTCTCAGATGCGCACTTTCGGTTTGAGGTTTAAGGGTGGCATATTCACCAATCTCACACACGACCACCTGGACTACCATGGAAGTTTTGCTGCTTATCGCGATGCCAAGAAACTTTTTTTCGACCTGCTGCCAAATGATGCTTTCGCGCTTGTGAATGCTGATGACAAGAACGGCAGATATATGACACAGAATACGAAAGCGTTGGTAAAAAACTTCAGCGTTGGAAACACCGCAGATTTTTCGGCCAGGGTAATGGAGAACACTTTCGATGGTTTGGTTTTGCAACTCGACGGACATGAAGTTTACACACGGTTGATTGGCAAATTCAACGTCTCAAACCTGCTTGCAATTTATGGTGCAGCCACTTTACTGGGGATGAAAAAAGAAGAAATTCTGACAGGTATCAGCAAATTGAAAAGTGCAGAAGGTCGTTTTGACTGGATTAAATCAGACGAAGGCATAATTGCCATCATTGACTATGCCCACACGCCTGATGCATTGCTTAATGTTCTCAAAACCATTGACACCATCCGGACACACAACGAGCAGCTGATCACCGTTGCCGGAGCAGGTGGAAACCGCGATAAAACCAAAAGGCCGGAGATGGCCCGCATTGCAGCAGCCTGGAGCGATAAACTGATACTCACTTCGGACAATCCCCGATATGAAAATCCCGATGACATCCTGGACGAGATGAAAAAAGGCGTACCCGGCGAGCACTATCGCAAATACCTTATCATCAGGGATCGGAAAGAAGCAATCAAAACTGCTGTTATGCTGGCACAACCTGGCGACATCATTCTTATTGCAGGCAAAGGACACGAGAAGTACCAGGAAATCAATGGGATAAAACACCCTTTTGATGACAAACGGGAAGTGGAACAATTGTTCAACAAAGCTATTAATACCTAAAACCTATGCTCTACTATTTATTCACATATCTTGATCAAGTCTTTGATTTTCCGGGAGCACAGGTGTTTCAGTACATCTCTTTCAGGGCAGCTGCGGCTGTACTCACCTCGCTGATAATTACGCTTTTGTTTGGCAAACGCTGGATCAGCTACTTGAACAAGAAACAAGTTGGCGAAACTGTGCGCGACCTTGGACTTGAAGGCCAACTCGAAAAACAAGGAACGCCAACAATGGGCGGGCTAATAATCATTGCAGCCATTGTGATTCCGGCCCTGTTGTTTACCAAACTCGATAACACCTATATCATTTTAATGGTTTTCACCACCTTATGGCTTGGCGGAATTGGCTTTGCCGATGATTACATCAAGGTTTTCCGAAAAGATAAAAAAGGCTTGCCTGGCAAGTTGAAAATTTTTGGTCAGGTAACCTTGGGTCTTATCGTGAGTATCACCATGTATTTTGACAACTCAGTTGTAACGCGCCAAAAATCGAATCTTAAAACCAGTGAGATCGTTGAAACAAGTAGTCATAACCTGCCTTTTTCGAGGTTTGGTGAGGCTGAGCAGGGCGCAACGAAAACCACAATTCCATTTATAAAAAACAATGAGTTTGACTACGCCTCGCTTCTCAAATGGGCAGGGCCGGGCTATGAAAAATATGCTTTTTTGGTTTTCATTCCGATCGTGATTTTCATCATAACCTCCATCAGCAACGGCGCAAATCTAACCGATGGTATGGATGGGCTTGCAACAGGAACGTCGGCCATTATTGGCGCAACATTGGGTGTGCTGGCATGGGTGTCGGGCAACATCATTTTTGCCGACTACCTGAACATCATGTATTTACCAAATACGGGAGAGCTCACAATTTTCATCAGCGCCTTCGTTGGAGCCACGATCGGATTTCTGTGGTACAACTCCTACCCTGCCCAGGTTTTCATGGGTGATACAGGCAGTCTGGCTATCGGCGGCATTATTGCTGTTTTTGCAATTCTCATCCGTAAGGAGCTGCTCATGCCCATTCTTTGCGGCATTTTCGTAGCTGAGAGTCTCTCTGTAATCATGCAGGTCAGCTATTTTAAATACACAAAGCGCAAATTTGGAGCAGGTCGCCGGATATTCAAAATGTCGCCGTTACATCATCATTTTCAAAAACTTGGATATCCCGAACCCAAAATCGTTTTGAGGTTTCAGATTGTTGGAATTTTTCTGGCTATCCTAACCATAATCACACTGAAACTCAGATAGCAGATGACAAAACACCAAAACATATACACAAACATTGTGGTGCTTGGGGGCGGCGAAAGCGGCACAGGCGCAGCTTTGCTTGCAGCTCGAAAAGGCTACAAGGTATTTGTTTCGGAATACGCTCAAATCAAACCTGAATTCAAAAAAATTCTTTCAGAAAACGGCATTGCATTCGAAGAGGGCGGACACAGCGCTGAGATAGTGAGCAAAGCCGGTCTGGTTATTAAAAGTCCGGGAATTTCTGACAGGGCACCAATCCTGCAAGAAGTTGCCGGAGCCGACATTATCTCTGAGATTGAATTTGCATCCTGGTTCACAAAGGCCAAAATTATTGGTATTACAGGCAGCAACGGAAAAACTACAACCACGCTGCTTACGGGTCATATAATGAAAAAAGCAGGTCTTGATGTTTGTGTTGCAGGCAATGTCGGGACGAGTTTTGCAGCAAATCTGGCTCATTCTGACCACGACTATTTTGTTTTGGAACTAAGTAGTTTTCAATTGGATGGCATCGTTCACTTCAGACCCGACATTGCTATTATCACCAACATCACTCCCGATCATCTTGACAGGTATGATTATTCTTTTGAAGCCTATGCAAAGTCGAAGTCGCGCATCTGTATGAATCAAACAGCCGATGATACGCTTATTTATTGTGCTGATGATGCTGCATCAGTAGAAATATTAGGTTCGCTAAACACGCATCCCAGACGAATTGCACTCGGTTCGACTCCAACAACCGCCTCAACTGGCGGATATTTTTCAGATAACCAACTCTTTTTCAACATCAATCCAAATCCATTTACCATGACGATTGAAGAGCTTGCGCTGCAAGGACGGCACAATATGTACAATACTTTGGCAGCCGGTTTAACTGCCAAGATTATTGGCATCCGGAACGAAACCATCAAACAAAGCATGTCGGACTACCAAAATGTTGCGCACAGGCTGGAATATGTTGCAAATGTGCATGGCGTATCGTTTTACAACGACTCCAAAGCAACCAACGTAAACTCAACATGGTACGCCTTGGAATATTTCAACCGTCCGATAATCTGGATAGCAGGCGGCGTTGACAAAGGAAACGACTATTCAAAGCTTGTCCCCCTGGTGAGGCAAAAAGTTAAAGCAATCGTTTGCCTTGGCACTGACAACCAAAAACTTCATGAGGTTTTCGAAGGAATGGTTGAAACCATCGTGAATACTGACTCAGCTGAACAGGCTGTGGGTGTTGCAGCTTTGCTGGCTGCAAAAAACGACATCGTTTTGTTGTCGCCCGCCTGTGCGAGTTTTGATTTGTTCGAAAACTACGAAGACCGGGGCAATCAATTTAAATTGGCTGTTAAATCGCTGTAATCCAATACGAAATGGGCTTGCTGAAAGACATAAAAGGTGATAAAGTTATTTGGGCTGTTGTGCTTTTGCTTTCAGTTGTTTCACTATTGGCGGTTTATAGCTCAACAGGGACACTGGCATATAAATTCAAAGGTGGAAACACAGAGTATTATATGATGAAACACCTTGTAATACTTATAATCGGATTACTTTTTATGTATTTGGCACACAAAGTCAAGTATGTATATTTCTCTCCCGTGTTTCAGGCGGCCCTTTGGATCAGTGTACCGCTTTTGTTGTTTACACTTTTGTTCGGCCTCGACCTCAATGATGCCAAGCGCGTAATCCCATTGCCGTTTAATCTCACTTTTCAAACCAGTGACCTGGCAAAACTTACACTTATCATGTATTTGGCGCGTTCGTTGACCAAAAAACAAGAAAATATCAAGGACTTTAGATCAGCTTTTGTGCCATTGATGGTTCCTGTTCTACTTGTTGTGTTTTTAATTCTTCCTGCAAATTTTTCCACAGCTGCCATGTTATTCTCAACAAGTCTTGTGCTGTTGTTCATTGGCCGGATCAATATGAAATATATCTTCTCCCTGATTGGCCTTGGCATTGTGGCACTTACAATATTCATTTTCATTCTCAGCCAACTACCTGATGAGCGTCAGGGTCGCCTGATAACCTGGAAGAACCGTGTTGAGAACTTTATCAACGGAACCGGCGACAATTACCAAACAGAGCAGGCGCAGATAGCCATTGCGAGTGGTGGAATTGTTGGCAAAGCACCCGGTAACAGTACACAACGCAATTTTCTTCCTCATCCCTATTCCGACTTCATTTTTGCCATTATTGTAGAAGAGTACGGACTGCTGGGAGGTAGTTTTATTGTGCTGTTATACCTGATATTGCTTTTCAGAGCAGTAGTCATTGTAACAAAAATACCGCAGACTTTTGGTGCTTTTCTCACCATCGGAGTTGCATTTAGCCTCGTTTTTCAAGCCATGATCAATATGGGCGTTGCCGTGGGCATGTTGCCAGTTACCGGGCAACCGTTACCGCTCGTGAGCATGGGAGGCACATCCATTTGGTTTACAAGTTTGTCGCTTGGAATCATTTTAAGTGTTAGTAAAGAAGTTGCAAAAAAATCACAAATCCCCGCGTCTGATGAAGCCACAGTCATTGAAAGTGATCATTAGCGGAGGCGGTACGGGCGGACACATCTTCCCCGCCCTGGCCATAGCCGACGAACTCAGGCAGCAACGGCCCGGGGTGCAAATCCTCTTTGTTGGCGCAAAAGGTCGCATGGAGATGGATCGCGTGCCCAAAGCCGGGTATCCCATCAAAGGACTATGGATCAGCGGATTTCAAAGAAAGATGAGTTGGAGCAATTTGCTATTTCCGCTAAAACTTGTATGCAGCATGGCTAAAGCAAACACTGTTCTACGTCAGTTTAAACCTGATGTGGTGATCGGCGTAGGTGGTTATGCCAGCGGCCCCACACTCAGGATGGCCATCAGAAGAAAGATTCCGACGCTCATACAAGAACAGAATTCTTATCCCGGAATCACCAACAGACTGTTAGCCAAAGAGGTGAACAAAATTTGTGTTGCTTATGAAGACATGGAAAAGTGGTTCTCAAAGGAGAAAACAGTGCTCACAGGCAATCCACTCAGGATCAAAGCTGTTGAAACCGTGGGGAAAAAAGAAGATGCTTTGAAATACTTCCAGTTGATTGGAAGCAGCACAGTTGCATTTATAACCGGAGGAAGCCAGGGTGCGTTAGCCATTAACAAAGCCATCAAGAACAATCTACAAAAAATTCATCATGCTGATATACAGCTAATTTGGCAAACAGGGAAGCTTTTCTTCGGAGAAGCCAGACAGGCAGTTCTCGACGCCGGATTGAGCGATAAGATAAAAGTTGTTGACTTTGTTGAGCGGATGGATCTGGCATACGCTGCAAGCGATTTGGTGGTTTCCCGTGCCGGAGCCATGGCCATCTCCGAATTATCCTTTGTGGGAAAAGCGGTGATTCTTGTTCCACTGCCAACAGCTGCAGAGGATCACCAAACACAAAACGCATTACGTCTCGTAAACAGAGGAGCGGCTGTGATGATCCGAAACAGTGAGGCCGACAAAGAACTCCTGCCGGCTATCATTGATCTTGCATCAAATAAAAAACAGCGGGAAGAAATGTCGGCAGGCATACAAAAGTTTGCTTTGCCCGATGCCGGTAAAAATATAGTAGCCCAAATTCTAAATCTCGCTCAAAGATGAAAACAGAAAAAGGACAACATATCTATTTTCTGGGAATTGGCGGTATCGGGATGAGTGCCCTTGCGCGCTACTTCAAAGGACAGGGTGCCATCGTTTCGGGTTATGATAAAACACGTACAGCCCTCACCGAAAAACTTGAGCAGGAAGGAATTGCAATTCATTATTCTGACGACAGCACGATGATTCCTGACGAAACTTCGCTTGTTGTGTACACGCCTGCCATTCCGGCTACGCTCAATGAGCTCGCCTTTATCAAAGAGAAAGGCATTCCTTTGTTAAAAAGAGCCGAGGTACTCGGAAAAATCACCGAATCAATCCCAACGATTGCAATAGCCGGAACACACGGCAAAACCACCATTACCTCGATGATCACCCACCTGCTCTACCAGGCCGGAATCAGGGTAACAGCCTTTATCGGTGGTATCGCAAACAATTTTCAAAGCAACCTTGTCACATGCCCCGACGCTGAAGTGATTGTTGTTGAAGCAGATGAATATGACAAAAGCTTCCTGAAACTCCGGCCCCAAATGGCCGTTGTTTCTTCGATGGATGCCGACCATCTGGATATATATAATGATCACCTTTCAATGATCAGCATTTACCAGGAATTTGTGAATGGCATCAAAACAGGAGGCAAACTAATTCACCGTGAAGGGCTTCCACTTCAAAGAAATACTGAATCAAGCACCTATGCCATTTCAGCATCAGCACTTTCAAGGGCCGAAAACCCGGGCGTCGAAAATGGTCGTTTCCGCTATGACTGGTATTACGGCAACAATCCAAAAATTACGATCAGGCTTAAGGTAGCCGGCCGTCACAACATCGAAAATGCTTTGGCAGCCTCCACAGTTGCCATTCAGTATGGTATTGAACAACATGTAATTGCCAAGGCACTCGAAAGCTATTCGGGGGTCTGGCGACGGTTTGACAGCCTTGTGAACGGACCAAAACACTTTTACATAGATGATTATGCCCATCATCCGGAAGAGCTGAAAGCATGTATTTCAGCTGCAAAAGAGCTGTTTCCAGACAAGAAAATATGCGGCATTTTTCAGCCCCATCTTTACAGCCGCACCCGCGACTTCATGGATGGTTTTGCAGAAAGTCTCAGTATGTTGGATGAATTGATTTTGCTCGACATCTATCCGGCCAGAGAAGAACCCATCCCGGGTGTGACTTCTGAAAAACTCTTGCATTTGTGTAAGGTGCCGACCAGGCAATTATTAACAAAAACTGAGGTAATTGATTATGTATCAGCATCAAAACCAGAAGTTCTTTTGACACTTGGCGCCGGAGATATTGATCAGCTGGTTGAACCTTTGCAATACCTCATTGAGTCATGGTGAAGCGCATCCTAACAATCACAACCTGGATTCTGACAGCAGCCGCGCTTGTTGCTTTGCTGGGCTTTGCACGTACAGTTCACTACAGCTTACCGGTGACCGGCCTTGAACTTGAGATCAAACAACAGCAGGAAGGCGGGTTTCTTTCATATAATGTTGTGTATAAAGAAATCACCGAGATGGTTGGAGCCAATCGCACCAAGGCATTGGGCTGGACCAATATCAGGGCATTGAAAACAAGTCTGGAGCAAAATCCGTATGTTGTAAAAGCAGAAGCGTCATCAACGCTCGAACGTAAAATAAAAGTGCAGTTGACCGAACGTAAACCTGTTGTACGCGTTTTCACTCTCACCAATCAATCTTTCTATATTGGAGAAGACAACGTACTGTTTCCAACACATCCTGATTTTATTTCGCGCGTGATTGTAGCAAATGGAAACATCAGCTCATTGCCGGTTCCGGATAATTCAGCCCTTCCTTTGTCAAAACTCATCAACAAAAAGCACAGTGTGTTTTCCGTCGCCAAAACAGCCGGTGCCATCAACAAAGATCCTTTCATGCAAGTGCTCATTGATCAGATCTTCATCAATGAAAACGAAACCATAGAGCTAAGTCCAAAAATCGGTGATTCACCAATCTATATTGGCGACACCAATTATATCGCTCAAAAAATCTTTAATGTTTCAGCCTTTTTTCAGGCCAGGTCAAACGACCCTGCACTACATAACTATCACACTATCAACGCAAGTTTTAAAAACCAAATTGTTTGTACTAAAAGAGATTCCCTATGAAAACTTCTGAAATTATTGTCGGATTAGACATTGGAACAACAAAAATTGCCTGTATTGTCGGACGTCGTAACGAAAACGGCAAAATTGACATTCTGGGCTACGGCCGCTCTGAGTCCATCGGGGTGAAGCGCGGTATGGTTTCAAATATTGAAGACACCGTTCAATCAATCAAAAAAGCTGTTGAGGAAGCCTCAATCAGTTCAGGAGTTGACATCAAATATGTAAATGTCGGCATCGCCGGCCAGCACATAAAAAGCCTTCAGCACCGCGGGAGTCTGATCAGGGAGGTACACGACAAAGAAATCAACCGTCTCGAAATTGATAAGCTCAACAACGACATGTACAAGCTTAGCATGGCAGCCGGCGAAGAGATTATTGATGTGATTCCTCAGGATTATATTATTGATGGTGAGCAAGGTATAAAACAACCCGTTGGAATGTTAGGCAGCAAAATCGAAGCCAATTTTCACGTCATCATCGGGCAAACCGCAGCAGCAAAAAATATTCTGAAATGTGTGAAACGAGCCGGACTTGAAATGGTTGATCTGATTCTTGAACCAATAGCTTCTGCCGAATCGGTGCTCAGTGATGAGGAAAAAGAAGCCGGAGTGGTTTTGGTTGATATCGGCGGTGGCACAACAGACATTGCCATTTTCTATGACAAGATTATCCGTCACACAGCCGTCATCCCCTTTGGTGGTGACATTATTACCGAAGATATTCGCGAGGGATGCACGATCATCAAAAAACATGCTGAGGAGGTGAAAGTAAAATTCGGCTCAGCCCTTGCAAGCGAAAACCGCGATGATGAAGTAGTCTCAATACCGGGAATAAGGGGAAGACCTGCCAAGGAAATCTCGTTCCGCAATCTCGCTTCAATCATTCAGGCACGAATGGAAGAAATAATTGAGCATGTTTATTATGAAATCAAGAATTCAGGTCTTGAAAGAAAACTCATTGCCGGCATTGTTCTCACCGGCGGCGGCGCATTGATGAAACATATTGATCAGCTTTCGTCATTCCTCACGGGCATGGAGGTTAGAATTGGCTATCCAAACGAACATCTTGCCAAAGGAACACCCGACGAATTGGCAAGCCCGATGTATGCAACTGGTATCGGACTTGTGATCGAAGGCATCAAACGCTACGATTTTGAGCTGGAAATGGAACAGATCAAGGAAGATACCGAAGGCCGAAGTGATAAAAAAGTAAAAATAGAACCCATTCATTCAGAAGAGATTAAAGAAAAAAGACGACAAAGCTATCTTGATAAAATCATCCGTTTGTTCGATCGCGATCTGATAGAATAAAGGTTATCAACCGCAAATTGTTAAAAAAAAAATTAATATAAGGTAATTAGATAAAAACAAGAACTTAATTTTAAAACCCAGAATTATGACCGAAATGCTAAAGTTTGAACATCCTAAGGATCAGTCAAATATCATCAAAGTAATAGGTGTTGGAGGAGGCGGAAGCAATGCTGTAACACATATGTACCACCAAGGAATCAAGGGTGTGGATTTTGTATTGTGCAATACAGACTCGCAGGCCCTCGATACAAGTCCGGTACCAAATAAAATTCACCTCGGAAAAAGACAACTGGGTGCGGGCAACATCCCTGCTGTTGGCCGCGAAGCCGCCATCGAAACCAGCGATGAAATAAAAGACTTACTTGAGCCACATACAAAGATGCTCTTTATTACTGCAGGTATGGGCGGTGGAACAGGCACCGGTGCAGCCCCTGTTGTGGCCAAGATTGCCAGAGATCTCGACATTTTAACCGTTGGTATCGTTACACTGCCCTTTAGCTTTGAAGGAAAAAAACGCAGGCAGCAAGCTATCGAAGGCATTGATGAATTGAGAAAACATGTTGATACGCTTCTCATTATAAGCAATGATAAGCTCCGCGAAGAATATGGAAATATGCGTCTTACCGAGGCTTTCAAAAAAGCTGACGATGTTTTAACAACCGCCTCCAAAGGAATTGCAGAAATTATCACCGTGACCGGCTACATCAACGTTGACTTTGAAGATGTGAAGACAGTGATGAAAAACAGCGGAAAAGCCATCATGGGTTCTGCTGTTGCTGCCGGCGAAAACCGTGCAATAAGAGCCATCGAAGAAGCGATGAGATCGCCATTGCTGAACGATTCAAACATATCCGGAGCAAAAAATATTCTGCTTTATATCACCTCCGGCGAAGATGAAATCTCGTTGGATGAGGTACACGAAATTACGGACTATATCCAGCATATTTGCGGAAACACTGCCGAGGTTATCTGGGGTAACGGTGTTGACAAGAGCCTTGAAAACAGCATCGCCATTACAGTGATTGCAACAGGTTTTGAGATTGATGAATTGTTTTATAACAACACAGCATCCTCAAATGTAAAAGTAAACCCGTTGTATGGCGACAGAAAAGAAGAAGCAACAGGCTTCCAGTCAATGCGTTCCAATAATCCTGTAAAAGTTTTCAGCCTTGGAAGCGAGGAAAAAACCGAATCCACTATCGAGCAAACCAGGATAGATTTTGCGCACCATGCATCACAATCGCCTTCGCAAGTTGTTCATCAGCTTTTCGAAACAGTAGAAGAAACAAAGACCGAAACCTTCGAACCGCTGCTTGAGCAGGAAACGGCAGAAGTGATTGAGGAATTATATATTCAGGAAACCAGCGTTGAGACCCATGAAATTATCTTTGAAATTGTTGAGCCGGTGGTTGAGGCCAAAACCGAGATCATCAAAAAAACTATTTCAGAGCTTTCATACCATGATGAAGATGCCGAACGTGCCGAGATGGAACGTCGCAGCCTTGAAAGGCAAAACAGACTGAAAGCCATGAGTCTGAAAATAAAAACCGATCAGGGAATTGAAGAACTCGAACGTACACCGGCTTATATGCGCAAAGGCACTGATGTTAAACAGGAAATGTCGCAGCAGGAGGTTTCGCGTTACAGCATTGACCCAACACCAGGTCGCCCCGGTCTGAGGTTAGACAATCCTTTTTTACACGATAATGTTGACTAAACCCCCAGTGTAATATGGAATTGGAATTTACGATTAACAATGATATCAAGCAGGCAATGCTTGCAAAAGATTCGCGCAAGCTCAACGCCTTGCGGGCAATCAAAGCGGCATTGCTGCTTGAGAAAACCGGCAAAGACGTTTCAAGCGGGATCATTCCTGAGAGCGTTGAATTGAAGCTGCTCCAAAAATTAGTAAAACAGCGTCGTGAGGCTGCCGAAATCTATGCTGGTCAGCAGCGCCCCGATCTGGCTGAAGAAGAAAGCTTTCAGGCAGCAATCATCGAAGCATATCTGCCTAAACAAATGGCAGGTGATGAGATAAAACAAATTGTGCAGGAAGCAATTGCAGCAACCTCAGCAAGCGGAATGAGAGATATGGGCAAAGTGATGGGAATTGTTTCAGCAAAAATTTCCGGGAAAGCCGATAATCAACTTGTTGCGTCAATAGTGAAATCGCTGTTATCACAATAATGCTTTTTGAGCTGAAGCAATCAGCTCGTTTCTATTTAGGGGGGAAATAAAAAAAGGAGCCAAAAGCTCCTTTTTTTATTGTATGTATCAATTGATTATCCCAAAGCAACACGCTTAAAGGCAACAACTGTCAGATTTTTGTCGGATTCGGCAAGATATTGTTTTACAGTTTTCTTATTCTCACGAATAAAGTCCTGGTTCAACAAGGTGCTTTCGCGGTAGAATTTATTGAGTTTTCCACGGGCGATTTTTTCCAGCATATCTTCTGCTTTTCCTTCGTTGCGGGCTTGCTCCATGCCAATTTCGATTTCGCGCTGGATAACATCCTGCGGAACATCAGCTTCATCCACTGCAACGGGATCCATGGCAGCAACCTGCATTGCAAGTTCACGACCTATCTGTGCTGCGTTTGGTGCATCAGCTTTGTTGAGACCAACGATTGTTGAGATACGGTTGCCAGGATGAATATAAGCTGCTGTGATGGCTGATTCAACTTTAAAAAAGGCACCAAGGTCAATTTTCTCGCCAATAACTCCGGTCTGATCGGTGATAGTTTCTTCAACTTTGCGACCATTGAGTTCAAGCTGTTTCAGCTCGTCAACAGTTTGCACTTTGTTAGCTACGGCAAGATCAAGAATGCTGTGGGCATACTTTACAAAATCTTCATTTTTAGCAACAAAGTCAGTTTCGCAATTCACCATAATCACGGCAGCATATTGTGCATCGGCGCTGGTTTTGGCAATGATAACACCTTCAGTAGCTTCGCGGTCGGCGCGTTTTGCGGCAACTTTCTGGCCTTTTTTGCGCAGATAGTCAACAGCTTTTTCCATATCGCCTTCGCTTTCGACGAGGGCTTTTTTGCAATCCATCATTCCGGCTCCGGTGAGCTTTCTCAGATCATTAACTTGGGCTGCGGTAATATTCATAGGATATAAAATCTTTTAGTTTCTTTTACTTTCTGGTAGCAGGTCTGCGTGGTCTTTTGCCGCGAGCATCGTCAGCAGGTGCTTTTTTGCCTTCACCTTTGCCGTCTTCATCTTCCACGTCGAATGACTTATCATTGTCATCATTAAAGTCATCACCATCAGCATCACCGTCTTCCTGACCTTTATCTTTGGCCAACTTTCTTTCATTCAATCCTTCTTCGATAGCCTCAGCCATTGTTCTAACGATCAACGCAATAGATTTGCTGGCATCGTCATTACCCGGAATTGGGAAATCAATGATATTTGGATTGGAATTGGTATCGCAGATGGCGAAAGTAGGGATGTTGAGTTTACGTGCTTCGGCAACAGCGATATGTTCTTTGATAACGTCAACAACGAAGAGCGCTGAAGGAAGGCGGCTCAGGTCGGCGATACTACCAAGGTTTTTTTCCAATTTTTCGCGTTCGCGTTGAATTTGCAGACGCTCTCTTTTTGAGAGGTTCTGGTATGAATCGCTAACCATCAGTTTATCAATGTTCGTCATCTTACGAACAGCTTTACGAATGGTTGCAAAGTTGGTGAGCATACCACCGGGCCAGCGTTCAGTTACGTAAGGCATTCCAACCTTTGCAACTTCCTCGGCAACAATGCTTTTTGCTTGTTTCTTTGTGGCAACAAACAAAACTTTTTTACCTGAGCGGGCTAATTGACGCAGCGCATTGGCAGCTTCTTCAATTTTAGCTTGTGTTTTGTATAAGTCAATAATATGGATACCATTGCGCTCCATAAAGATATAAGGCGCCATGTTTGGATTCCATTTTCTGCGCAAGTGACCGAAATGTACACCTGCATCCAATAATTCTTCGAAAGATACTCTTGACATAAATAATTGATTAAAAAATGTTTACATTCACGAACACAATTGCTGGGTAGGTCTGGGAAGACATCTCAGCAATTTGGATACTAAACAAAATCGTTTGCCCCAAAAGACTAACGTTTGCTGAATTGGAACTTCTTACGTGCTTTGGGTTGACCTGGTTTCTTGCGTTCAACCATACGTGGGTCGCGGCGCAGGAGGCCTTTAGCTTTAAGAACAGGACGAAACTCGGGGTTGATTTCGATCAGGGCGCGGCTGATAGCAAGGCTGAGCGCTTCAGCTTGACCGTTGATACCACCGCCGGCAAGGTTCACTTTGATGTCGTAAGTGCCGACATTACCGGTGAGTGCCAGTGGTTGCTCAACAACAAACTGCAGGATTCCTGTTGGGAAGTATTCCCTGAAATCTCTTTTATTTACCACGATGCTGCCATTTCCGCTTTTGAGATAAACGCGTGCAACAGCCGTTTTCCTCCTGCCTAAGGCGTTGATTACTTCCATGATAATTATTTAATTGTATTTAAGGTTAATTCAGTAGGTTGCTGTGCTTCATGCTTATGGCTTGGACCGGCATAAACATAAAGATTGCGAAACAACTCTGCACCCAACTTGGTTTTTGGCAGCATACCTTTCACAGCATGTTCAACAACGGCAATGGGTTTGCGTTTCAGTTGTTCCTTAATGGGACGAATTCTCTGTCCGCCCGGATATCCTGTGTGGCGAACATAATATTTTGTCTCCATTTTGTTTCCTGTGAGTGCGACCTTTTCAGCGTTGATCACAATCACATTATCACCACAATCACTGTGGGGAGTGTAGGAAGGTTTGTGCTTACCGCGCAGTACCTGGGCAATGGTTGAGGCCAACCTGCCTAATACGAGCCCTTCGGCATCTATTACCATCCACTTTTTGTCAGCGTTTTCTTTGTTGACGCTGATTGTCTTGTAACTCAGTGTATTCATTGACTTATAAATTGCTTCTTTCGTTTTAGTTCCTTCTTTTTCCAAAACGGGGTGCAAAAATAGAAACATTTTTTCAATTCAACAAATTTACCAACATCTATTTGTTTATAATTTTTTGTTTTCCAGTGCACAAACAAATGATTTTCCTTAAATACACAGATGATATAACCTGATCAATCCGTTTTCGCTTGAAACAGGCCTGCCGTATTCGTTAAAAAATTCCGCAAACAATGTGTCAATGTTATACCGGCAACATGCCTGAAATTCATCTATTGCTTACTGAACTTGCATGTTTGCGCTCTGTTTTGGTTAACAAGCTGCAAATGATACAATCCGGGCTTCAGGTCTTGTACATCAACCTCAGCAGTTTCAGCTTCGATGCTGACAGATTTGATACATTTTCCGTTTATGTCATAGATAAGCAGCCTTCCACCGGGAGACAGACTATTTTCAAACCGGAGCTTTGTTGTCGTTGGGTTTGGAAAGACTTTTAATTGTAATTGATTCAATGCCATCTCATCCTGCCCGACATACACTTCTGTTCCCCAACTCAGACCAGATTTTTTTAAGTAAACCACATAGGTTCTGTAGGTTTCGGCTAATGATGTAAAAGGAGACCCCCAATGATAATAAAACAGCCCGATTCCCTCCACCCAGGTATTCACTTCATCAGGGGGCGGGCTTCCGGGGCTGCCTCCCCAGCAATCTCCGGATTCACAATAAGACAAATATTCGTAGGCGATATTGTATTTCCACAGACCGGTCCCGGAAAAATCTGTCTTTGTAAAATCAATTCTTACCAGACTGATTGCGCCTCCCATTTCATCAAAAGGTATTTGTGCAATCACTTCATTGCGCGTATAATTCAGAATAATCGTATCAAATTCCCGCAAACCGCTTCACAAATAAAAAATATTTCTTGCAATTGTATAGCTCAACTGTTGCGGCGTGCTTTGTTTTTCAAGCACGTGATACATTATATACCTTTCATAATTCCATCCGTATGCCTGATTAATAAACCGCATATCGAAATACTGAATTTTATCCCCCGGCTCATAATTATATATCATTTCATTTGTTATCCGGTACAATCCGGCATCCGGGAACATATTTCCAATGAGCCTTACCGGCTCCAAAACCGCCGGAAACCGGTCAATCCTAAAAAATTGTATCAAACCAAAAGCTTTCCCGATTTTGATCTCAAAATCATTTAAAGGTGAATTGAGAATATTGCCCGTTATATCATAATGATTGACCCTGAATGACTTAACAGAGTCCGTTTGTCCGAGAACACTATCCAGTGCTGTTGTCAGGTAAAAGATCGTAAAATACTGAAGGGTGTCGGAATAAAAAACATAAGGCGTGGTTTCGTTTTTACTGAATTGAAAAACAAGGCTTTGCTGCGAATTTGTAAAAAACTTCCATTGAGTTGCATCGGCGAACTCCACTTTTGCGCCAAGCGGCGTTGGCTTGTTATGGGGCCGGCAGGTGTTGCTTGCCCAAAAAATACAATCCCCGCCATCAACAAACTCATCACTGACACCTAAGTTAAATGGTACACAGCGTCGTTTCCGTTGCTTGAGGCTTACACTTCCCTGAGCCCAAAAGTTGAATCCATTTGAGGTAACCGCGCAAAAAATTTCCGCGATTCGGGATTGAAGAGCCTGTAGTCTTGTGAAAACACAATGGCCGGTAGGAATAAAACAGCTGCCAGAAAAACTACCAATGATTGTTGTTTAAAAGCGTTTGACATGATTGTTTTATTTGTTTGTTAAACGTTATTAAAATAAGTGTTTTTTCGTCAATAAAAATACAAAAAGGACCGTGGGAAATCCGAAAAAAATAAAATAAAAGCATGTACCTAATTGCAAAAAAGCGCTGTTGCCCGAGCGATAAGCGCCAAAGCAAAAGAATGCTGGAGGAATCTTCGTATTTTTGCAGTTTCAAGTACCAAACATACGCGAATATGTCTGTTGTTGTGAATCAAATTTCAAAGCTTTATGGTCAGCAAAAAGCGCTGAACAATGTGAGTCTGTCAATCAAAGCAGGTGAGATTGTTGGACTTTTGGGGCCAAACGGAGCCGGGAAATCAACTTTGATGAAGATTTTGAGCTGTTACCTTCCCCCAACATCCGGAACTGCGCATATTATGGGCTATGATGTTCAGCTTCAAAGTGTTGAAGTGAGAAAGCTAATCGGGTATCTTCCCGAGAGCAATCCTTTGTATCAGGATATGTATATTCGTGAATACCTGGACTTTGTTGCCGATCTTCATCTTTTGGGCAACAAAAAGTCATCAAGAGTTGATGAAATGATCCAGCTGACAGGGCTTGAAGCTGAATTGGGGAAAAAGATCAGGATGCTTTCAAAAGGCTACAAACAAAGGGTAGGATTGGCTCAGGCTCTGCTGCATGATCCGCAGGTGCTGATACTCGACGAACCTACTTCGGGGCTCGATCCTAACCAATTGGTTGATATCAGGTCGCTTATAAAAAATGTTGGCGAAAACAAAAC
>DISP01000107.1 GCA_002421995.1 Bacteroidales bacterium UBA6207 | reverse complement strand
CAAAGCAAAGTTGAGCAACAACGTGCCAGGCAGTTGCTCCACAAAGAAGAACCTTCTGATGCCTATTTGCCTCTTCCTGAAGCACGCAGAGCTGTTTCGAAAGCCTATTATTACAAAGATGCGATGGTCGAAACCCATCAGGTGAATGTTGATGCAAATGGTCTGAATATCATTGGTGATGCTGCCAACGAACCTTCCATTGCTATTGATACAGCCAATCCAGGGCGGATTATAATCGGTTGGAGGCAGTTTGATAACATCGCAAGTAATTTCAGGCAGGCCGGCTATGCCTATTCGCATGATGGCGGACAGACATGGACTTTTCCCGGCTCGATCAATGCCGGAATTTTTCGCTCTGATCCTGTGATTGATATTGACTCGGAAGGTACGTTTTATTACAACAGTCTGACCTCAAGTGATGGCAACTACACCTGCAAAGTTTTCAGAAGTTACGATGGTGGCCTCAGCTGGGACGAGGGTGTGGAAGCAAAAGGAGGCGACAAGCAATGGATGATTATTGACCGGACCGACGGGCCTGGCCGCGACAATAACTACTCCTTCTGGACCATGTCGTGGACAAGCTGCTATCCGGGTAATTTCACACGTTCGGTCAACAAAGGCGACAGCTACAGCCCGTGTGTGGCAGTGACAGGTGAACCTTATTGGGGTACGCTGGCAGTTGCGCAAAATGGCGATTTGTACATTGCGGGAGCAAGCTGGAGTGGTATTCAGGTTTCCCGCTCCGTCAATGCGAAAGACCGCCTTGTTACTCCCTCATGGGATATGAATACCGATGTGGATATGGGAGGAGAAATGACCTACGGACCCACCGTGAACCCTGTTGGCTTGCTCGGGCAGGCTTCTATCGTAACGGATCATTCCGCTACGGCAAGTAATGGAAATGTATATGTGCTTGCTTCAATATTGCGCAATAACGGCGACCCGGGCGATGTGATGTTCTCGCGCAGCATTGACGGTGGTCAGAGCTGGTCGGAGGCAAAGCGTATCAATCAGGATATCTCCGTAACTAAAACACAATGGTTTGGAACAATGTCAATTGCGCCAAATGGTCGCCTCGATGCTGTGTGGCTCGATACGCGTGATGCACCTTCAAACCTGAGCAGGATGTCGGCTCTTTATTATTCATGGTCTGACGATCAGGGCGAAACATGGTCGCCAAACCAACGGATTTCTGAATTATTTGATCCACATGTCGGCTGGCCAAACCAAGAAAAAATGGGTGATTATTTCCATATGATTTCCGACAACCAGGGTGCTCATCTGGCCTGGGCAAATACGCTGAATGGCGGACAGGATGTGTATTATACCCGTATTGCGTTGGATATCACCAACGTGGCGTCGGTAGAAGATACGAGAATTTTGGCTTCTGTTTTTCCGAATCCGGTAAAAAATAAGCTAAACTTAAGCTTTCAGACGACCCAATCCGGCATGGTTGAAATTGATCTGAGCGACGCCCGCGGAAGAATGGTTTTGAAGGAGCCGGGCGTTGCCTGTGGGCCGGGTACGCACCATAAAGAGTTTGATGTGAGTAATTTACAAAACGGAGTCTATTTTTGTAAACTCCGCACAGCAGCTGTTGAAAAAACGCTTAAGGTGATTGTGTCTAATTGAAAATTGATTGATCATGGAAGAAATTCTGGGGCAGGGCTATTTTGTTTTGTTTGTTATCCTGACCTTTGGTTTGATGGCCGGAAGCCTTCGCTACAAAGGTTTCTCACTTGATTCTTCTGCCGTCATCTTTGTGGCAATGCTTTTAGGTCACCTGGGCTATACGGTGCCTTCGGCATTTCAAACACTTGGATTGTTGTTGTTTATATTCACCATCGGGATTCAGGCCGGGCCGGGTTTCTTTGATGCTTTACTCAGATACGGCAAGCAGCTTATTCTGATTGGCTTTGTAGTTATCAGTGTGGCAGCGCTCCTGACCCTTGGTGCTATCAAACTGTTTGATATTCCTGTTGCTTTGGGTGTCGGGCTTTTCAACGGAGCGCTCACAAGCACACCCGGGCTGGCAGCTGCCGTGGAAGCCACCGGATCGCCGGTCACAGCAGTAGGTTATGGTATTGCTTATCCTGCCGGTGTGATTCTTGTGATTCTGTTTGTACAACTTGTGCCGCGCTGGCTTAGGGTTGATTTGGGTCATGAAGAAACCAAATACCTCGACCAATTGCATGAGGAAAATCCCGAACTGACAAACAGGGTACTCAAAATCTCGAATGCCAATATTGAGGGCAAAGCAATCAAAGATATTGACCTGAGAAGGATTACGGGTGGCGTGATTTCGCGCGTGAGCCATGATGGCAATGTGGTCGCTCCTTCGGGTGAAACTGTGCTGCATCTTGGTGATTTTGTGAAAGTTGTTGGTGATGAGGCTGCCCTTTCACGGATGGAACTGCTGCTTGGAGAAGCTGTTGTTCGCGATCTGCCTTTCGATGAGCGTTTTGCTGTAAACTGGGTGCTCGTTACCAACAGAAAAGTGGTTAGTAAAAGCATCCGCGAACTGAATCTCACGGCTTATAATGCCACAATCACACGCATCCGCCGAAGCGGAATTGATCTTAAGCCTTTACCACATAGTAAGTTGCGATTTGGTGATAAACTTCTTATCTCTGGCTCAAACCAGGAGATACAGGAGGTGATGCGCCTGCTTGGCAATGATGAGAAACGACTGTCCGAAACCAATTTTTTGCCTATCTCGTTGGGAGTGGTGCTGGGTGTTTTGGTGGGTTCGATTTCCATCCCGGTGGGCGGACTGTTTAATTTTAGCCTTGGACTCACCGGCGGTGTTTTGGCTACAGCCTTGTTGTTGAGTAATTTGGGCAGAACCGGGCCCATTCTTTGGTCCATGTCGGGTAGCGGTAATCAATTGCTGCGTAAGCTGGGTCTGTTACTTTTTATGGCAAGTGTTGGCACAAGTGCCGGAAGCGAAATTGCAAATGCACTGCAAAACAATGGTTTGCAGCTTGTACTTATTGGTGCCGTCATCACTATATTGCCAATGTTTTTTGGATTGTTGATAGGGCATTACGTGATGAAAATGAACTTTTTAAGTCTGCTGGGTGTCATAACAGGAGCCATGACCAGCACGCCCGGATTGGCCGCAATTGACAGCAAAACCGAAAGCGATGCTCCTTCGGTGGGCTATGCCACAGTTTATCCTACTGCCTTGGTGTTGATGATCATTTTCTCGCAATTGCTCTCATTGCTGAAATTTTAACGACTACATCAGTTGTTGTTTTGAAGCACTCTGAAGAAATCATCTTTTCTACGGCGACTTAACTCAACAATGCTTCCGTCTTCCATCACGATGGTGCCACCTTCGCCTTTGATGTATTTTTTTATATACCTGAGGTTGATCAATGATGATTTGTGCGACCGAAAAAAACCAAGTGGTTCAAGCAGGTCTTCGTATTCTTTTAATGTCTTGCTCACCAGTATCTGCTGATTGCCCGTAAGAAAAAACCGTGTATAGTTGTTGTCGGATTCACAACGGATAATGTCTTCAACCTTCACAAAATTTACTTCTTCCATCGAAGGCAGGGCGATTTTCTTTATTGCACCCTGATTGTCAATCAGCGTTTTTATCCTGTCGATAGATGATTTGTCGGAGAGTCTGATTTTTTTAACTGCGGCTTTGAGGTCTTCGATGATGATCGGCTTTAACAGGTAGTCAACAGCACTGAACTTAAAGGCAGTTATAGCAAAATGATCGTAAGCCGATGCAAAAATCACCTGAAAAGAAATCTTTTCAAGTCCGGCAAGTAAATCAAAACCTGTTCCGTCAGGCATCTGAACATCCAGAAACACGAGCTCAACCTGTGTTTTGGCCAGCAAAGCTCTTCCATCTGCTATTGAACCGGCTTCGCCAATTATTTCAATTTCAGGGCAATGCTCCGAAATCAGGTTTTTCAGCGCCTCTCTTGCACCTGGTTCGTCATCAATAATAACTGATCTCATCATCTTTTTTTTGCTTTAATCCTCTTCCCAGGGCATAACAATCTTTACCTCAGTACCTGTTGCCTGTCCGTTCTCATCTTTCAGGTCTGAAACTTCAAAATAAAACGTTTGCCCGTTTTTGCTTCCCAGCAGCTCCAGGCGTTCTTT
>DISP01000076.1 GCA_002421995.1 Bacteroidales bacterium UBA6207 | reverse complement strand
GTAAAAAAAAGAACACTACCGAAGTATTTTCATTCAATCCGAGCTTCGAATTTAGATCGGGATGCAAGCTTTTTGTGCCAAACAGATTCAAATGCGTGCACAAATAATACAAAATACAGTTTTTATTTATTGATTCACTTAAGGGTTTTTCAGCAGACCCTAAATAATACGTTCATACTTGTTAGCCGGGTAAATTCGATCCCGGCTCCGGGTACAAAAAAAGACAGTTGAAAGACTGTCTTTTTTTCTGCTCGAAAAACCAAAACTATAAGCGCCATTTTCAGCGGATATTTCACCAACACCTTATCTTCAATCTCGCATTAGTTTGTTATCACTCTGCCTTTCTGAAGAAGCTGCCAACGCCTTTGCCAAGACGGTTGAGTGTTTCAACTCCGCGCAGGATGGGCTCTGCATCAATATCCTTATAGCGGTCGTTCACATACGAAACCTGATGCTGCTGCGGAAACACGATGATGCGGCTAAATGTGCCATACTGCTTCTCAAACTTCGATGGCAGGTGCTCGTGGGCTGCAAGGTAGGACACCGATCCTTTGCGCGCCGAAACCAACACCAATATATCGTCCTTGTTGATGTCGTGCGAAAGCAGCATGATGCTGTCCCAGGATGTGAACTCAACAAAGAACATTTTACGTCCGGCGATTCTTAGCTCTTTTGTTTCCTCAATCTTTTTTCTTGTCTCGGCATTCGCATAGAGCCCAAGTGTGGTGCCAAGTTCTGTTGAAAGCTGCAATAGTTTTTTCATCCAGATCAAAAATCCCTGTTCGAGTTCGGCCAATGGCGGCACAGCAATGATGATGCGTTTGTGATTGACCAAAGGCTGGGCAAAATGACAGATAAACACTGTTTTGTCGAAGTTGTAAACCACGCCGTCCACTTTGTTTCCTGTGAGCCTGTTGATCAGACCTTCGGCCTGTGGCCAGCCTAAAAGCAGTATGCTGGCCTGTGTTTCTTTGGCTGTGCGGATGATTCCCGCTGTGGCATTGTGATCAATGGTGGCTTTGACCTCGGCCTGTGATTCGGCCGCAGCAAGGTGACGCGCCAGACCTTGCAGCCTTTCGCGGGCTTTGCGCAGATTGGCATCTGCCTCTGCATCATTGGGTACCACAGAAAAGATGGTAACAGGATGACTCTTATGCTTTTCCTTGATGTAAATTCCGAAGTCGAGCAGTTTTTCCATATTGGCCAGATTGGCAATCGGCAGCAGGATTTTTTCTGTTGAGCTGTCGGCAGCCGAAGGATTTTCATCTGAGAGTTCTTTTTGCTGCAAAAGTTTCTTTGCTGCTCGTTCTGTTACCACCGAAGCCGTTACACAGGTCACAAGGATGAGGATGATGGTGCCGTTGAGGATGTTTTCGTCAATCAGTCCGCTTTGAAATCCTACAAGGATCACCGCGATGGTGGCGGCAGCATGCGAGCTGCTCAGACCAAAGATAAGGTTTTGCTGGATTTTACCGAAGCCAAAACTCAGTCTGGTGGCTAAGGCGGCAAGCCACTTTCCCAAAAGGGCTACCGACGTCAGTATTCCTGCAATAATCAGCGCCTGCGGACCTTGCATGATCACCCGCATATCAACAAGCATTCCAACACTGATCAGGAAAAAAGGGATAAACAGCGACGAACCGATAAACTCGATGCGGTTCATCAGCACCGAGCTGTGCGGGATAAACCTGTTGAGCACCAGCCCCGAAACGAAAGCGCCGATAATTGGCTCAACACCTGCAACTTCGGCAAGAAAAGCTGCCAAAAAAACGACCGTCAGCACATAGATATAATGCGAATATTTTTCGCTTTCCATCTTCTTAAAGAACCAGCCCGTGATGCGCGGAACAAGCCAAAACATGGCCACACTGAATAGTATTGCCGAAACGAGCATCCCTGTCCAAAATCCGGGGCCGACATCTCCTTTACCGGCACTCATGATGAAGGCCAGCAACAGAAGCACGGCAGTGTCAGTGAGTATCGTTCCCCCAACGGTGATGGCAACTGCCTGGTCTTTTGATACGCCCATGCGGCTCACGATGGGGTAGGCCACAAGCGTGTGCGTACTGAACATACTGGATATCAGCAAGCTGGCATAAAAACTATAATCCAGTAAATAATACATTACAGGAAAGCCTATGCCCAATGGAAGTATAAAAGTGAAAAGCCCAAACAGCAGACTCCTGTTGCGGTTGAGCCTGAACTCACCCAGATCGAGCTCAAGACCGGCAATAAACATAATGTATAAGAGTCCGATGGTGGAAAACAGGTCAACAGCCGCATTTTTTTCAATGATATTCAGCCCATGCGGACCAATCAAAACGCCCGAAATAATCAAGCCGATGATGCCCGGCACTTTCAACATACGCAGCAGAATCGGCGAAAGCAGGATGATAAGCAGTATGGTTGCAAAAACCAACACCGGGCTTTGCAGCGGCAAGGTAAAGGCGTGTATCAGCTTTTCGATCATAGCAGGTGCGGAGTAGTGAAAGCAAAAGTAGCAAAAATGTCGGCTCTTCCCTGTCGGAATATTTGATTTATTACCGGGAATCGCCACACGGCAACAATTCCTTACCGGATAGCTTTGCTTTCTGCTTTCTTAGTTAAAACATACTGACACAAAGCAAAAAAGTATTGACATCGCCTTTGCAATGCCTTAATTTTATACGTTCAATACATTGGAATGATGAACTGCGAATCATTTGTCACGCTGCGCGGTCTCAGCTACAGCAAGGCCCTGCTGCTGAAAATGCAGCTTGGCATGCAGGGTGTCAACAGTTTTATCACGAACGCCCTGCCGGGCGAAACTTTTGTTGAACTGCAGCTGGCCGAAAGTGATGCGGCGCTTGCAAGACAGTTGCTGCTTGATATGCAGTTTGTTGCCGGCGAAGGCAAGGAAGCCATCGTGAAACAGCTGCGTCGTGTGCGCCGGCTCCTCGTCCCGGTTGATTTTTCGGCCCGCAGTATCAAAGCTGCTCACTATGCCCTTGAGCTGGCACGCAGCCTCAAAGCCGAAGTCCGTCTCCTGCATGTGTGGTTCAGCAGTACCGGCGACAGCTTCATCTTCAACGAGATGTATGCTTTTCAAACTGACCTCGGCCCGGTAATGCGCGAGATGGAACAGAAAGCTATGGATCAGCTTAACACACTCACCGAGCTGCTCGAAGGCCGCATCAGGGCCGAACGTATGAAAGGTGTTAAAGTTTCGGCCGATCTCGTGCGGGGAAGCGCAGTGGAAGCAATACTCTCTATCGCTGGCGACTACCAACCGGGCCTTATCGTGATGGGAACAAGAGGCAAAAACCACGACAGCTTCCGCCTGCTGGGCAGCACCACCTCGCAACTGATCGAGCGCAGTCTCGTGCCAGTGCTGGCTGTGCCCGAAGCCTACGACATCACTAAATTTATTGCTCCGCACAAAGCATTGTATATCACTCACTTCGGAAAAGAAGACCTGCTCGCTATGCACCGCCTGCTGAGCTTTGTGAAACCTTTTAAAACCAAAATATTCTGCCTCCACATTCAATCCGACACCGACCCCTCGCTCGACAGAATACGGATGAAACAACTGAAAGAAACCTTCCTGGCGAGCCATATGCCCTCCGGTTTTGAATGCGGACTCATCGAAACCCCCGATCCGGTGGAAGGTGTCGAAGCTTTTGTCGAAGAACACCAAATTGATGTCATCGCTCTGCTCCACCGCAAACGTAACCTCCTCGAAAACCTTTTTGCACCAAGCCTGACAAAACGACTGCTCTATCAGACCCATCTGCCACTCCTCGTTTTCAGGGAAGGCAACGGCTGAACTGCCCCAAAGCTTTGTCCCCTGCCTAAGCCGCCCTGTACCAAAGGCTGTAGCGACCCGTCGGCCAGAGCAATAATGCATAAAGAATGCCTAAATACCATTGACCCGTGGCAAAGCCAAGCACCAATACTTCAGCCAGATAGATCATGGGCCCTGCCAACAACAAGGTGGCAAAATTGATAGATGATGTCCAGTGATCGTCCCTGACAGCCTTGCGCACTATCATTCTTGCCAGACCAAGCAATGGAAGATGCGGAATCACCGAAGGGATAAACAACAGCCAGGCTAACAAACAAAAACGCCTTTTTCTTTTCGGGGCAGCCGTGTCAGCGATGCTTTCCACGGCCTGCAATCTTTCAACCATCTGCTGATCGTGTTGCAGCCGGTCAACAAGTGCTGCCGGACGTGCTTCATCGGATTGTATGAGCTCTGCAACTTTATCGTAAGGCATATTTTCGGGAATATGCACCATGAGGCTGCGTATGGCAGGCGCGAGATCAGCAATCAGCCTGTTGATGGCCTGCGCGGGATTGGTTTCATAAATTTCACGGTAATTGCTCACCGCAATGGGCGCACCAAAACTTATCAGCACATCGCTGTAGCTCTTCAGATGATTTTCGTATTGCAGCCCCACCGGCACAATGTGCAAACCTGATTGAAAGCCCTCGCCCGACTCCAGATCGAAGGCCATGCGCGCAATACCTTTCTGAAGCGGCCGCAATGCCCAATGCCTGTCGTGGTTGCCCTCGGGAAAAATCAAAATGGTTTCGTCCTGTTGCAAAAGCCTGCGTACCGACTCCATGGCCTCATCGTTTTTTTTCATATTGGCATGACCGTCGCGAAAACGGTAGATGGGCAACATCTGCAGTAAACCAAGCCAGTAGCGTGCCGTTGCGTTTGAAAAAACACTCGCCCTGGTGATAAACCACGGATTGCGGCCCGAACTCACTGCCACCACGAGTGCATCCATGAATGCATTCTGATGATTGATGGCAAAAATGACCGGACCTGTAACCGGCACATTTTGCACATTTTGCACCCTGTAGCGGCGATAATACGCAGCAAAAGCCAGCCTTACATATATTTTAAGCCAACGGTAAAGCAATGATGGTCTCATGCGGATTCATTTTAACAAGACAGTAACAATACCATACAACTAATTTTCAAACAACTGAATGACAATGATTTGTGCAAAACACAACAACAACACCTCCCATTCAATTGCATAAATACAAAAAAAGCTGTTCGGATTTTACCCGACAGCTTCTTTTTATGGTTTCCGAAAAATACCGGACGGCCTTTGTTGTTTACTCAACGGCCCTGAGTGGCAGGATGAGCGTGAAGGTGCTTCCAATCTTTTCCTGACTTTCAACGCTGATGCTCCCTCCCATTTTCACGGCCATGTCGTGGCTGAGGATCAACCCCAGGCCGCTGCTGACTTCGCCGTCAGTATCGGGCCGCGATACTTTCTCGTTCAGACGAAAAAGCCGCTCCGTCAGCAGTTTGCTCATCCCGATGCCCGTGTCGGCGATCCGGATATGTGCCTTGTCATTTTCTTCCCACACCCTGATACTTATCTTGCCTCCCCGGGGAGTAAACTTCACTGCGTTAGCAAACAGATTCCTGATGATCATGCTGGTCATATTTTTATCGGCAACCAACGCCACAGGCTGCACCTCTGTTGTGATCACAAGGTTTTTTGCCGAGCTCACGGCCGTTTGCAATTTCGTGGCATCCTCAATCAATGCTGACAGATCAAGCATTTCCGGATTGAACGCCATGCGTCCCATCTGTATTTGAGCCCAGCTCAGCAGGTTTTCGAGGAGCTTGTTCAGATTGGTAGCCGAGTCGTGCAGGGCATCAATAAAAGCTGTAATTTCATCCTGCGTGAGTTCGTTGAAACGTTTCGCAAGCATTTCTGTGGCCATCAGGCATCCGCTGAAGGGATTGCGCAGATCGTGCGAGATGATCGAGAAAAACTTATCTTTCTGCGCATTTGTGTAGGCAAGCTTTTCGGCATCTCTCCTGATGATTTCGCGCGAGGCCGAAAGCTCTTTGTTGAGCTGGTTCAAAGCAGCATTTTTTTCTGCAAGCTGATTGCGCATACGCTTCAATTCGACATGTGTTTCAACACGTGCGATGAGTTCCTCGCTTTTGAAGGGCTTTGTGATATAATCCACCGCTCCCATCGAGAAGCCTTTGACAATGTCAGACAACTCTGACTTGGCTGTCAGGAATATCACCGGAAGATCATGTATATCGGGATTCTGCCTGATTTTTTCGAGCACATCATAACCGCTTATGCCGGGCATCATAATATCGAGCAACAAAAGGTCAGGGACTTTGATCCCCAGGTATTTCATGGCATTTTCGCCACTGTTGGCAACAACAACCTTATAATTTTTTGCGGACAACAAACTCGAAATCAACTGCAGGTTCTTTGGGTTGTCATCAACAGCCAGAATGGTGGCCTGGTATTCGGCAGAGGAAGGTATTGACATGCAATGTAATGTTTAGGCAGGGTTTAACAGCTGTTGAAACTGGT
>DISP01000222.1 GCA_002421995.1 Bacteroidales bacterium UBA6207 | reverse complement strand
GGGTCTGCTGAAAAACCCTTAAGTGAATCATTATCAATAAATAAAAACTGTATTTTATATTATTTGTGCACGCATTTGAATCTGTTTAGCTCAAAAAGCTTGCATCTCGATCTAAATTCGAAGCTCGGATTGAATGAAAAGACTTCGGCAGTGTTCTTTTTTTTTACCGCAGAGACCGCCAAGTAGGCGCAGAGAACGCAGAGAGATTGATGATTTCTAATCGCTTCATTCGCCTTCATTAAATCACAATGCGTCAGCCCTTTGTTTACTCTTCGCCTTCTTTGCGCCCTCTGCGGTTAAACTGATTTTGGCACAAATTAATGCGAAAAAGCCATCTTCTCACTTTGTGAAATGTGGATGAAATTTTGCTTTATTAGGCTCGGGGAGTTTTTCAGCAGACCCTAAATCACCATTTTTTGCCGTTCAGAACCCAATTCCAACTGCTCCGCGCAACCGATTTAAGACGATTTTCGTACGATTTTGGCTTGTTCCGAAAGCCGCCTGACTAAAAACAAACGTTCTTTGTTATTCAATTAACAATATATATAAGCATATTATGAACTATCCATTTCCATTTCATATATCCCGAGAGGTTGACGCAATCATCCGACAGAGCAAAAAAGAAATCAGGTTCTTTGAGAATTATGAAGATTTGGCCGAAGCCAGTCTGGGTTCAAAAGAAAACCTGAGCTACGAAGTATGCTACGATGTTGCGGGCAAAGGAAAGATAACCGAAGCCGTCGTTCATAAAGTAACAAACGGAATTTCAGCCAATTATCCGGAACCCTATATGCGCCGTCGCGATCCGGACACGATGCTCATTGCTGATGCACTTCCAACAGATAAGGAAAAATTTGCGGATCGTATGGGCTATTCTTTTAGCGGACTGCGTCAACAAACCTTCGACTGGCTAAAAGAACAGGAACTTGTGATTTTCTTTTTTAAGATTGGTTTGATGGAAGACAGTCCGTTCGGGATGGCTGTTGCACCTGCCAATGCAGGTTTTTTTGCAATGGGATTAGCCATGTTGCAAAAAATTGTCAGGTTCAATGAAATACCTTCAGGTACTGACATTTATGCAACGATTTTTGTTGCTCCTCCTTTCAGACACACACACTTCAATGGAAAACAAATTGTTGTGCATAACCGCCTCGAAAAGGCTTATGAGATTTTTTCCTACAACCTGTATCCCGGCCCAAGTGCAAAAAAAGGGATCTATGGCGTTTTACTAACTTTGGGCGAAAACGAAGGCTGGGCCACAACACACTGCTCAGCTGTTGAGTCGGTGAGTCCGTATGACAACATCACACGCTTTATGCACGAAGGAGCCAGTGGCGGCGGTAAAAGCGAAATGCTTCAACATATTGTGCGTGAGCCAAGTGGAGAAGTTCTGATTGGCACAAACATCGTCACCGGTGAAAAAAGAACAATACAGATTCCAAGATTCTGCGATATTCATCCTGTCTGTGATGACATGGCAACAGTTCACAGCTCGCTCCAGACAGAAAGCAAACGGTTGCGGCTGCTCGATGGCGAAAATTCATGGTTCATCCGCACCGACAACATCACAGGCTATGGCATTGATCCTGTGTTGGAAAAGATCACAATCAATGCGAAACAGCCATTGTTGTTTCTAAACATTCAAACACATCCGGGTGGAACAGCGTTGCCATGGAATCACATCGAAGACAGTCCGGGCAAGCCTTGTCCCAATCCCCGTGTGGTTGTTCCGCGTGAGTTGTTCGAAGGTGTTGTTTCAAATCCGGTACATATTGATGTCAGGAGCTTTGGTGTTCGCACCCCCCCAAGCTCGATGCAGGATCCAACTTATGGAATTCTTGGTCTTTTTCATTTTCTTCCACCTGCTTTAGCCTGGCTTTGGCGGCTTGTTTCGCCCCGCGGACATGCCAACCCGTCTATCATCAGCACCGGCAAAGGAATGGAAAGTGAAGGTGTTGGATCGTATTGGCCTTTTGCAACCGGCAAAATGGTGCGCCACGCCAATCTTCTGCTTGACCAAATCTCCTCGAAAACCGACACCAATTATGTTTTAACACCAAACCAGTATGTTGGCGTTTGGAAGGTTGGCTTCCGTCCGCAATTGCTGATGCGCGAATACCTGACCCGCCGTGGAAACTCAAAATTCAGACCCGATCAGATTTCAGCTGCACGATGCCCACTGCTTGGCTATGAGCTTGAATTTCTGACCATTGAAGGCTCAAAAATCCCTTCGCGTTTTCTAAAAACCTATAAACAACCTGAATTGGGTTTTGAAGGCTATGACAAAGGTGCTGAGATACTTACGAAATTCTTCTACAAAGAACTCGAACAATACAGAACGCCCGAATTGTCTGAGCTCGGACACCGGATCATCGAAACCTGTCTCAACAACGGCAGTCTGGACGATTACGAAAAGCTCATTCCGAAGAAATAATACAAACGTTTAATTCACAATGAGTTTACCGGTTGCAGAGCGATAATTCTCAGCTTCGATGAAATAGAAATAAGTTCCTCTTGGAAAAGTTTCCAAACCGATTGACAATGAACCTTGCTGATCGTTCAGGAAAAAACTTCTAAGTTTTTTGCCATTTACATCTAAAAGCTCAAGATTGGCATTGTGTATTTCGGCAGGCAGCTGATATGGAATTCTCACTGCCTGCTGGGCAGGATTTGGAATGGCAAACAGGGGTTCTGTTTGCTTCTCAGGCGCAGCAACAAGGGCGCCCGGAAGATTGTAAACCGCTGTTTGTATGGTGCTTGGATAAACTGAGTTGTCGTAGCTGTAGGTTATCAACTTTGTACTCCCATCATTCATTGTATATACATACAGGTATTGACATCCGGGAATTGTCAACAATACACTTCCGTTCTCTTTTACAACTTTTGCCGTGTAAGAGTAATACTGCCCTGTTGAGTTGTAATTGTAGTAAACATAGGCCAGACAAAGGCTATTGTCGGTGGTAAAAAGGTTCTCACTTAGATATTTAATATCGTAGAGGTAATTGTTTGCAGGCACAGCCAAATTGATCGTTTTCCAGTTTGTATGGTTCGCGTTGTTAATCAAGCATTTTGAGTTCACAACATCCATCAGATAAAACTTTGTGCCTGAAAGCGGAAGCTGTGTATATGTTCCTGATTGTGAATATGTTGCTTCCAAAGTAATTTGAGAATAGCCTTGATAACTTGCTGCGAGGAAGAGGGTGAATAGAAAAAACGAAAGTGTAAAAGCCAAACGCATAATAAAGGATTTATATTTATTGCAAAGGTAGATAAATGATTGAGCGTGTTGGATTACAGAATTAGAAGGGTTTTGTACAAGATTTTAAGAACCCTTGAATAAAGTTGTGTTTTAAGTTAAGTTTGCGGTTGAAATTAGCGTCTGATGAACCTTAATCCGAAAAAAACCACAAACTCAAACACTGGTCGCAACCTGCATGCCGATCTTCTAAAGGGAATTGCTGTGTTAATGATGGTTCAGGTTCACATCACGGAGCTGTTTTCGAACACCATTTGGCAAAATAGTCTGGCCGGAAAATGGAGTTTGTTCTTAGGCGGCTCGCCGGCAGCACCTGTCTTCATGGTTTTGATGGGGTTCTATGCTTTTTCGTCAAAACCGACATTTATCAGTCAGATCACCCGGGGACTTCGCCTGATTTTGTATGGCTTTTTGTTAAATTTGGGACTTAACTTTCATTTGATCATCAGGCTGTTGACCAAACAAATTGCGTTGAATATTTGGCCTTACATTTTCGGAGTTGATATTTTTTTTCTGGCCGGATTGAGCCTCATTTTGATTGCCGTGGCCAAACGTGTAATAGGTGACCGCTTGGTTTACTGGATTTTAATGTTTATTGTTCTGGGTTTGTCAAACCAGATTATACCTGCATACAACGGTCAAATTCAATGGGTTCGCTATCTTCAGGCTTACTTCTACGGCAATCAAACATGGTCTTATTTTCCCTTTTTCCCATGGGGTGCTTATCCTGTTGCCGGAGTTATTTCAAGCATTCTTTCTGAAAAATTTCTGATTTCAAAATTGACGGAACGACAATGGATCAGCGTTTTTATTGTGCTAACTTCATTGTTGATTGCAACATTTATTTACGGATTCGATGCCGTTTCAAACCTACAGCGATACTACCATCACAACGGCTTGCTTGTGTTGTGGAATCTGGCTTTTGTGCTGTGGGAGGTTGCGCTTATGCGGTTAATTATCAACCCGGAATACCATTCAAAGGTGCTTCGGTGGCTCGCATGGGCCGGTAAGCATGTAACTCCCTTTTATGTGTTTCAGTGGCTCATTATCGGAAACCTTGCAACTTGGTTTTATCAAAGTCTTTTTCCGTTACAATTGTTGATAATATTTCTTATCACACTGGTTATGAGTAGTTTTCTAACATTGCAATGGATTAAACTAAAGCAAAAAATCAGGACGCTGGACAAGCGGCAGCTGCAACGCTGATTTTGATTGCCGACACATCGGCCAGCACATTGGCGCATGCCTCGATGGTGCTTCCGGTTGTTACCACATCATCAATAAGCAAGATGTGTTTTCCTTCGAACATTGCCGGATTTTTCAGAACAAAGATGTCTTTAACATTTTTCCAGCGGGCCTCTCTCGATTTTTTTGTTTGGGTATCCGTTGCAACAGCACGCACCAGGTTATCTGTACTCAGCTGAGCATGAATGTTTTTCAACATTCCCATCGCCAGCACTTCGCTCTGGTTGTAGCCTCTTGTTCTTAACTTTTTGGGATGAAGCGGCACAGGCACCAGATAGTCAATGCCGCTGAATATTTCTGATGCCGCCATCTCTTTCGCCATTTCCTCGCCTAAAAACAGGCCGGCTTCCTTATTGCTTCGGTATTTAAGCTCATGTATCAGGTGTTGAACGCGACCTTGTTTGGCAAAGAAAAAACATGCAGTGGCGGCATGAAGGTGCGTTCGTCCCCAAAACATTCGTGCAATCGGGTTGTCGTGAACCTTTTCGTAACCCGTACGAGGCAACAAAAAACGACAACTGAGGCAAATTGTTTGCTCATCGCTTGTAAGCAATTGCCCGCAGGCAGGACACAATTCCGGATATAGCAAAGCCAAAAGTGGTTGGAAAAAACTTGCCATTTCGATGGTTGTGAATGTTTTGAACCACAAATATACATCATTAGAAAATTAAATAAATAAAAAAAGCCGCCACAAAGGGCAGCTTTTTTGGGTAGGATGAAGCTTGTTTCTATGCCGGTTCGTTTTGCAACAGGCTGAGGTTATAAAGCTGGATCTCGTTCACTTCTTTCAGCACGCCGTCTTTGTCGGCATACTGGCGAACACAGGCCTTGCCCACGATGCTCATTTTTGCGCCTTTTCTAACTTTTTGCTGTACAAGTGTTGCATTTTTGCCCCAGGCAACTATTTTGTGCCAGCGAGTGGTCCAGCTGCTTTTGCCTTCTTCGTCTGTCGTTTGCTCGCTGGTGGCAAAAGAGAAGCGGGCTACAAGACCATTGTTGTCAAATTGTTTTATGATGGGTTCGGTGCCGGGGCGGCCAATCAGCTGAATTGTGTTGTCAGAAGTTTTCATTGTATGTAAGTGTATTGAGTTATTAATGAGTGAGTTAGTTTAATGATTGTTTACGAAAAAAATGCAACTTCCATGGCCTGCACCTCTACGCTCTGGTGTTTGTTGCCTTCTTTGTCGGTCCAGTTGTTGTTCACCAATTTCCCGTTGAGGATCATGCGCCGGCCTTTTTTTACTTCCTTTTCGATGATTTCGGCTGTCTTGCCCCAGGCAAGTACGCGGTGCCACTGTGTTTCTTCAACGCGCTCGCCTTTTTGGTTGGTGTAGTGCTCGTTGGTGGCAAGGCTGAAGCGTGCCATCTTGTTGTCGTTTGCGAGTGTTTTTACTTCAGGATCGCTGCCTGCGTTTCCGATCAGTTGTACGGAGTTTCTCATTGTTGTCATGGTTTCAAGTTTTTAGTTAGACAATTGAACGAATGATGAGGCAAAATTACAGCGGCTAAATATCCTGAGTCGTTTAATATCCGGTTAGATACGAAAACAACTGTTGTTAAACGGTTGAAAACGAATAAACATCTATTAATCAACAAAATAAAGAAGTGTAGATTCTTGGCTTTTATGTGCGGATTTTATTTTATCTGGAAATTTTTACCAGAAAAATAGAAAAAAAACCGAGCGTTGAATGATGGGTATAAGGATCAATAAGTTGGTGGGTTCACATCGTCCTCATCAAAATAAAGATTCACATTTAGCACTTTGGCAGAAGTACTCAGATCAGTAAGAAGAAGTGTGTTTTTCTTTTCCTGCTTGAGTGAAATGTGGTAAAAAGCTTCTATCACATTTTCAGAGCCAACATTTTTCAAATTCACGAGTTTAACTTTTTTGCAGTGTCGCCTGATTATCTGGTCAATTAGCTGATCGTTTTCAGGACTACTGTAGTAGGTAAGTTGAAGCATGAACTCTCTTTTGCGAACTGATCCAAAATTGGAAAGTGAAAGCAATATTATCGCCAAACTAATAAGGAGTGTACCGGTTATTGCGACAGAATAAAGGCCTACACCGGTTGCCATACCTATACTGAGTGCGAAGAAGATAAAAACAATATCCTGTACGTCCCTCACTGCAGTACGAAACCGAATGATTGACATTGCACCCACCAATCCGAATGCTCTGGCCAGATTGTTTCCAATGACAAGGATGACCACTGAAGTAATCATTGAAAGTATTACAAGTGAATTGACAAATGTCACAGAATAGCTGGGGCCTTTGTACACGAACCTATAAACCAACGAGATAACTATACCACAAAGAAATGAGACTACCAGATTTCCGATCACGGTATAAATAGTTATTGGGAACAGATCCAACTGTTGGAATTCTTCAAACATAACCAATCAAAAATTAGGGCTTCTGCGGCTTCTGAAATAAACCGAAGGAAGTTTTTTGGGTTTAATAAAATTGTGGGTATCTATTGTGATGACATACTTTGATGCTGACTTTCTTACCAGACCCAACGAAGCAATTACAGGCTTCATCCAGGCAGGGAAATGGTCGTTAAACTTCACTTCCAGAATAAACTGTCCGGATAGCGAATGTCTGACTTTTTCTTCATCGTATAAGGAGCTGATTTCGGGAAAGGCAATGCTTCTCAGGTTTTTATCAAAAGTGATGCGGATGCTTTCGTCATGAACTCCAAGAAAAGCTTCTCTTTCATAGATGATAAGTATGACGGGATGCAAGCGACTGTTGTGGTAATGAAAAAAAAACCTTTTCAAATCCTCAGAGGCTTGGGGAAACTTTAATGTGTCGGGCCGGTACTCATTAAATCCAAGTCCTGAAATGAAATTAAGTGCTGTATTAAACGTTGCCGGAGCACGGTTTTTTAGAATTGGATCTTCATACTTTCTTTTGATCTCAAAAAAAACAGCGTCATTTTCGGTCTCTTTTGTACCGTAGCCCCTCAGTCTGAATTTTTTACGGTGCTTTATTCCCTCCACTTTTTCAAAATAGCAGGCAAAATCAGAGGTGTCAAAATAAATACTTCTTACTGTATATTGATGATTGTCAGCGTTGATACAATATTTGTCGTGCTTCACAAATGAGCTGATCATTTGACGCAGCAGGTCCATCTTATTGTTTGGAACAAAATATTTGTATTCGTACCGGAGCGTCATTGTTATTGCAGATAAAGTTTCAGGGTTCGGGTAATATATTCCCTGATGCTTATATTTTCTCCGGAAAACTGACATTGTACCGAAAGGCCGTTCAATGCAATCCGATCAGGGTCTTCAACCAAAGCCTTCACAAACACAAGTTGCTGGCCGTTAAATGTTTCTGTATTATCTCCAATAGAAAAAATACGGGCTTTGCAAGCAATATCAGTTCCCTGAATAAGGAATTCCAGATGGGTTTCTTTGCTAATATAGGGTAAAAACTGGAGCTTCACCGGAGCATACAAAATGAAGGTTGCAGTATCGGTGATTGACAGATATTCCCCACCTTCGCCTGTAATTGCAAACATTTGAAGTTTGCCACCGAATGGAGCGGTGAGTGTGTAGGCTTCATTGGTTTGCTCCACAAATTCAAGTTCTTTTATAAGGTTGTTCATTTTCTCCTCGAGCAGTCGGGCTTCGTCAGGTTTGACACCCGAAAGTGCTGATTGATAATTGCTTTTGGCTATTTCGTTTTCAGCGAAAGCTCTCAGATAATTTGTTTTTTCTGTCTCGAATGTGGTGGCAGGCACGAGACTGTCGAGAAACAATTGGTTGATTCGATCAAATTGTGCCTTTGTAAATTCCAACTGAACTTCTGTTGATTTTATTTGCTGTTGTAACTGTTCGAGCACTTCGGTTTTTTCAGGAGAAATCCCTGCCTGTAATTCTTTCATAGCAACTGAAAGCATGTTTTCTTTTTGCTGCAAAAGTTCTTTGCTGCGTACCGAGCGTATTGAACCTAAGGTTTCGCCTGGTTGGATAATACTGTTTTCTCCATCTAAACCACCCAAAAGAAGTGTTGCAATATCACCACGTTCAAAACGATAGCTAACCACTGATTCAACACCTCCAAGCCGGAAATTACGTGTTTCACCCACATAGTTTCCGTCAAAATCAGTTTTGAGACTCCATTGACGTTCTGGGCGAATGAATCCCATTGTGCGAAAACCAAAAGGTACACGAATAGGCAAGAAAAGTAGTGCAACAATTATACCCAGCAATGACAAGAGTGGCAGATATCTTTTTATCGGATAACCCATCATTAAATGTTTATTAGAACGCCCTTTGAAAAGCAAAACCTCTTATTATGAAAGACCAAATTAAGCTTAAAGTTGGATGCGTTTTTTGTCAAAACCGATAAAAGGTCAAAAAACACCGATAATCGGTTGTAAAAGAAAGATTGGTCAAAACAAATAGGGTGAATCCTGTACATTTGCCTTTTGTAACAATTGTTAACCAAATGTCATTGCTCAAGGTAAAAAATCTGAATGTCAGCTTCCTGCAGGAAGACAGATGGCAGGCAGCTGTGCATGGTGTGAGTTTTGGACTTGAAGCAGGTGAAACATTGGGTATTGTGGGCGAATCGGGTTCAGGTAAGTCGGTGAGTTCGCTTGCTTTGATGCGGTTGTTGCCAAACAGGCAAGCAACATTTTCGGCGGACGAAATTATTTTTGACGGACAAAACGTGCTTGACTGGAATCCGGAGGAAATGCGTCTGGCCCGTGGAAGCAAGATGGCTATGATTTTTCAGGAACCCATGTCCTCACTCAATCCCGTGATGCGATGTGGCAAGCAGGTGATGGAGGCCATACAAACACACCAGAAAATCAGTCGCAAAGATGCAAAAGAAAAAGTGCTCGAACTTTTCAGAAGGGTAAAGCTTCCGCGCCCTGAGCAGCATTTTGAAGCCTGGCCCCATCAAATGTCGGGCGGACAAAAACAACGCGTGATGATTGCTATGGCCATAGCCAACAAACCGCAGCTTCTCATCGCTGATGAGCCAACAACGGCACTTGACGTCACCGTTCAAAAAGAAATTCTACTGCTACTCAAAGAATTGCAGCATGAAACAGGAATGGGTATGATTTTCATCAGCCATGACCTTGCTGTGATCGGCGAAATAGCCGACAAAGTAGTTGTGATGCACAAAGGTCAGGTGGTTGAGTCAGGGAATGTTAAGGAAGTGCTTGGCAATCCTCAACACCCCTACACGCAAGGTCTTTTGGCTTGCAGACCACCGTTAGGCATTCGACTTCGGCGGTTGCCTGTTGTGAAAGAGTTTTTAGAAAACAAATGGCCGGGTGGATTGAGCGAAATGGCCACAGCTTTAAAAACCAATCCCGAAGAGCGAAAGCAGCTCCATCGAGCAATGTTTTCCGGAGAGGCATTGTTGAAGGTTGAAGGTTTGAAAACCTGGTATCCTGTTCAAAATGGCTTTTTAAAGAAAAGCACACTGTTCGTCAAAGCTGTGGATGATGTGAGCTTTGAAGTTTTCCCCGGCGAAACATTGGGTCTGGTGGGTGAATCAGGCTGTGGCAAAACAACGCTGGGTCGAAGCATTCTGCGGCTTCAGGAACCCACCGGTGGTAAAGTTTCGTATAAGGGAATTGTAGTGAATGCACTGAATAAGCGTGATATGCGCACTTTTCGCAAACAGCTTCAGATTGTTTTTCAAGATCCCTATTCATCACTAAACCCAAGGATGGCCATTGGTGAAGCTATCCTTGAACCGATGACAGTGCATGGTTTGCATGCCGGTTCGCGGGCCCGGCGCGATAAGGTGATGGAGCTGCTCGAACAAGTTGGGCTAGAAGCAACACACTACAGACGCTACCCACATGAGTTTTCGGGCGGACAGCGGCAGCGTGTTTGTATTGCCCGCGCACTGGCTGTGAATCCTGAGTTGGTGATTTGCGACGAACCTGTTTCTGCACTTGATGTTTCTGTTCAGGCCCAGGTACTCAACCTGTTAAACCGGCTCAAGCAGGATTATGGGTTCACCTATATTTTTATTTCGCACGATTTGGGTGTGGTTCGCTATATGTCCGATCGCGTGATGGTGATGAACCGGGGCAAAATAGAAGAGTTGGCCGAAGCTGATGAGCTGTACGAAAATCCGCAGACAGCCTACACCAAAAAACTCATTGAAGCAATCCCGGGGAGGAAAAACATTTAGCTTTAGAACGACAGATGTTTTGCCGGTAAACAGTTTTATTGAAAATATCAGTAAGATTTATTCGATTTCCGTCAGTTTATTGACGGTATTTATATGATTTCCGTCAGTTTGTTGACGGAAATTATGTATTTTTGTAAAAAACTTACTTATGCTATACCAACGATTTTATGAAAGCAGGCTTTTGCAAATGGTCAAACCCAACAAGGTATTGGTTTTGCTTGGAGCACGCAGGGTTGGGAAAACTGCCCTGATCAAAAAGACTGTGCAGCAATCAACGGAAGAAGTTATTTTTTTGAATGGCGATGATATTGAATCACATGCATTATTGGAGCGTCAGAGCGAAGTCAATTACCGTAATTTAATGGGTAAATGTCGTTTTTTGGTGATTGATGAAGCACAAGAGATACCAGGTATTGGGAAAAAACTCAAACTGATGGTTGATACGATTGAAGGTCTTAAGGTGTTGATTACCGGTTCATCAGCGTTTGAGCTACACGATCAGGTAGGAGAACCACTGGTTGGCAGGATGCGCACGCTGCATCTGTTTCCGATGTCGCAGCTCGAATACAGTCAAGCAGAAAACGCTTTTCAAACACATTCCCTGCTTGAAGAACGTCTGATTTTTGGCAGCTTCCCTGAGCTCGGGCAGATGAGCGGACGAACAGAAAAAACCGACTACCTCAAAGAATTGGTGCAGGGCTATTTGTTACGTGATATTCTGGCTTTTGAAGGAATCAGAAAAAGAGACAAAATCATTGCTTTGTTACAAAAATTAGCTTACCGGACAGGTACGGAAATATCTTTGGAAGGCTTGGGCAAGGAACTGCAGATCAGTAAGAATACCGTTGAAAAATACCTTGACCTGTTTACAAAGGTCTTCATTCTTTATAGTGTACCCGGCTTCAGTCGCAGCCGCGACAATGAAATAACCAAAATGAAAAAGTGGTTTTTTATTGACAATGGCATCCGCAATGCATTGATCAATGCTTTTCAACCCATCTCTGCCCGCGAAGATATCGGTCAATTGTGGGAAAACTACCTTCACGCTGAACGCTCTAAAATGTTGCATTATAGAGGATTTTCAAGTCAAATTCACTTTTGGCGCACCCATTCAAAGCAGGAAATTGACCGAATTGAATTGGTTGACAATGAAATACAGGCTTTTGAATTCAAATGGAAAACTGAAAAAACACGTATTCCTACCGAGTTTCAAAAATCTTACCCTGAAGCCGTGTTTTCAGTCATTCACAGGGACAACTACCTCGACTTTGTTCTTGGTCATTCACAAAAATGACATGAGCAAGTTTCTTGTTTCATTCAAAAAAACAAAGGAATTATCAATTTCCGTCAATAAACTGACGCAATTTATATGATTTCCGTCATGTTAATGACGGAAATTCATGTTTTTTGTAGGCAATCAGGTATTTATCTACATAAAACAGTCCCTCGTGTTTGCGCTCCGGTTAGTGTGTCTTATCCCCGAAAATTTGCAACTATTTTCTGATTGTAAAATCGTCCAAGTATTCGGAGTTGCATTTCATGTATTTCAACGCAACAACCTTGCAGGCGCAACGCTGTGTTTTGTTGCATTCATAATCAAGTAAGATTTCGAGGGTGTCGGTTTGTGATACATCCCATCCGGTATATTTTATCAGGATCGTAGCCGGCTTGAAACTCATCAATTCCAGCTCGCTGCTTTGGTTAATGGAATAGCTGCTTCCGTTTGTCATTAATCCGTTACTCGTCAAGCTGGTTTCGTTGTTGTTTTCATCCACATACACAAAGGATGGATAAATATTCGCTTCAGAAAGGGGTTTGTCGTCTTTCAGGATGTTGAACCATACAACAGCAAACCGATAATCATCATCGCAACAGCTGTTCAGTAAAAGAAGGATGAGTAGATGAATGGTATTTTTTTCATTGTTTTCCTGATCTAAACTCAACAATCATTTTCTAATGGTATGATCATCCAAAAACACCGAATTACATTTCATGTATTTCAACACAACGGTTTTACAAGCGCAGCGGTTGCTTTTACACTCATAATCAAGCAGTATTTCCAGGGTATCCGTTTCGGGCAGATTGTTGTATCTGATAAAGATTGTCGCAGGTTTAAAGCTGATGCTTTTCAGGTAGGATGATTGAAGAAAAAACAGACTGTCACCAGTATCCAGTTCAAAGGGCAATGTAACTTCTTCGGATTCCCCCGAATCATAGTGGAATGAAGGCGTAATGCCTGCTTCTTTGAGTGTTTTCCCGTCTTTGAATATAATTACATTGACTTCGGCTGCCGTGTGAAAGTCGTCTTTGCAACATGCTGTCATGTAGAATGCAAGAAGAAAAAAAATGACCTGTTTCATTGTTTGAAGCCGATAAAAAAATAAACAATCTGACTGAAGATGAATAGTTTGAAATGAAAGTTGCAGGCATTCAATACTTTGAATGATTTGTTGTTTTCATGGGCTGGTTTTTTAAATGAATCACAAAGGTAAATTGTGAATAGCTGGAAGTCAATGAATTTTGTATGTACGATTTATTTCCTTCTTTGTTTCAAAAACAGCTGTTTGCATTTCAATTTTAAAAAAGGTCATTCAATTGTGAGCCTGCAACTTAACTCACAGCCTTGATTTCATAAAACGTTTTCAGCTTAGCTCATTCCTTTCAGCAGGGGTGGTCTTTCACGGCAGCAAAAATGGCCAGCCCGCCTTCGGCAGTTTCCTTGTAAAGACTTGGGAGGTCGCGGCCGGTGGCTTTCATGGTTTGTACAATTTTATCAAACGAAACAAAGTGTTTTCCATCGGAGAGCAATGCATACATATTGCCATCGAGAGCGCGTGCTGCGGCATGGGCATTGCGCTCAATGCAAGGCACTTGCACCAGACCTGCAATGGGGTCGCAGGTGAGGCCCAGGTGGTGTTCCAAACCCATTTCAGCAGCATATTCCACCTGTTGGGGAGTGCCGCCAAAAAGTTGATTCACGGCAGCTGAGGCCATGGCACAAGCCGTACCAATCTCACCCTGACAGCCCACTTCGGCACCGCTGATGCTGGCATTTTCTTTCACGATGTTGCCAATCAGACCTGCGGTAGCCAGGGCTTTGATGATTTTCTGGTCGGAGAAGCCGTGGGCATGTTTGGCATGATACAAAACAGCCGGCAACACACCGCTCGAACCACAGGTAGGCGCTGTTGACACCTTCCCGCCGGAGGCATTTTCCTCCGAAACGGCCAGTGCATAAGCAAACACCAGACTACGGCTTTTAAGGGAGTCCTTCAAGCTTTGGGCACGAATGAAATAGGACGATGCCTTGCGCGGAAGCTTCAGTATTCCGGGTAAAACGCCTTCGTTTTCGATGCCTCTTTGTACTGATTGCTGCATCACCTCCCACACTTCAGCCAGATGATCCTGATAGCCCGGTGCTTCGTACAGATGAACATATTCCCAGAAATGCCTGCCGTTTTCCTCGCACCACCTTAAGATGTCTTTCATGTGGGTGAGAGGGTACACTTTACCAACCAATTCATTTACAGTGCCATCCGTAATAGCTCCGCCTCCTGTGCTGTAAACCGTCCATTCATCAAAAGTGTTTTGTGCTGCATCAATGGCTTCGAGTTTCATGGCGTTGGGGTGTCGTGGGAGAAAAGTCTGAGGCTCCCAAACAAAATCCACTTTTTTAGGTGCGAGCATAAGCTCAACAGCCTGGTCGGTGAGATGTCCTTTTCCGGTGGCGGCAAGGCTGCCATAGAGGGTTACTTTGTATGAAACGGCAGCTGTTGTGCGGTTTTTGAATAGCTCGGCAGCCCTTGAAGGCCCCATGGTATGACTGCTCGAAGGACCGTGGCCGATGCGGTAAATATGTTTGATGCTGTCCATTGAACGCTGTTTGAAGCAGCAAAGAAACAAAGAAAATGAATAGTGCCCGACACCGGCCAAATCCTTAATTTTGCCGGTAAATGTCAGAAGAGATGAAAACTGTTTTGTACAATGGCAAGCGCATTGCCTATCGTTGTGAGGGTGTGGGCCCAACATTGGTTTTTCTGCACGGATTTCCGATGGATCACCGGGTTTGGGATCAATTTGTGATCCCGTTTCAGCAACAATTTCAAACTATCATGATTGATTTGCCGGGCTTTGGGGCTTCCGAACTTCTTGCTGCCGAACATCCGATGTGGCTGATGGCACAGGCTGTTGATGCGGTGCTCGTGGCTGAAAAGATTGAAAAGGCGCTGCTTATAGGTCATTCGATGGGTGGATATGTTTCGTTGGCTTATTTGAAAGCGTTTTCAGTAAAGTTGACAGGATTGGTGTTGTTTCACTCCCATGCCATGCCCGATGATGATGTGGCAAAAGCATCAAGAGCTGTGGCTTTGACGCAGATTGATACAGATGCTGTAGCTTATGTTTCCAATTTCATCAATGGTCTTTTTAGTCCTGATTTTGACGCAAAATACCCTGAAAATGTTGGCAGAATCAAAGAAATTGCGCTTGAACAACAGTCTTCATCGGTCAAGGCAGCAGTGGCAGGACTGCGCGACCGAGAGAGTCAGCTTCAGCTTTTAAGCGAAACAAAATTGCCTTTGTTATTTATTTTAGGAAAAGACGACAGCCGGATGCCTTTTGCACGGATAATGGCGCAGCTGGCACTTCCGGCACACGCCGAGTTGTTGTTGCTTGGTGAGGTCGGACATATGGGCTTTGAAGAGGCTGCAACCATCACCTCTGAAGCCATTCTTCATTTTGCCCAACGATTTCATCGCGCCTGATTTCAGGCATCATCTTTTGCTGTGATCACGGAAATTCGTTTTTTTCCGTCCATTCTCACTGTGAGGTACTGATCAAAAACAACGTGTTTGAAAAAACGGGTTTGCTGCACAAGTTTTTGTGACTGCAAAATGCTGTAGTTAATGAAGCTTTTGGAAAGTTCGGGTTGAACGGTGAAATAGCCCACGTTCATTGAAGTTACGTTGTGGAAGAAATGAGAGCCTGATGAAGCGTCGAGCGGAAAATCATCGAGGCTGGTTTCAACAATTACCTTTGCCTGACTGATTTGGGGCCAGTTTACGGGAATTCCGATCCAGCGGTCGCGTGTGCCCCAGCGACCGGGACCGATGAGAACATAAGGTCGTTGGCGGGCTGCCATTTGTTCGTTGAGAAGGCTGATTTCGCGAACCATTTCCTCTGTATAGCGCTTATCAAAGGCTGATGGTTCAATATAAATTACATCTTTGATGTCTTTGATAACACCATTTCCCATTCCTTTGGCGGAGTAGAGCAGAATTTCGGCCGGGTTGATTTCGTCCATGTTCACGATGTAGTCATCGGCACTCCCGAGCAAGGGTTTTATTTGCAGCAGATAGAAATTGCAGCGGCCGTTTTCATCGCGGTCGAGGTCGAGAGCCCATTCAATTTCCACTGCTGTTCCTAGGGCTTCTTTCACCACATCAAGCACAATTTCGAGGGTCTGAGCCAGGGGGGTATAATTGTATTTCAAGATGTTGGCAAAATTCACAATGCGGGCACCAGCTTTGCTCAAACCCGGATAGATGGTGTTGTTGTCGGGATCGTAAACAGAAGCGCAATGCCGGAGAGAGCCATGTTGCTCGGCATCATAGAGGTCGAGGGTTGCAAGGCTTGCCATATCGCTTTCGAGCAGGTTTGGAACAGTGCGTTCAAGATCAACGGCCAAAAAGTTCACTTGCGAGTTTTTTACCTGGTCTTTTGGTGAGTTGATATCGAGCGAAGGATACCGGGGCGAAAACCGGTAGGCCTTATCGCCCTCCACCACGTATTTTCCAAGTCCGAGGGCAGCAATAGCAAAACCTTCTTCGGGTTTCATATGCGCGAAAGGATAATAATTGTAGGATTGCGCCACACCGCTCACATGCGGATAATAGTATTTACCAAATTGTTTGCCAACAAGTTCCTGAATCACGACAGCCATTTTTTCCTGGTCAATGCTATAATTGATGGCATTGACATAGCCGCGGGCAATATCGGAAAACACGGATGCAAAAACCAGCTTTATGGCATCGGTCAGTTGCTGAAGCCTTACTTCAAGATCGGGATGGCTGTTGGGAAGGATATAGGTTTCGAAAATGCCGGCAAAAGGCTGGGCGAGACTGTCTTCAAACAAGCCGGAAGACCTTACGGCGAGCGGTTTACGGATAACCCGAAGCAGGGTCCGGAGTCGCCGAATAAGGGTTGGCGTGAGTTTCCCTTGCACAAAGTTTTTCTTGATACGCTCATAATCGGTTTCGTTCAGTACCAGATCATGCAGGTTGTTGCGCTCCATAAAGAGGGTGAACTCCTCGGTGCCGATGAGCGATGTTTTCGGTGTCCGGATATTGATATCAGGCACATGCTGACTGAAGTCGTAGTTGTGAATCAATGTGTTAATGAACGCCAGTCCACGACCTTTGCCTCCCAGCGAGCCTTCGGACAGGCTTACGATGTTTTTGTCGTTGGTAAATGCCTCTTCATCATAAGGAACGATTTTGCCGGTGTCCTGCTCATTTCGAAAACGTTGAATCATCTGCAGCAATTCCCTGCGCAGGTCTTCGGGATTTTGAAAGTCGGCAACTTTTTTTGGATTCAATATTTTAGCCACGCGAATTTCGCCGCGAGCCATCAGCCAAAGGCTAAAATGATTTCGTTGGGCGTGGTAGATGAGTGATTCGTCAGGAATTGTTCGGAGTTTTTGTTCAAACTCCTTGAGTGTGCGGGCTTGGGTGATGGGTGTTCCGTATTGATCGCGGTAAATAAAATTTCCGAAACCCAGAAAGTGGGTGATAAAACTTTGGAAATCCTGCGAAAGGGTTTCGCTGTTTTTATCAATAAAGGTTGATTTGTAATGGTAGGCGATTTGTGCATTCTCGGTGTCGGATGACTGAATGATGACCGGAAGGTCGGGAATAAGTTTTTTTGAAAATTCGACCAATTGAATTCCGGCTTTATCATCTTTAATATCTTCCTTATCAAAGCGGATATCAGTGATAAGGCAGAGCATAAACTCGCGGTATTTGGATAGAATCTGACAAGCTTCTTCGTAGTTGCTGGCCAGGAGTATCTTTGGTCTTGCTCTCATTCTCAATACCTTATATAGTTCATCGGTGCTCACATCGTCAATGATCCGGCGCGTTTGCTCCATCACAATTTTGTAGAGCATGGGCAGATAGCGGGAATAGTACATGGGCGAATCTTCAACAAGCAGAATCACCCTCACCAGTCCGATACGTGTGTCGTTGACAACGTTGATGCGGTCTTCGACCATTTTTATCATGCTGAAAAATACGTTTGAGTCGCCGTTCCAGGTAAAAATGCGGTCAATTGAAAAGGTTTCGCGGCTTACTTTGCTAAAAAAGGCAATGTCGGCATTGCTGTTGAGCAGGAAAAAGATGGGAAGGTTTGGAAAGTCTTTTTTGATTTTGCGGCTAAGTTCGACTGGGGTTTTTTTGTCAACACTCACCATGAAAATGACGAGGTCGTAGTATTTCGATTGCAGCATTTCAAAGGCTTCGGAGGCCGTTGTGACACCCGTGATTCGTGGCACCGAAGTGAGGTTGAGCTGGTGATAATGGCCAAGAACATGCTCTGAGAAACGGCCCTCGCGCTCGATGGAATATGCGTCGTAGAGGTTGGATATAAGCAGGATTTCTTTGACTTTGAAGGTCATCAGGTCGTGGTAGATGTCTCTGTCGGCATTGTTTTTATTGAGGAATCGCTGCAGGAGTTTTCGTCCGGGAAGCTGTTCGGGTTGCGGTTCGGGTGATGATTTGGTTTTATCTTTAGGAGAGATTTTCTCGATGATTCTGAGGCCTTTATATGAGTTTATATAGCCACTGACCATGTTTGAGAGGTTGAAAATCAGGTCGCGTTCTTCGATCAGGAAGGGACCTTCGCCGGCTTCCGGAAATTCTTTGGAATAGCTGATCTCGATAAACCCTTTTTTGTCGTCAATGGTTTGAAATTCCTGAATCTGTTTCCATTGACTAAGCACAAAGTTGGCCGAAAGATAAAACTGTCCGTCATACATGATACGCGCGCCGGTTGATTCGGGATATTGCCAGCCATCGGGCAAAATCATGGCAATGTGTTTGAGGGTTTCCTCCGGAGGGCGGTTTTCTCTGATGATGTGCGAAGTGCGGTTGAGGATGGCAAGTTCTTTTAGGCGCTCAAGGTTCTGCGCTTTAAGTTTCTCAAACTGTCCGCCAAGGTCGTGATTTGCAGCCATAAAAGGGTGTTTAGCCCAACAAAAGTACGATAAGCAAACCGTAAGAAAAAATAGAAATACATGTCATTTGCAATATTTTCAAACGATTGGGCGGAGAATGAATTAGCTGATGCAGAAAAGCTGGTTTTTTTCTAATTTCGTAAATTATTAGCTTCTTACTGAATGAGGTATTTATATTTACTTTCGGCACTATTCAGCGTTATACTTTTGCAGGCGCAAAAACAGCAGCCGTTGCTACAACTGAGTGCAGGCACTTCCATTCCTGTATTCGAATATTCAAGTCCGAGTTTGGCAGAAGGTTGCTTTACCGAGGCAGGTCTTGCTGTGTCGTTCGGAGGAAGTGTGCCGGTCTTTAAAAGCTGGGGAATAATGGCAATGGCAGCCTACCAGCTGCATTCGGTTGATGTGTCGCGTCTTGGATACGAGAAAGTGCAGGCCGATCCTTTTTTGCTCGATGTCACCATCCGAAGCGAACCCTATCGTGTTTTGAGTTTTATGGCCGGACCAACCTACACAACAAAAAGAATTTCAGGATTTCGTGTGCAGTTGGCGCCACTTGCAGGTTATCTTGCCACACGTAGTCCGCATCAGCTCTACAAACCAGTTTATTTTATGACCGGTCCGGAGTTTTATGAAATCACCAGCTCGCTCGACCGGAGCTTCGCCTGGGGAGCTTCCGCAATATTACGCTACGACCTGACTTCCTGCTACGAGTTAGGTGTTGAAACCGAATTTATACGGTCTGATGCAGCTTTTGGTTTTTATTCTGCAGGCGGCGATTTGCGTATTGATAAAAGAACGCTAAGCCTGCTGAACATCAAGTTGTCATTGTTGTTAAAACTACCTCCTTTTCACCGGAAATCAATACAATAAATCAAGCCGTTTGGAGTTAATTAAGGAACACTATCGTCAGACAAGAAATTGGTATTCATCATTTCACACTGAAAAATTTGGAAGTATCAAATGCTTCAGAAAAAACAAAAGATTGAAAAAACACCATAGATATGAATAAAACGTCTTACTTTCTCCTTTTCAACATATTGTTAATGAGTTTTATAGAAGTCCAGTCGCAGGGTATCGGCCTTGGTGAATGGCGAACTCACCTACCCTATCAAAAAGTGACAGATATTGAGTTGGCAGGGCAAAAAGTGTATGCTGCAACACCTTATGATTTGTTTTATTATGACAAATCGGACAACAGTCTTCAGTTACTTAACAAGGTAAACGGCCTCAACGATATTGGCGTTAGCAAGATTTGCTACAACGATACGTATAAGACTTTGATGGTTGCCTATTCCAACACCAATATTGACCTCATCAAACCCGATGGTATTGTAAACATCAGTGATATAAAAAACAAGGAACTTGTTGGAAACAAGACGATTAACAACATTCTTTTCAAAGATAAATACGCCTATCTTTCATGTGGCTTTGGTATAGTTGTTATTGATATAGACCGTGAAGAAGTGTTTGATACCTATTTGATTGGTTCGCAAGGGAGTTATATCAATGTGAAAGACCTTGCCATTTTGAATGACGTGCTTTATGCAGCCACCGAAGCCGGAGTATATTATGCTTCGCTTAACAGTTCAAATCTTGCTGATTTCAACCAATGGACCAAGGATCTGCGGCTACGGTACCCCAACTTCAACTACAACCTGATTGAGACTTTCAACAACAAACTGTACCTCAATTATACCCGAAATGCGTATGATGCAGATACGATGTTTGTTTTTGACGGCAATCAGTGGGATTATTTTGACAAATCAAACACAGCCATTCACCGTCAGTTTCGAGCATATAACGATCATCTTGTTATTGTAAATCAATTCAGTGTATTGGTTTACAATACTAATATGGAGATGTTTACGTCAACCTACCAACCTGAGGGCGGTTTTATTGAGCCTTTTGCAGGTTTGTATGAATCGGCAGATGCCTTGTGGGTTGGCGACAGGCGTCGTGGACTCCTGCGCACCTACAACAGCGGTTTCAGTGCTGAACAATTTCTTCCGAACGGACCCGGCACAACCAATGTTTATGAGCTGAAAGCAGCCGGAAGCCAGGTGTGGGTGGCGTCGGGCGGGCGACGCAGCGACTGGGGCAAACGCTATATGATTGACGGCGTTTTCTCCTTTGACGGAACCAAATGGAAGACACATAACTCCTCAAATACCAGTGGTTTTGACACAATCAGTGATTATGTTAGCGTTGCCATTGACCCGGTGAATAACTCAAAAGCCTATATCGGAACATGGCAGGACGGAGTGGCTGAGTTTACAGATCATGCGCTGAGCAATATCTATACATATCACAACAGCAGTTTGCGACCCTGGTTAGCCGCACCCGACCTTGTGAACATCAGCGGATTGGATTTCGACTCCTACAACAACCTGTGGGTGGCCAATACAGGAACAACAAACCTGTTGTCGGTTCGAAAAACTGATGGTAGCTGGCAGTCGTTCTATCTGGGCTCAACAGCAAGTGGCATTGACATTGGCAATATGATCGTTGACAAGAACAATTATAAATGGATTTTGCGTCGAGCCGAAGGGCCGGTGATGGTTTTCAACGACAACAACACATTGGACAACACCGCCGATGACAGACTTAAAATATTAACCAACAGCCCTAACTCAGGCAATATTCCGGGCAACTCCGTATTTTCACTTGCAGTTGACCATGATGGTGCCGTGTGGATTGGAACAGACAAAGGACCGGCCATTATCTATAATCCATCAAAGATTTTCGAGAGTGGAGCAAACTTTGATGCCCAGCAAATATTGGTTCCAAGAAATGATGGTACAGGACAGGCCGACTACCTGCTGGGCAGCGAAAAAATTCTTTCGATGGCCATTGACGGATCAAACAAAAAATGGTTCGGCACAGAAAACGGAGCTTTCCTGATGTCGGATGATGGTTTGGAACAGATTTTCTATTTCAATACAGAAAACAGCCCGCTCTTGTCGAATACCATCAACAGCATCGCCATCACTGATGATGGAGAGGTATTCTTTGGCACACCCAACGGCATTATCTCTTTCAAAGGCAACGCCACAAAACCCCCTGTTGTAATTACCGATGTTTATGCCTATCCAAATCCTGTAAATCCGGAATATTCAGGACTGATAGCCATCAAGGGTGTGGTGCGCGATGCCATTGTGAAAATAACCGATCTGAGCGGCAATCTTGTGTATCAGACCCGGTCTGAGGGCGGACAAGCCATCTGGGACGGTAAGATACTCAACGGTAAACATGTCAATCCGGGGGTTTACCTTGTTTTCATCACAGATAATTTTGGGGTTGACACACTCGCCACAAAAATCATGGTGATGCGCAAACAATGAACGAACACAGCCGTGGCATCGTACTTCAACACATCAGATATGGCGACACCAGTCTGATCGTAAAAATTTTGACCGAAAACCACGGCATGGTTTCCTTTCTGGTGAAAGGAGCTTATGGCAAACATTCACGTTTTAAGCCCGCGTTTTTTCAACCCCTCACACTACTCGAATTCGTATCAAATATGAAACCCGGCCGTGAGCTGCAGTTTATGACCGAGGTGGGTGTAGAAATTCCTTTTCACAGCCTCCACAACGAAATGCAAAAAAATTCGATCGTGATTTTTATCAGCGAGTTGCTGAGCAAGACCAGTCTCGAAAACAACCCCAATTCCCTGCTTTTCGGTTTTGTGCACCAAAGCATTCAGTGGCTTGACCTGCAAGACCGGCGTTTTGCCGATTTTCATCTTCATTTTATGGTAGAGTTGAGCCGGCATCTTGGCTTTTATCCAAAAAGCGATCATTATGCACCGGGCGATGTGTTTGATTTGATGGATGGTCTTTTCAAGCCAATGCACCCATCAGTGTTTCATGCCATCCCTTCCGGGTTGAGCACACAGTTTCATGAGTTGTGCCAAACTCCCTTAGATGCACTATGGAAACTGCATCTGAGCCGTGAACAAAGGCGAAGTCTGCTCGATCACATGATTGTTTATTACCGGCTGCATTTGCCCGGTTTCAAAGGCTTGCAATCGCACGAAGTACTCTCGGTGGTGTTAGGCTAAAAGCTTTATATCAAAAACAGCTTCGAAAGACTCTTTCATCCGGTTCTTAAGCAATTTCATATCCATCACGCTTCCACTTTCTTTTTGCAGCGAAGTGACGCCCTTGTCAGTAAACCCACAGGGATTGATGTGGTTGTAGAAACTCAAATCGGTATTGATGTTGAAAGCAAAACCGTGCATGGTCACCGCGCGACTGGCCCTGACACCGATGGCACAGATTTTTCTGGAAAGGCCGGTAATATCAGCACCGAGCCAAACACCGGAGGCACCACCGAGGCGTCCGCCTTCAATATTGTATTGTTTAAGACATTGTATAACAACCTCTTCCAAACGAAAAACATACTCTCTCACGCCAATACATAAGGCGTCCAGATCAAGAATCGGATAGCCAACCAATTGACCCGGGCCATGATACGTGATGTCGCCTCCGCGGTTGATATGGTAAAATGAAGCCCCTTTACTTTGCAGAAAAGCTTCGTTGACAAGCAGGTTTTCGGGCGAGCCGCTCTTTCCCAGTGTGTAAACATGCGGATGTTCGACAAAAAGTAAATTTCCGGCATTCGCTGTTGATCCGGCAGTTGATTTGCCTTTTGAAGAAAGCAGTTGCTGAAACAACAATTCCTGATAGTCCCAGGCCTGCTGATAATCCATCAAGCCAAGATCTTCAAAAACAATGTTTTTCGGCATTATAAAATATGTTTTTCGGCATGATACGAGCTCCGAACCATCGGCCCGCTTTCAACATGGCGGAAACCCCTTTTCAATCCTTCCAACTCATAGAATTTGAATTGGTCGGGATGGATAAACGCTTTGACAGGCAAGTGGTTTCGCGTTGGTTGCAGGTATTGTCCGATAGTCATCACCTTAACCCCGGCAGCCCTCAGATCGTCCATGGTCTCGAGCACCTCGTCTTCGGTTTCGCCCAATCCCAGCATAATCCCCGATTTGGCAACAATTCCCGAATCTGCTATAAATTTTAAGACCTTCAAACTGAGGTCATACTTAGCCCTGCTGCGCACCCAAGGTGTGATACGGCGAACCGTTTCAAGGTTGTGAGAGATGACTTCGGGTCGTGCTTCGATCACCTTTGACAGAAGCTCTTCCCTGCCATCAAAATCGGGAATAAGCGTTTCCATGGTTGTGGCAGGACTCAGTCTTTTTATTGCAGAAATAGTCATTGCCCAGATTTCTGCGCCGCCATCTTTCATATCATCCCGATCAACAGAGGTGAGAACCACGTGCTTGAGATTCAGTTTTTTAACCGATTCGGCCACCCTTTCCGGTTCCTGATAATCGGCAGGAAGGGGGCGTCCGGTTTTGACATTGCAAAAACCACATGAGCGTGTGCAGATATCACCAAGAATCATCAGGGTGGCAGTGCCACGGCCCCAGCATTCGTGCATATTCGGGCAATGTCCGCTGGTGCAGATTGTATGAAGTTTATGTGTATCAACGATTTCGCGTACTGACAGATATGTTTTGCCGGCAGGCACTTTTGTTTTGAGCCATTCGGGTTTGCGCAGGAGTAAATTAGTGCGTGTTTCTTCCATTGAAAAATTACAATTGAGTTGCAAAATTAACATTTTAAGCCTCATAAAGTTTTTGTTGCTGCGGGCCGGTTTGTTGGTTTTGATCATTGATATGATTTATATCAAAGAAAATCAATCCATTGCAGCAGCCTCTTTGATTGAGGAAAATGACAGAAAACGTCTAATCTGCAATTGATTTGGGTAAAAGTTGCGCAAGCAGACTGTTTCTAAAGAAAAAAATTACACTACCTTCGCTCATTGGCTTGTAAATATTTTCTTTAATTTTCATTTCAATTTGTTATGGAAGATTTTTTGCGTTTCGTGAGCTCGCGCTATAGCATAAGAAGCTATGATAGTGAAAAGCAGGTTGAGCAGGAAAAGCTGCTCCGGGTGCTCGAAGCAGCCCGTTTTGCTCCTTCGGCAGCTAACCGGCAGCCCTGGAAGATCATGGTTGTTACTTCCGTTCCGGTATTGGAGAAACTGCATCTGGCCTATCCTGCACCCTGGTTTGCAAAAGCCAATACTGTTTTAATTGTTAAAGGAGATATATCACAAGCCTGGACCAGAAACAGAGATGGCTACAACTCAATAAATTCTGATCTGGCCATTCTTATGACCCACATTTTGCTTGCTGCACATGCCGAAGGTTTGTCAACATGCTGGATTGAAGCTTTTGACAAGGAAATGCTCTGCGAAGCGCTATCGTTGAAAGAAACCGAAGTGGTTTGTGCAATGACACCGATTGGATATCATCCGGAGGGCGAAAAACTTATTCGTCCGAAATCAAGAAAAGAATTGGATGAAATCGTTGAATGGATGTAACATGGAATTATCGGAATCGGACAAAGCAGAATTTCTTGGTCTTCTCAACCGTCCGTTATCACGTAGCCACATCCAGATGGTTGTGCGCTTGATTGAGGAACGACAGGAACTGATAAAGCTTGCTGTTGAAACAGTTGAAAGCGGTAGCGAACGAGAGACTGTGATGGCTTCGTGGTTGCTGAGTCACCTCTATGATTCGCATCCCGGGCTGCTTATCACTCATCAGTCAAGGATGATTGAGTTGGCGCTCAACACGGGTTCTGACAGTATTCGCCGCAATCTTTTACGCATCATCGAAGGAATACCATTACCTGAAGATCAACTTAGTGCGCTTTTTGACCGCTGTCTTGCGTGGATGATTTCGGAAAACTACGCCATCGCGGTTCGTGCCAATGCCATGCAGGTGCTTTACAGGATTTGTTGCATTGAACCCGGCCTGACCGATGAGTTGCGTGCACATATACTTGCTTTGCAGGCTTTTGGATCGGCTGGTTTTAAATCGCGGGCCAAAAATGTGTTAAAGAAACTCGATGCGCTAAACAAAAACTGAAACATGAAAATTATCTTGTTGGCCATTGGCAAAACCGACGAATCCTATCTTGATGAAGGAATGCAAAAATACATAGACAGGATTGTGCACTATCTGCCTTTTGAATTGAAAGTGATTCCGGATATCAAGCAGCGCAAAAGCCTTACACAAGATCAGCAGAAACAGCAGGAGGGGCTGTTGATTCTGGAGCAGTTACAGCCCGGCGACGAGCTTGTGCTGCTCGATGAAGGAGGCAAACAACTCAGTTCCAGACATTTTTCTGTCCTTCTCGAAAAGAAAATGCTGAGTGGACCAAAAAGGCTTGTTTTTGTGATTGGAGGTCCATACGGCTTTTCGCCACAGCTGTATGAGCGGGCACAACAAAAAATTTCATTGTCGTTGATGACTTTTTCACACCAAATGGTGCGATTAATCTTTTTGGAGCAACTCTACAGGGCATTGAGTATTCTCAGGGGCGAACCTTATCATCACGATTAGGCGTCTGAACAAAATTCTAAAGCAAATCTGGCGTATGAGGCTGCTTACCATTATGATTTTCGACCAAAATCAGCTGGTATTTCGCCCCAATCTTCTGTTTCCCACTTTCGCAGAGGCACCGTGATTTTGTTGTTTGCAAGCCAGTTTTCGGCACGGCGAATCAGCTCGAAGATGGCAGCATTTTTCGGTGTTGGTTCGAGTTTGGAACGCGCCTTGCCCTGTTTCACCCAATTGAGGGCAATTTTGGAATCGCTGTAGATTGGGAGCGACAATTTTTGCTGTTGCTGCCAGGCAAGCGCATGAACGAGTGCCAGAAATTCGCCGATGTTGTTTGTTCCCATCGGATAAACTTTGCTGCGGAAAATCTCAGTTCCTGTGGCGGTATAAACACCCCTGTATTCCATATCTCCCGGGTTTCCGGCGCAGGCGGCATCCACGGCAATTGAATCGGGCAGCGGCACATTGTTTGGATCTGCCGGATGAAACAAGGGTGCCGGAGCTGCTTCACCTTTTGCAGGAGGACCGGCCAGAAAAGCAGCATCGGCCGAAGCCCTGTCAGGGTATGATTTAAAACGTGCTCCTTTGAATTCTTCCACCTGTTCCTGGCAAGCATCCCAACTGTTGAAAACACCTGTTTGTCGGCCATGCCATACCACGTAAAACTTTTTTTTTGGTTTAGACATCGTGATCGGAAAAGGAAATTATTAGGTGAACTTACATTAGTTTTTGAAAAAACTGCCACCAGCGATCAGGAATTTCATCCTGAAGTGCAAGTTCGTAATCATCTTTGGAGCAAGGTACAAAATGGTGTTTCTCGTATTTCTTTCTGTCAGTACGTCCCAAACTTAGGTCAATCCACCACCGGTCGGTTTTCTTGCTTCTGAGAAACACCACATCTTCATCTTGTCCTTCGATACGGACGATATAGCGTGCAAAATCAGTGCTGTCCTTCACCGGTAGATCATTGCTTCTGTTAGCAACGCCATCAAGGAAATACCAAATCATTTGTGCAACGAGTTCGGCAGTGATTTTGTTCTGATCGAGCAATGGGTTAAACTCAAAAAGGCCAATTGCGCTTAGCTTATCGCTCAGCCCGGCATACCGGGCCACCCGGCATGCTTCCTCACCGGTGAACCCGTTGGGGCCGGCATTTCCATTGCCAGGTGCGTCGGCAGCACGCACTGCAGAGATATCAAAACTTAGGATATCGGCGTTTCGCACCACAGGTTCGGCATCTTCCATCTTAGCCTTTATGAGTCCGAGACGATACACATCGAAAAGCAGGTTTTTCATCAGGTCAACAGCCAGATGATCAACATAATAGGTCTGATAACCCAGGTTTGTATAGTTAAAAAGATAGTTGGGCTGATGCAGGATGATGCGGCTCAGATAGGATTGTGCCGTCAGTTCTTCTTCATCCTGTCCGAGGTCGAACAACGGATCAACAGAGACAATGTTGACAAGTTGTCCGATGTTTTCATAAGCCTGATACATGGCAAAAGTAAGATCCTGACTGCCGCCTATGACCACAGGAATTATCTTTCGGCGAATCAGTTCGGCCACCAGCTGATTGAGCGCGAAGTAAGTGTCGTCAACACTGTGTCCGGCTCTTATGTTTCCAAGATCAGCAACTTCGAGATTTGGCCAGTGATGAAATAGTTGATACAGGGCAGCCCTCACATGGTTGGGCGCTGTGCTGCAGCCGGCGTTGTTAACAACATTGCGTTCTTCCAGAACACCGATGAGTGCGACTTTACAATTTTCGAGATCGGGAAAATTTGTTTTCTCGCTGTAGATATGAATTTTCTCGCCAAGGCGCTGCTGTCCCGGACGTATGTTGGAAGCCGGAATGTCGTCTGCTGCAACAGGATCGAGAAAAAGCTTGATTTCCATCTTGTATCAATGTTTGATTGCAAAATTAATATTGAACGCGGAAGCAAAGGCTCAGCTTTTGCGTTTGATGAATCTTTTTTTAGGCGTATTATCCGGATTTTCGATTATTTTCATGCAATCTTCCAGGCTGAGTTTTGCTGCATCTGTTTCTTTTGGAATTTTAAAGTTCTTTTTCTTAAAGGTGATATATGGGCCGTATCGTCCGTTAAGTACCTTAAGTTCAGGCTCTTTATCAAACTCAAGGATAATACTCTGTGCTGTTTTATCACGCTTGGCTTCAATAAGTTCAATTGCTCTTTCAATGCTGACAGAAGCGGGATCATCGGTTTTTTGCAGACTGTAGAAGGCATTGTTGTGTTTCACATAAGGACCAAATCTTCCGAGTGCCACCGTGACATCTTTTTCTTCGAAGCTTCCGAGCAAGCGTGGAAACTCGAAGAGTTTCAAGGCTTCTTCAAGTGTGATGGTTTCCATGCTTTGGTCTTTGCGCAGGCCGGCAAACCTTGGTTTTTCCTCTGCGTCAGTATCGCCAATCTGAACCATCGGGCCATAGCGGCCGATTTTCACAAACACATTTAATCCGCTGGCAGGGTCAGTACCGATTTTCTTTTCGCCTGAGAATTTTCCTGCATTGTCGGTCGTTTCGGTGATTTGTTTGTGAAACATCCTGTAAAAGTCACGGATCATCTTATTCCACACAATTTTGCCTTCGGCAATGTCGTCAAATTCCTTTTCGACATTGGCAGTGAAGTTAAAATCAATGATGTTTTCGAAATGCTGAATGAGGAATTTATTGACGAGGGCTCCTATGTCGGTTGGGAATAATTTTGCTTTTTCCTGTCCTGTGTTTTCTGTTTCTGTTTTCTCTTTTATCTGGTCTTTTACCAGTTTTATAACCTGATAGCTTCTTTTTTCGCCCGGGCGATCTTGTTTAACAACATACTCACGTTTTTGAATGGTTGAAATCGTTGGGGCGTAGGTTGAGGGACGGCCTATTCCGAGCTCTTCCATTTTTTTCACGAGGCTGGCTTCGGTGTAGCGGGCCGGATGGCGTGTAAAACGTTCGGTAGCAAGCATTTCTTTCAGGGCAAGCGCCTGTCCGCTGACGAGTGGTGGCAGAATTCCTTCTGATGCATCGTTGTTGTCATCGTCAGTACCTTCGAGATAAACTTTAAGAAAACCTTCAAAGAGAATGACCTCGCCCTGTGCTACAAAAGTGTTTCCGTTGGTCGAAACGGCTATGTCAATGATAGTTCGCTCCAGCTCTGCATCAGCCATTTGTGAGGCGATGGCTCTTTTCCAGATCAGATCATACAATTTTTTCTCATCGTTTGTGCCACCGGCGGTTGCATTCTCAAAATAAGTAGGTCTGATGGCCTCGTGTGCTTCCTGCGCGCCTTTTGTTTTTGTGGCATATCTGCGTGTTTTCACAAATTCTTTTCCGAACCTGTCTGTAATTTCTTTCTTAGCCATTTGCAGGGCCAGGTCAGAAAGGTTGACAGAGTCTGTACGCATATAGGTTATCTTTCCCGATTCATAAAGGTTTTGCGCCACCCGCATGGTGTTGGCAACCGAAAATCCAAGCTTCCGGCTTGCTTCCTGTTGTAATGTGGAGGTTGTGAAAGGAGGCGCCGGTGATTTTTTTGCCGGTTTTTTCTCTATGCCAACGACTTTGTATGAAGCTCCGAGGCAGCTTTTCACGAATTGCAAAGCCTGTTCATGGTTTTCGAAACGTTCGGGTAATTCTGCATTGATTGACTGTTCTGTTCCGTTTATGGTAGCTGTAAAAACTGCAGTAATACGGAAAGACGAGGTGGTTTGAAAATTGCGGATTTCTTCCTCCCGTTCCACGATGAGCCGCACTGCCACCGACTGCACCCTGCCAGCCGAAAGTGCCGGTTTCACCTTTTTCCAAAGAAGCGGCGACAGCTCATATCCGACCAAACGATCGAGCACGCGCCTGGCTTGTTGGGCAGCAACAAGGTGGGTGTCAATGCTGCGCGGGTTTTCGATGGCACGGGTGATGGCTTGCTTTGTGATTTCGTGAAACACTATTCTTCGTGTGTTGTCTTCCTTCAGCCCAAGAGCTTTGAACAAATGCCACGAAATGGCTTCCCCCTCCCGGTCCTCGTCAGATGCCAGCCATACCATTTCGGCTTCTTTTGCTGCTTTTTTAAGTTCGCTGACAAGTTTTTTCTTATCGGGCGAAATTTCATACTGGGGCTCAAAACCGTTGTCAATATCCACGCCAAGCTGGGTTTTACTCAGGTCCATCACATGGCCAAAGCTTGATTTAACAACATAATCTTTTCCTAAAAAACCCTCAATGGTCTTGGCTTTAGCGGGTGACTCAACAATAACAAGATTTTTCGACATCAGCAACTTCTTTAGCTAATTGGGATTCAGTGACTGGGATTAATTTCAGCGCAAAAGTAAGATTTTAACTGTTTCAAGCATAATTTCGGCGTGGTTTGTGCGCAGATTGAACTTGCTTGTGTTGTTGTATTGCCGTTTTACAGAACGTTCTTTAGGCTCCGGCTCTGTTTTTTAGGCCGTGTCGAAGTTTTTCCGAACCTATTTCAATAGGCGACTTGTAGCGGTTTTGATAATTCAAGATCAATAAAACCAAAGTCGGTTGTTTGATAGGCAGCTGTCTTGAATACATTGTTTCCGCTTCCCGGAAGTGTCGGATAAAAGGCAATAGAAAATTGAAAGTTGCTGATAATCAGATAATCATTCTTTACAAGCAATCCTGCTCCAAGCACCGGAAAGACCCTGCTGTATCTAAATCCATTCACATCATTGCCGAGCATCCCAAAGGTGGTAAAAAGATAGGGGCCAAACCGAAAACCAATCAGATTCCAGGGAGCATAGGTCTGAAGCTGAAGCGTTAGAGCCATCATATGTTTCCCTTTGTAGTTGAAATTCTCAAAATCCTTCATTGAAGCCGAAAACGACAATATATCGCTTGCTTTCCGGTCAATGCCCACTACAAATTCGGGTTTCACAAACTGGCGCATCTTCCATTTTCCGATTTCGAAGACAGGGGTGAAATAGTTGAGTCCAAACCTGATCACACCTTGTTCAAAACCTGTCGAAGCATGATAGGTGCCATATTCAACACCGGCGCTCAGGTAACCAACTTTTGTGTAATTGGCCCACGAAAATTTGATGCTGCCATAAAGCCGGTTGCTTTGCCTTTGCTCAAGGCCGAAGGTCATGCCCAGCGCCCTTCCGACAGGCACATCTTCTACCTTACCATAGTCAAATATATAACTGTCTCTCACAAATTTACGCGATGTGACGCCAACTGCGGTCAGGAAAAGCTGCTGGTTGTTGAAAATATCGGCAACAATGGCTTCATTGCTTCGATCAGGATAATTCAGTTTTTCAAAACGTGCGGCCAGAATCAGATTCGTTGTTCGTGCGTCCGTCGTTTTACCGTTCAGGAGTTTCCATGATTTGGCACCCCAGAAATCCTGACGGCCAATGAGCGTTTCAATTTTTTTCACAGTATCATTCACCAGACCGCGCTGCTCAGTGTAGTTTTGTCCAAGATAGATGCCTCCTGCCCATTTTGCCAAAGGCGAATAAAGAGCCCTGTTGAGTGCAATACTTTTTTCCAGTGTTTTTCGTCCTTCAAACACATATAGCATATTTCCGTTGATGTAGGTGTTGCCAATATTTGGAATGATGTAGCTTAACCTCGTTTTATTTTTCGCTTCGGAGCGCTTCCAGCGTGTATCAGCTGAAAAACGATGGCCTGTACCTGCAAAATTGTTTTCGCTCAGCTTTAGCCGGATATCCGACAACGATACATCCATCTGTGGTATCAGTGTCCAGTTGTCCCACACCCGAATATAAATATCAACAACCTCCGGATTATCGGCTGGGACAATGGCATCGAAAGCAACCTCGCGCAGGTAACCCTGTGATCTGACCAAACGTTCCGATTCGGTAAAACGAAGGTTATCAAAAGTTTGTTCCGGCTTGAAAAGCAGTAGGTTGCGTATTGTTGCACGCAAGGTCCGAAGGTGGAGATAATTTCCTGTTTGCATCAGAAAATTCGAAGGGTTGATGTTGTTATCGCGTTTGTTATATTCAAAGGGGTCATGGATATTGATTGAAATAGTACGGATTCTTTTCCCTTCAAACTGTTCAAAATGATGATTTTGTTTTTGCTCTGTTTCGGGTTTTCTTGCTTTTTCGGGTTCACTATCCACAAACACTAGCTGGTAAAGCAGGCTTGTTGCGCGGCGTTTTTTGCTGTATTCCTCCAGCCTGAGATAGCTTAGCGAGTCTTTTTCGGCTTCATTGGTCTGCGCAAATAGTTGTGTGAGCGGCAATAGCAGCAGCAAAATCAGCGCGTAATAAAATAAATTCGTTTTCACCAATGTAATTTCTCCTGAGTAGCGGTTGCAACATCTGTTATAAGCAATTGCATCTTAAAACCGCGGTGAGCATCGGCACTTTGATTGAAGTCAACCCATTATTTTTCAATAATGTCTGCTTTCATTATTTTTGAATTACTCAGCAGTTTTTGTAACTCAAATGAACACAGTACAATGGTCTCTAACCGTGATCGGTTTTGGTATGCCCTGCAAAAATATTGATCTTTGTTGTAAATGTGCTTTAATTTCTGAAAGGCAAGGTTCAATGTTCGTTGGAAGTTCTTGTTCGACGTTTTGATATGCCGGCTTGTCTGCAATACCATTCAAAACCATAACAATAGCTCCAGCAACAGCGCGTCATCGTGTTGTAAAGCGCAAGGCACCTTATTCAAAAAAAAGCGCTGAAAAACAGCGCTTTATTTGATTTTTTGTAGCCCCAACAGGACTCGAACCTGTATTTAAAGTTTAGGAAACTTCCGTTCTATCCCTTGAACTATGGAGCCTTTTGTGATTGAAAACGGCTGCAAAAGTAAACGATTTCAACGAAAAAACCAAAGTCATTAATGTGTTACAGCTTCATGCTGATCATTTGCTCCAGCCTAACAAGGTCGGCAGCAAACTTGCGTATTCCTTCGGCCAATTTTTCCGTTGCCATTGCATCTTCGTTGAGCATCCATCTGAACTGACGCTCATCGGGTGATAATTTCTCCAATTTGATGTTTTTAGCTGTTGCTGCATCGAGTTTTTGTTCAATCTTAACATTCATATCTTCAAGTTCGGAAAGCAGCGAGGGAGCTATGGTGAGCAAGTCGCAACCGGCCAATTCCGTGATTTCGCCGGTATTTCTGAAACTGGCACCCATCACTTCAGTTGCGTAGTCAAAATGTTTGTAATAGTTGAAGATTTCCTTTACAGAAGCCACACCGGGGTCTTCTTCGGCAGGAATATGATCGAGTTTGCGGTTGGCTTTGTGCCAATCGAGAATGCGGCCAACGAAAGGCGAAATAAGTTGCACACCGGCTTCGGCACAGGCGATGGCCTGCACCTTGCTGAACAGCAGGGTCAGATTGGTGTGGATGCCTTCGCGTTCGAGCACTGAAGCGGCCTGAATTCCTTCCCAGGTGGCTGCAACTTTGATTAAGATTCTGTCGCGCTCAACACCTTGCAGCTCATACATTTCGATAAGTTGCCGGGCTTTATTGATGGTTCCGGGCATATCAAACGAAAGGCGTGCATCCACCTCGGTGGAAACTCTTCCGGGAACAATGCGCAGAATCTCCATTCCAAAATTCACCGAAAGCCGGTCGAGACATGCGCCCAGACGGTGTTTTGGCGTGTGCATCGCCGCGCGGGCATAAGACAAAGCTTCTTCAACAAGATGGCCATACTTTTCATCCATTGCCGCAGCATAAATAAGTGAAGGATTGGTAGTTGCATCCACCGGTTTATACTGATGAATGGATTCAAAATCGCCCGTATCGGCCACCACACGGGTGTATTTTTTAAGTTGTTCGAGTGTATTTTCCATGTTTTTCCAACTAATTATTTCACTTCACTTCCGTTGTGGAAATTTTCAACAGGGCTCACAAAACACAGCTTACCTTCGCTGTTTTCGGCCATAAGGATCATCCCTTGCGACACAACGCCACGCAATTCGCGCGGAGCCAGATTGACGAGCATCAGCACCTTTTGACCGATGATTTCTTCGGGCTTATAGTGTTCGGCAATTCCGCTCACAACGGTGCGTTGGTCTATCCCTGTGTCAACGGTGAGGCGTAGCAGTTTTTTTGCTTTGGCCACAGGCTCGGCAGTGAGAATGGTGGCAGTGCGAATGTCCATTGAGGCAAAATCCTCATAATTGATGGTTTCTTTTTGAGGATTCACTTTGGGGGCAGCTGCCTGCTCGTTGGCTTTTTTGGTGTCGAGAAGCTTTTGAATCTGCGCTTCGATGGCAGCATCTTCAATTTTCTCAAAGAGATAGCCCGGAACTCCGAGCTGATGACCAGCAGTCAGCAATTCATCTTCTGAAGCTTGCTGCCAGTTTTTGATTTTGAGATCAATCATCTCTGAAAGCCTGGCCGAGCTGAATGGCAAAAATGGTTCGGAGAGTATCATTAGTTTTGCTACGATCTGCAACGAAACCGACAAAATGGTTTGAACACGCTCAGGATCTGTTTTCCACAGTTTCCAGGGTTCGTTTTCGGTGAGGTATTTATTTCCCAGTCTTGCGAGATTCATGAGTTCTGATAAAGCTTCCCTGAAACGATAAACTTCGATGCTCGCAGCAATCTTGGCAGGAAAGGTATTCATCACGCTGATGGTTTCGAGATCGTTATTTGTCAAATTTTTAGCCGCCGGCACTTTGCCATCAAAATATTTTTGTGTGAGTATGAGCGTTCTGTTCACGAAATTGCCATAAACGGCCAGCAACTCATTGTTGTTGCGTGCCTGAAAATCGCGCCAAGTGAAGTCGTTATCTTTGGTTTCGGGAGCATTGGCAGTAAGCACATAGCGCAACACATCCTGTTTTCCGGGAAAATCGGCAAGATATTCGTGCAACCAAACTGCCCAATTGCGTGAAGTGCTGATTTTATCGTTTTCGAGGTTTAGAAACTCGTTGGCCGGCACGTTGTCGGGCAGTATATAACTTCCTTCGGCCTGAAGCATAGCCGGAAAAATGATGCAGTGGAAAACGATATTGTCTTTTCCGATGAAATGAACCAATTTAGAGTCGCTGCTTTTCCAATACGGCGTCCAGTCTTTTCCTGTTTTTTCGGCCCATTCTCGGGTGGCAGAAATGTAGCCGATGGGCGCATCAAACCACACATACAACACTTTCCCGCCAGCACCTTCCAGCGGAACTTTCACGCCCCATTCGAGGTCGCGTGTCACGGCCCTTGGTTGCAAACCCATGTCAATCCACGATTTGCATTGCCCGTAAACATTTGTTTTCCAATCGTCTTTATGTCCCTCAATGATCCATTCCCGCAACCATTTTTCGTCCTGATCGAGTGGCAGATACCAGTGTTTGGTTTCTTTGAGCACAGGGATGTTGCCACTGAGCGCGGAGCGCGGATTTTTAAGGTCGAGCGGGCTGAGCGATGTTCCGCAGCTTTCGCATTGGTCGCCATAGGCTCTTTCGTTGCCGCAATGCGGACAAGTGCCTGTGATATAGCGGTCGGCTAAAAACTGCTTTGCTTCTTCATCAAAATACTGCATTGAGGTTTTTTCTGCAAAAACACCTTTATCGTGCAAAGTGCGGAAAAAATCGGCTGCTGTTTGGTGGTGTATAGGTGCTGAGGTGCGTGAATAAACATCGAACGAAATACCAAACTCCACGAAAGAATCTTTGATAATTTGGTGATAACGATCCACAACTTGTTGAGCTGTAATGCCTTGTTGCCTGGCTTTGATTGTAATAGGCACGCCATGTTCGTCCGAACCACCGATAAAGACCACATCTTCGCCTTTCATGCGCAAATAGCGAACATAGATATCTGCGGGAACATACACACCGGCTAAATGGCCAATATGAATCGGTCCGTTGGCATAAGGCAATGCCGAGGTAACCGTATAACGTTTGAATTGTTTACTTTTGGTTTCCATTTTCTGGTAACAGGATTTGGGATAAAAACCCGGCAAAGTTAACCAATAGTTTATACATGATCACACCATCTGCCTTGCAAAAGGGTGATACCATTGCTTTCGCCTCGCCTGCCAGAAGCATCAGCGCAGAACAGATACAGTTTGCTGTTTCGTTTTTTGAAGCAGCAGGATATTGTTTACGCATTGATAATGAGGTTTTTGCTGTTGAAAACCAGTTTGGTGGCAGCGATGCTTTACGGGCCACTCACTTCAACCGATTGTTGGCCGACACATCGGTAAAAGCAATCATAAGCAGTCGTGGGGGATATGGCAGCATGCGCATGGCCGAGATGCTTGATTTGAGCCTGTTGGCTAAAAATCCTAAGTGGATTGCAGGCTATTCCGACATCACGGTGTTGCTCAGCCTGATCAATCATGAGACGGGCATCGAGTGCATTCACGGGCCAATGCTCAATGATATGGCTACTGCCGATAAAAGTTCGTGCGAGATGCTGATTCGGGTTTTTGGAGGAGAAGCACCACAGTATCATTTTGCCGGACATCCGATGAACAGAGCCGGAAAAGCAAGTGGAAAGCTCGTGGGTGGCAACCTTTCAATGCTTTATAGCCTTGCAGCGGCAAAGATGCTGCCGCCCACTGATGGCGCTGTTTTGTTTTTGGAGGATGTGGATGAATATTTGTATCATATTGACAGGATGCTGTTAAGTTTGCGAAAGGCCGGCTATTTCTCCAATCTTGCCGGAGTGATTGTTGGTGCTTTCAGCGCCATGCACGACAACAGCATTGCTTTTGGACGAAATGTTGAAGAAATGATACGCGAACACACCAACACCAGCAATTGTCCGGTGGCTTTTGGTTTTCCGGCAGGACATCAACCACAAAACCTGTCTCTGATTTTAGGAAGAGAAACAGCAATTGAGGCCAAAAACAATGGAATCAGTGCATTAACTCAATTATCGATTTAACTCCAAATCTATCAAAACAGCATCAACCATGGCAGAACACAACGATCTCGGGAAACTCGGCGAAGAGCTGTCGGTGCAGCATCTGCGCGCCAAAGGCTATAAAATTCTCGAACTCAACTGGCACTACGGGCGCGAAGAAATTGACATTATTGCTATGGATGGCGACACGCTGGTGGTAGTGGAAGTGAAAACAAGGGCCGGGACCTGGTATGGTGAACCGGAGTTTGCCGTAACCCGGTCAAAGCAAAAAGCGCTGATCAGAGCTGCTGAAGGCTATATCGTTAAAAACGACCTGAACCTTGATACCCGCTTCGATATTATTTCGGTTGTAGTGGGTCCGACTGAACGAAAAGTTGAGCATATCGAGGATGCATTTTACCCAACATTGCGGTAAAACACCTTAAAACGCGTTAAGTCTTCTTTTTTCGCATTAAAACTTGTGCATGTTTATTGACACAACAATTTAATAAGTACTATTTTTGTGAATAGTTAATTGAAAAAACTGATGAATGACGAGAAAACAAGTAGTGAGTTAAACGCAGAGATTGAGCAGCTTAAGGACACCATCCGGAAGCTGGAAGCTCAAATACGACAAATGGATCAATCGTCAGAGAAAGACATTGAACACCGTTTGGCGCTTACTATCAACAACATTCCTTTAGCAATTCTGAATACTGACAGGCATGGTTATATCACGGCCGCAAATCCTGCATTTTTAAAAATCTTTGATATTCAAGCCAGCGAGCTTATTGACAAACAAAGTATTCAGTTTTTTGAGCCTTTTCAGAATACCGAGCTTCAGCATAAGATTACCCAGCTTATCGAAAATCAGTTGGATTTTGATATTGAACTCCCATTTCCATCGGCCAGAAAAGATGCTTTTTTTCGTTGTCGCGGCCTGGGTATTAAAAGCCGTATCAGCAATGCGCTCAGCTTCCTGATCATTATCGGTGATGTTTCAAAACGCAAGATCACCGAGCATGAACTCATCAAAGCACTGCAAAAGGCTGAAGAGTCAGACAAGCTAAAAACAGCATTTCTGGCAAGCATGTCGCACGAGATTCGAACACCGATGAATCATATCATCGGGTTCACCGAGTTCATGAAAGACCTAAGTCTTCCATCTTATGAGCGGGAAGAATATGCCGGGATCATTTTTGATAGCGGACAGCTTTTGCTCAGGCTCATTGATGACATCATTGACATTGCCAAGATCGAATCAGGTCAGATGCAACTCCATATCAGTGTGTTTTCGTTGAACGAGGTGCTTTATTCGGTGTTTAAAGCCTTCAATGAAATGCGTGGCCGGCGTGGAAAAGAACACATTGTCTTTACTATTCAGATGCCCGAAGTTGCTTCAACGGTTTTTATGAAATCGGATGCCGTAAGGTTGCAGCAATTATTTTATAACCTGCTCGACAACGCCTTCAAGTTTACCGACGAGGGCCAGGTAAATATGGGCTATACAATAGAAAACAACGCCATAAACTTTTTTGTTGAAGACAGCGGCACAGGAATTCCGCCGAACCAGCAGGAACATATCTTTAAACGTTTCAGACAACTGGATTATGGTCCAACAAAAAAATATGGCGGAACAGGCCTGGGTTTGGCCATTGTGAAAGGATTGATTGATCTGCTTGACGGCCATGTTGAGGTGTCGTCGGAGTCAGGCCGGGGAACGCGTTTTCAATTCAGCCTGCCCGGGCTCATCCTTCAGGCAAACAGCCGTCCTTCGGCACCAATGGTTGTTACACCAAAAACAAATTGGTCAGCATATACCATACTTGTTGTTGAAGATGAACGAACAAACTACAACCTGATTATGATCATGCTGCGGCCATCTCAAGCCAACATTCTTTGGGCCATGAATGGCAAAGAAGCCGTTGCGATGATGGAAAAACACAAGGAAATTATTGACCTGGTGCTGATGGATATACGTCTTCCGCTGATGAATGGCTATGATGCAACAAGGGCCGTCAAAAAAATCAATCCTGCTGTGCCTGTTATCGCGCAAACAGCTTATGCCATGGATGTTGAAATTCAAACTGCAATGGAAGCCGGTTGCGATGGCTATATCACCAAACCGATAGAAAGAAATTTATTGCTCGAAACAATTGCGGCACATCTGCCTCCAAAAGCCTGATCCCCTTTGAAATAAGGCGTCTTTTTTGCCAATCACCATTGTTGGCTGCACAAAAAATTGTTGACTTCGCAGATATTTTGTTTATTTGTTCACCAAAAACAAATACTATGAAATTGAAAAGAAGTCTTTTGACCACATTGTTCCTGTTTGTGACAATGATGGGTCTGCTTGCACAGGATGAACAAGCATCCGAGCCAAAACGTATTAAAACAGGATGGACCTTTGGCGCTTTGCCTGCTGTTTCGTACAACACCGACCTTGGTTTTCAATATGGGGCCCTGGTCAACTTTTTCTATTACGGCGATGGCAAAACATATCCAAAATACCTCCATTCACTATACGGTGAGGTGTCGCGCTATACCAAAGGCAGTGGCATCAACAGGTTTTTCTACGATTCGGAACACCTCATCCCCGGCATCCGTATCACCTCCGATTTAAGTTATCTGACCGAGAAAGCCCTTGATTTTTATGGTTTTAACGGCTACGATGCTGTTTTTAACAAGGAATGGTCTGACGATACTGATACAGCAAATTATGTTTCACGCATGTTTTACCGCCATGAGCGGAAGATGTTTCGGTTTATGACCGACTTTCAGGGAAAATTTGCCTATAAACCATTGCGTTGGGTGGCAGGCTTTGGTGTTTTGAAAAACACGATCGCACCTGTTGATATTGAGCGTCTTAACAAAGGAAAAGACGATGAAGATAAATTGCCGGATGTGCCGGGCTTATATGACAAATATGTGGAGTGGGGTGTGATTGATGAAGGCGAAAAAGATGGCGGATGGTCAAACTATCTCAAGGTGGGACTTGTTTTCGATACGCGCGACTTTGAGCCAAACCCCATGAAAGGTATCTGGAGCGAAGTTGTTTTGTTTGCCGCACCCGGTTTTCTGGGAAATGGAGATTATGGCTTTGCAAAAATTTCGGCCACTCACCGCCAGTATTTTACATTGGTAAAAGATAAGTTATCCTTTGTTTACCGCCTGAACTACCAGGGAACAATCGGAGGCAAAGTTCCATTTTATATGCAGCCTTATATGATCAATTCGTTTAGCAACTCATCCAATACCGATGGTTTGGGCGGATCGAAAACATTGCGTGGTGTGATGCGTAACAGGGTTGTGGGCGATGGTTTTGCCTATGGAAATGCCGAGTTTCGCTGGAAATTTTTCAGAACAGAGCTTTGGAAACAAAACATCTACCTGGGACTGAACACCTTTGTTGATGCCGGTCAGGTGTTGCAAAAAACTGAAATCAACACAACTAACGTTCCGGCTTCAGTGAATCTGAAGGATTACTTCCTCGATGGTGACGAAAAAATGCATGCAAGCTATGGTGCCGGGTTGAGTATTGTGATGAACGAAAACTTTATTGTGGCTGTTGACTATGGTCGTCCGTTCGACAAACGCGATGGAAGTGGAGGGATTTATATCGGTTTGAACTATTTGTTTTAAACACTCAAATCTTAAAAAAAAGGAGGCTTCGGTATTTTCGAAACCTCCTTTTTTGTTGCAAATCAGATTTTTATTGCTGATCACCGGCCAGCCATTCGGCATAGGAAGTAGCTGTTTCGCGCAGAAAAACACGCACAAGACCGATGTTTTCGGGCAATCTTGATTTTATTCTTTCGGCAAAGTCAATCACCATCAGCTCGCTGGTGGGCTGATAAGGCAAAAGAATGACTTTTTCAAAATTGTTGTGTAAATGAGCGGTAACCGATTCGGGCATCGCCGCATTGAGAACAAGTGCATGATCAAACACCTGAACAATTTCGCTCATCACAATACGTTTCAGATCGCCGAAATCCATCACCATTCCAAGTTTTACATGGCCTGTTTCAGCAATAGGCTCACCGATAACAGTAACTATCAATTCGTAAGAATGCCCGTGCACATTGCGGCAAGGGCCGTCGTAGCCAAGCAGCGCATGTGCCATTTCGAATTTGAATTCTTTGGTTATCCGTATTTTCGACATGATGCTATTATCTTTTTATAAGTTTCTGACTGCCGGCATAATGTCCGTCAGTGAACAAGTTGAGAAAATAAAATCCGGATGACAGCTCCGTGAGCGAAAGTTTTAACGCCTTGTCATCACCGACATTTTTGATCAAAATCACCCTTCCGCTCAGGTCGGTGATGGTAATGTTTGAAGATGCATAGTCAATATAGTCAAACGAAACCGAAACATCATCTGTTGCAGGATTAGGCCAAACATGCCATTTTGCTTCGGCCATTTCATCTGTTGATGCAGAAGGATCCCAGATGAGGGCTGCAAATTCGGGATGATCAATGAAAGGGTTGCGGTTGTTTTGAAGCTGATAAACTGCATTGTTGCGGTTGATTTCTTTCTGGCTCACCGGATCTGCGGTGTGCCATTGCAAGAGCAATGCCCTTGCCCAGGCTTTCAGGTCGGCACCAAGGGTCATATCACTTCCGGGCCAGTTTGAATCTTCCTGGTAATAGCGTGTTGACATATACATCAGTTCGCGTGCAAAGTCGCCTTTATAAGCATCAATAGGTTCAAACACTGTGCCTGAATAGCCGGCGGTAGAGCTGCTTCCCAGTTTTGATCCATTGGTTGACGTCCACGAAGCTTGTCCCACCTTGCCAAAGGGGAAATTGCTTCGCCTGTTATTTACATATCCGTCGGTAGGAACAATATGAAACAGATCGGTGTACATCGGATGCTGGTCGTCGAACCAGCTGGCCGGGAATGAGTGTTCGCGGTTGTAGCAATCGCCCTCGCTGTTGTAATTACCGCACTGGTCAGATACAAAAGTAAATTCATAGGAGGGCGTGCCGCCCGGAACATCAGAATACATATCCCAAACCTTTCCGTTTTGTTTGGCATCGGTGCTTATGAATGCCTGCCACAGTTGTGAATAGGTGAGTGCAGAATGGTTTTTAATAATGTTGTGCAAGGCAGCTTTGAGGGGCACACCTGTCAGCTGGTTTGTGCCGTTGTAGTAGCCGGGCGGAATTTGGCCTGCAAGTTGGTGGCTAAGGGTCAGCAGCAGCAGCCCAACAGCGATAATAATTGATTTGTGAAACATCAGTGCCAGAGATTTGTGAAAAGATATAGCAAAGCAGTAAAAAAGATTATTCCTGCTGAAAAGAGTTGTAAAACACTGGATAATAAAATGTTAGTTCTCGAAATGTTCATGCTGATGCCGGCAATGCTCCACAAAAAACCGGCGACAACCAATCCTATGGGCATCAGCCTTTCAAAGGGTGAAAAATGGCCGGCCGTCATGCCGATAATCAATGTGTTGATTCCGGCAGCAATGGCCATCAGCAAAAACTTCACATAATTGTCAAAGGAAAAAAGACGCTCTCCCCTTCTGATGCGAAAAGCTTCCATCATCATACGGATACTTACAGCACCCATAATCCCAAAAACAACCCATTTGTAGCGAATTACAAAAACATGCATAAACGTATCGCCAAGCATTGACCCGATGTGATACATCACACCTTGCAATAAACCAAAGACGGCTGCAAGCAAAATATTTGTCAAATGCGGATTGCGGTGGTCACGGTTCAAGCCCAGTGCCAATGGAAAGGTGTTGTAGGCCACCGAGATGATAAATAATGTGTAAATAATCGCTTTGAACAAGGTGAAAAATTTGGCTGCAAAGGTATAACAAAAAACAAGCTTCGCTAAATAGCCCCGTTCGAATAATCAAAAACCAAACAGGTTTAATTCAATCAACCGAATAAAAACGTTAGCCGTTGTGTTTATAAACCAGCGAAACAATTTTTTCCAACCAAAATTGATCCGTGGTGTCAAACGAAGCATAGTCACTGCTGTCAACATCAAGCACAGCCGTTAGCCGGCCTTCGGTGTCAAATACCGGCACCACAATTTCAGAGTTTGAACGGCTGTCGCAGGCAATATGTCCGGGAAACGCATGAACATCTTCAACTACAACTGTTGATTGACTATTCACAGCAGCCCAGCAAACACCCGTATCTTTTGCCAGATTGATACATGCCAGCGAACCCTGGTAAGGCCCAACCTGTAGTTTTTCATGCTGCAACAGGTAAAATCCGGTCCAGAAAAAATAATCCATCTTGTGATGAAGCACGGCAACAATTGTTGCCATATTCGACAACGGGTTGTTGCTTTTGATAATCAGTTCATCAATTTGTTGGTAGAGGCGTTCGTAGCGCCCGGCTTTCTTTTCGGTGTTCATTGCTCTGACTTTGTGGGTAAAAATCAAGTGTTATCGGCAGGCAAAATTACCCTTTCAAACTGGAAAATAATGTTAAAAAAGCCCAAAATGGTATAAATCAAGCTATTCCGAAACCGTTTGAAGTGATTTTGCTGTAAACCGGTAATTTGATATAAGTTGTTGTTTAACAACTGTTTATCTTGTTTTGATCTTAAAACCGGGATTTCTAAAAGACTGAGAATGACTATTTTTGCTGCGGCAACACGTTAAAGTTGTATTAACATTACTCACTAACACTAATAACAATGAGCATCAAAAAACAAGCTTTGAAGAGCAAACCTGTTTGCAAAGTAACTTTCAAACTAAGCAAAGCCGAAGCTGCCGGAGCAAATGAAGTGGCTGTTTTGGGCGATTTCAACGGATGGAATCCTACATCGGATGTGATGGGCAAACTGAAGGACGGATCTTTCAGTCATACGATTGAGTTAGAAGCTGCAAAGAGCTATCGTTTCCGTTATTTGGCTGATGGAGCCACCTGGTTTGACGAGGCAGAGGCCGACGCACAGGAGGCAAGTGAGTTTGGCTCAGCCAACAATGTTTTGAACCTATAGGGTATTTTTTGAAGTACCAAAACTAAAAGCCTCACTGTCTGTGTGACAGGGAGGCTTTTTTTTAGCGTGCTTTTTCGAGTTTCACGGTGAAGTGCCTCAATATTGGCGCTTCGTGCACGATATGATAGCCTTTGGTGATGAATTGACGGCGTTCCCACACATTTATAAGGCTTGCTGCCACATAGCGCATGTGGTTGTTGGTGTAGGTGCGTCGTGGTATGGCAAGACGTACCAGTTCGAGGTTTGGAAACCTGTTTTGACGGGTCACCGGATCGCGGTCGGCCATGATTGTTCCAATTTCAACACCCCTAACACCACCTTCGACATACAATTCAACAGCCAATGTTTGAGCAATATATTCATCTTGCGGAACATGCGGCAAAAACCTTCTGGCATCAACAAAAATTGCATGACCGCCAAAAGGATATTGAACGGGTATGCCGGCTTCTTTGAGGAGTCCGCCTAAAAAGGCAACCTGCCTGATGCGTGTTTCGAGGTAATCGAATGCAGTGCCTTCGTAGAGTCCTTGTGCCAGGGCATTCATATCGCGGCCCGACATGCCGCCATAGGTCACAAAGCCCTCGAACATAATATTGAAAACACTGGCTTTGCTGTAGAGGGCTTCTTCCCTGAATCCAATAAATCCACCCATGTTGACAATGGCGTCCTTTTTGCTGCTCATCGTCATGGCATCGCCATAAGAGAACATTTCGCGCACGATTTCGCGGATGCCAATCCCGGCATAACCTTCTTCACGTGTTTTGATGAAATAGGCATTCTCGGCAAAACGCGCCGCATCGAACACCACTTTCACTCCGTATTTTCTCGAAAGTTGCGCCACCTCACGGATATTCTGCATCGAAACAGGTTGTCCGCCGGATGTGTTGCAGGTGACTGTTATGATCACCATCGGGATTTTGCTGATGGGATAGTTTTTATAGACCGCTTCAAGTTTTTCAAGATCAAGATTACCTTTGAAAGGATGATCAAGTGTGGTATCGAAAGCTTCGTTGACGGTGCAATCCACCGCAGTGGCTTGCCGAAACTCGATATGTCCTTTTGTAGTGTCGAAATGTGCGTTTCCGGGAATAAGATCGCCGGATTTAATCATGGCCGAAAACAAAACATTTTCGGCGGCACGCCCCTGATGTGTCGGAAGAAAATATTCAAAGCCGGTGATCTCTCTGATGGCCTCTTTCATTTTATAAAATGACGAAGCCCCTGCATAAGACTCATCGCCCAGCATCATTTCCGACCATTGGCGGTCGCTCATGGCTCCTGTGCCCGAGTCAGTGAGCAAATCAACAAACACCTGATCGCTGCGCAGGTTGAAAAGGTTATAATGTGCTTCTTTGATCCAATGTTCGCGCTCGGCGCGATGGCTGCGCTTCAAAGGCTCAACCATTTTTATTCTGTATGATTCTGCAAATGGCAATTCCATTATTCCAAAGTTTTAAAAGTTAGTTAATGTTTGGATTACAATAAATAAGAAAAGAAAGGCAATAAAAATGGAATTCAGGAAAACCTGTCGCGCTCTTTGATGTTGAGAAAATTCAGCTTGGGTGTGGGCTGAGCGTTCATTGCATTTTGTTCATTGGATAGGTGGGCAAAACTAATGCAAACGTTTGTAAAATGCAAATTTGATGTTTTATTAAGGATAAATAACCCGGCCGGGGATTTTCATTGGGTGGCATTGAACAATTGACGCAGCTGAGAAAAATGCCGGATCAGCCTGTTTTTTTTCCGGTTCGTCTATGATTGTTTTGATGAAGGCCGGGCAGGAGCTTTTCTTTGCATCAACATTATAAAACGTTGAAACATGAAAAAATACCTAAGGATTTTTACAATGCTGGCAGCAACCGGCATGCTTGCCGGAATTTTTGTTTATGTGTTTGTAATCAACAAATCGCATCCTGACTATGCTGCTGCGAGGGCGGACTACGCGCTCAACGCCGGTGAAATTTTCGAGGCTTACCGCTCCGATCAGGCCGCTGCTTCATCGCTTTATGATGGCAAAATAGTTGAGTTGACCGGCCAACTCACCGCCATAGAAAATGCAGATAATGAAGCGTATTTGTGTTTTGTGCTTGACGAGGGTCTTTTTGGTCCGGAAGGGGTGCGTTTGCATTTGCTGAAAAGCGAAAACAACAAGGTTTCAACACTGCAGCAAGGCGAGTGGGTTCGTATCAAAGGATATGTGACAGGATACAACGAAACGGATGTTTTGCTTGAGCATGGCTCTTTGGTTCAATAATTCGTATAAATATAATTAAATCAATATCTTAAAACATGAGAACACATCAATTCGTTTTAACAATGGTGCTCTTTTTGGCACTTGGCGGCGAGGCTTTTTCGCAAAAATTTGCTACCAAAACAGGTACAATCAGGTTTTACTCAGAAGCTCCTGCCGAAAATATCGAAGCCATCAATAAACAGGTGAACAGTGCCCTCGACACCCAAAGCGGCGATTTTGTATTCAAGGTGCTGATGAAAGGATTTCAGTTTGAGAAAGCACTCATGCAGGAACATTTCAACGAAAACTATGTTGAATCGCATAAGTATCCAAATGCCTCTTTCGTAGGAAAAATCAACAATCTTTCGGAGGTTGACTTTTCTAAAAACGGAACTTACGAGGCCACTGTTTCGGGCAAGCTCACCATTAAAGGTGTTAGCAAGGATGTAACCGAAAAAGGTACTTTTGAAGTGAAGGATGGCACAATCGGCGGAAAATCAATATTTTATGTGAAGCTGGCCGATTATGGTGTTGAAATTCCAAAAACCGTGATGAAAAATATTGCAGAGACGATTGAGATCACAGTGGATGTTTCGATGATTTCGTTGAACAAATAACACTCTTTTTCGTTTATAATTTTGGTTTTGGTTTTACATTTCAATTCAATCTAAACAGGTGTTTTCTGAAAAAGCACCTGTTTTTTTTGTTTTTCTACGTGATATCACTATCTTGCGGCCTTGTTTCATTATTCACCAACACTTAAAGAAAATGGGCTTCGTATCTGAATTCAAAACTTTTGCCATGCGCGGCAACGTGATGGACATGGCTGTGGGTATCATCATCGGTGGTGCTTTTGGAAAAATCATCACCTCATTTGTCAACGATGTCATCATGCCACCAATTGGTTTGTTGGTTGGCGGTGTTGATTTCAGCGACCTAAAACTTATCATGAAAGCTGCAGTGATGAATGGCACCGAGCTTGTGAAACCGGCCGTCACGCTTAACATCGGCACTTTCATCAACACCGTGATTGACTTCGTAATTATTGCTTTTGCCATCTTCATGATGATCAAAGCGATGAACAACCTCAAGAAAAAAGAGGAGGAAAAACCAGCTCCGGCCCCTGCTGTTGCTGAGCCATCAGCCGAGGAAAAACTTTTAACCGAAATCCGGGATTTGCTTAAAAAACAATAAGCTGACACGAATCTAAGCCACAGCAGGAACACAAAAGGCGAAATAGCCTTGTGTTTCCTGCTTTGCGTTTTTAACTGATTGCCAAATGGAAAACAAAACGCCGTTCATCCAACAATTCAAAGTGCGCGATTATGAATGTGATATGCAGGGAATAGTCAACAACGCCAACTATCAGCATTATATGGAACATGCACGCCACGAGTTTTTGATTGCCAACGGGCTTGATTTTGCCAGGCTTACGACCGAAGGTGTGATACTCGTTGTTAAACGTATCGAGATAGATTATATGGCATCATTGCGCAGCGGTGATCACTTTACAGTAAGCTGCGAGCCATTCAGAATTTCGCCCCTGCGGTTTGGATTTAAGCAGGAAATAATGCGGCTGCCCGACAATAAACCCATTGTTACAGGTATCGTTACAGCCACATCCATCAACACCAAAGGACGCCCTTTTCTTCCCCCACAGATTGATCTGCTCTTCCCCTGATCAGGCTAATTTTTTCATTTTTAGAGCCAAACTACGGTAATAGTCGTAGAGAAACACGAAGATTACCGTATAAAAACCCCTGCCACACACCATTAATTTTGGCGCTGTAATTGCTTTTTAATTTGTTCACATATTGGTTAGTTAAAGACATTTCACGGAGCATCCGAGCAGCTCTTCCATCACCGGTGTGTGTTGAAAAAAGCAATTACACTGCAAGGATCTCTGTGATTTACTTTACAACACTAAGAAATGACTAAACGAATTGTAACGCCTGCTCAGGCAGCAAACCAACTCAAGAGCGCCTACTTTTGGATCACGCTGTTTCTTGTTTTAAACACAGCAGTCAAGCCGAAAGCTCAAACGCAAAATACAGATTTTGAACGTATTAAACTTATTGGTACTGACAAAGTTTATGCCGGCCTGGCTCTTTCTCCCGACGGAAAAACCCTTGCAATCAGCACAAAAAAGATGCAACCAATCCGACTCGTTGATATCGAAAGTCAGCAAATAATCAAAGAGATAAATGCCGGATTGTGGTATCCCGGATCAAGATTAAACTATTCACAAAAAGGAACTTACCTGCTGGTTCAGGAGCTGGGCTTCTATGATATGGTTGAAAACAAGCGAAGGAAAATCAATTTTGAGCTTGTCGAAGTTTCGGGTGGCCGCATTGTGAAGGCATTCGAAGCAGTGCAGGATGTGATTGTGAGTCACGACGAGAAGTTTGTTGCGAGTCTTGCCGGCGATGAAATAACACTTTGGAGCTTGCCGGATCTGAATAAAACAAAAACCATAAAGCTTAGCACGGCAGCCGATGCAATTGCACTAAGTCCTGATAACAAAACCCTTGTGGTTTCTCATACGGTTTCGCCGGCAGCACTAAAAGCAGATCCTGCCTTTAGAAAACAAAAAAAAGCAGCAAAGCTTGCCTTAAAGTACAAACAACAAATCAGTTTCTACAATGTTGAAACAGCCGCTTTGCTCCAGACATTGAATAATCTCTACGACATCATCTACCGGCTTCGCTATTCCGACGATGGTTCGGTAGTGTTTGTTTTTCAACTGCCGCACCTGAAGGTGATGACGAGCAAACAGCCACTGGCATATGTGAACATGGCAGATGCTGTTGCGATGAAACCTATGCGTCGCGGACTCACCTCGCAGGCAGTGGGGCAACCCGACATCCGGTTGAGCCTCGACGGCAAACTATTTGCCATCAACTCCAAAGGAAAACGGTTTCAGGAGATACATCTGTATGATTATGAGACCGGCACTTTACACAAACGTTTCGAACTGGGACAGCGGTTTTTTGAGAAAAGCAGCGAAGGCGACAAATTGATACGCGATTCCCGACCTTCCTTTGTTTTTCTGCCCGGAGATCAATCAATCCTTGTTGCAATGGGCAATCAGTTGGTAGTGTGGAATATAAACGAAGAATAATACATACGAATATGAAAAAACTGGTTTTTTTACTTTTAATACTAACGGCAACTGTCGCAACAAAAGGGCAGAGCCGGCAATTGATCGAATCGAAAGAAGCAATAATAAGCCAGGCCGTTAAGGAACTGGATTCGGCCATGCGTGCCCCCGATGGCGAGCTGTATGCTTTTGGTCAAAAAGAAAAAATCGTGGGCGAATACACCCTCCAACTCACCATACGCGATAAGGGCGATGTGGTTTCGGTGTTTGTTTCGGACAAAAAAAACGCAGATATACCCTCTCAAAACAAATTGAAAGACAGAATATTAAAATTCAGATTCAGTTTTAAAATGCCTAAAAACAAAGATTACAAATTCAACTACCTATTCACTTTTTAAACCGTAATTTATGAAAAAAATCGTTTTTCTTACCACACTCTTACTGACAACAGCACTCATCAAAGCACAGGAAGATATGCCTGTTGTTTGGGAATCCAGATTGAGTCACCAAATCATTTGGTCGGGAACTGGTGTTGAAGGCGCAACAAGCTATGCGGCTTCGGAAAAAGACATCACCTTGTTTGATAATGCAACCGGAAAGACAATCTGGACAAAAGATTTTGGCGACATTGCACCCAAACTCAGAAAAATTGATGAGTTGATTCCTTTCTGGGAATCCAAAACCATCTTTCTTTTCGAACGCAAGCTTGGAAAAGATCAGATCGTTTGCATGGATCTCGCTACCGGAACAAGTCTTTGGTCAACAGATAAATATCAGGATGTTAGCGAAAGTTCTGTGACCTATATTGCCGAGGAAGATTGCTTTGCCCTCACGCAAAAAAAAGCACTTGTCTATATCAGGGCACGAACCGGCGAAGAGCTCTGGAGCACCGAAAAGTTTAAAGGTGTTGTCGGGCAGTATTATTATGATGGAAGCTCACACACAATGACCATGGTGAACTTTGTGCCCGGCCTGCTCGAATCGCTGTTTACAGGTTTCAAAAACCAGATTGTGCGTATCAATGTCGCAAATGGCGAAATACTCTGGGAAAACACCTATATCGGTCGTGCAGAGCGCAAAGTAATTACAAAAGAGTTTCTCTTTGACCTGAGTGTTGCCAGCAACAAAGTGTTTCTGCGCTTGAACGGGATGCAGGTTTACGACTACAAAACCGGGGCTCAGTTGTGGTCGGCAGCCTTTGATTTTACACCCGAAAAGTTGGTTGGAAAACCATCCGGAACGAAAGTTTTTGGTGTTTATGGCGCTGTTGCTGAACCTGTTATTGATGGCGAAGATATTTACGTGCTCGATATGGTGAGCAAAAGCAAACAATATGTAAAGAAATATGACCTCAACACCGGAAAACTCCTCTGGACCTCGCGCGAAATCAAAGATGCCCGTGCAATACCAGGCATGAGGGTCGAAAACGGAAAAGTACTCCTTCAGATCGGCGGTGTGGTGGAAGTGCAATATCAGCGCACCTATCGTAGCGGAGATCAAATGGTTACAGAAACAGCTATCGTATTCAAAAACGTGAAACCTTTTGGCATCCAGGCATTCAACGCCACCGATGGAACGCTCTCGTGGGAGTCGGAACGCTTTAAGAAAGGCATTACCAATATGATTTCCTTTGGTGACAACGCCATCGTATGCAGCGGTAAGGAGCTTTATTCACTTGATATTACAAACGGTAAAGAAAAATATTCTGTTCCGGTAAGCAAAGGCGGTGTTGGTCTGGCACAAATGATCCTGCCTTTCAAAGACAATACGATCGTTGTGGTTGGTGAGAAAGGCGTTTCAACATTCAATGCTGACAATGGCGATCTTCTCAATTCGGGCAAATACCGCACCTCATCACTCGAAGGTGTGGTGGGTAATATCCTTGTGATGAAAACACCCAAAGCCGACATTGGCACCTTCGACCTGAATACCTGCAAATACAAAGATTTTAAAGCCAGAAAAGGAGCCACAACAACCCTTACCAACGAGGGCGACTTTGTGTATGTGTATGAGAAAAGAACTGTTACAAAATTAAGTACCAAATAAACAATCCGGGAAAGCCTGTTTCACTGTTTTTATTTTCACCCCGAAAGCCAAAACTTTCGGGGTGATTTTTTTTATTTCACAGCAAAATACTTGTTGACACAAGCCTTTCAACCTTTTACCTTTGAGGTTTTATTAAATGTTAATTTCCACAACCATTTAAAACAAATTTTTTCATGAAACAATTAAGCCTTATCTCCTTGTTTTTCATGCTGATCTACGGAACAGTTTTGGCACAGGAGCCCGAAAACTTCATCAGCTGCGAAGTGAACGGTAAAAGTTGGAAAGCTGAAGCCAAAAAAATGAAAATTCCTGCTTTCGGGTTCGAATACCTTGCCATTGCTGCTTTTCAGGTGAGCCCCGATGTACAGGTTTGGATCAGGATGTATTACTTCAAAGATGAGCTCAAGCCCGGAACCTATCCTGTCATTTCAGAAGAAACCCTTCAAAAAACCTCAAAAAAGAAAAAAGCTGAAGACAATGCTGTTTGGGTGCTGATTGACTATACAGAGGAAACAAAGGGCCTGGGCCATGCTTTTCATGATGGTGAATCACTGAGTGGAACGCTGGTGATCGAAGAGTTGGGCGAGAAATACATCAAAGGTACTTTCGAAGCACAGCTTGCAGGCGTGTATTATAAAAAACGCACCATGGCAACAGTCACCGGCTCAGGTATCAGAGGCAATCTTGAAGACAAACTGCTCACCAAAGCAGGTGGCGGCATGCTTGCCAATGGAGACCCGCACGAACATGCCAACACCAAAAAACAAGATGAAACCGACAGTATTGTACTTAGCAAAGGAAGTTTCTTTGTTGATTGGAGTAAGCCTGAGAAAAAGGAAAAGGAAAACGAAGATAAACAATAGCAACACAACCTTTACTTTACCGACAAAGGCCTTAAGCTTGTTTTCGTCAGGCTGTCTTTTATTTGTGCGTACCTTGCGCCCTCAAACTATCGAATCCAATGCGCAAGCATCTTTTCAGCACAGCAATTGTGCTTTCTTTACTGTTTTTCAAAAGCTTTACACTATCGGCTCAAACAGTTCGTATCAATGAAGTTATGTCGTCAAATGCCGCTGTTTTGACTGACGAAGACGGGGACTATCCCGACTGGATAGAGCTTTACAATGCCGGAACTTCTGCAATAAATCTGGAAGATTATGGTCTAAGCGATGATGAGGAAGAGCCCTTTCGCTGGGTTTTTCCTGATGTATCACTTCAGCCAAACAGCTTCCTCGTTGTTTTTGCCTCAGGCAAGAACCGCAAACCCCTGAGTGGAAACCTTCATACCGACTTTAGCATCAGCGCCCAGGGCGAAATGCTTTTGCTCACCACGCCAAATGGAATACGTGTTGACAGCGTTGACTGTCCGGCGCTGCAAACCGACATTTCCTTCGGCCGGCTTGGCAATGAGCCTGAGGTGTGGAAATACTTTGTCCCTTCAAGTCCGGGACAAATAAATGCCGACAGCGGATATGGCATGTTGTCGCCCGAAGTAACTGTGAGTCATGCCTCCGGCTATTATGCAGCCGACTTCCTGTTGCAACTCAGCACCACTGACGATGCAGTGATTTACTACACCACCGATGGAAGCATCCCCGACACAAGCAGTCAGGTTTTTAGTCAGGCCATTGTCGTTCATTCGCGCCTTGGCGAGCCCAACACCATCTCGATGATTCGCACCAACAACAACTTCGATCCGGGACCACCCTACTACGAGGGCTGGCAGCCGCCTTTGGGCGAAGTGTATAAAATAAATGTGATACGCACACGCACATTGCATCCTGATGCACCACCCGGACCCGTCAAGTCGTTAAGCTATTTTGTTGATCCATTGATGAATAACAGATATTCATTGCCTGTATTCTCGCTCACCACCGACAACGAAAACCTGTTTGATGATGAGATTGGGATTTATGTTTATGGCAATCACGAAAACTATTTCCAGGATGGCATGGAGTGGGAACGCCCGGCCAACCTCAGTTTTTTTGAAGCCGACGGCACATTGGCTTTCAACGAGGATATCGGCATCCGCACACATGGCAACACCAGCCGCAGCCGCCCGCGTAAATCACTCAGGGTGAGCACCCGCAATGAATATGGAAACAGCTGGCTCACCTACCAGCTTTTTCCAGACAAAAACCTGAACCAATTCAAACGATTCATTCTCCGGAATTCGGGAAACGACTGGGATCAGGCAGTTTTCAGGGACGGTTTCTTGCAATCACTCATGAAAAACCTGGATGTTGACGGGCAGTATTACAGACCGGCAATAGTATTTATCAACGGTGAATACTGGGGCGTTCACAACATCCGCGACCGCTATGATGAACACTACATCGAAGCAAAATATGGTATTCCCGAGATGCAGATGACCATTATGGAAAACAATGGCGAATACAAATTCGGGAACGCAGCCGGCCAAAGTCACTACAGCTCCATGCGCAACTATGTTTATACACACAGCCTTGTCAACGATAATTATTTCAACGAGTTGGCTACAAAAATGGATGTTGAGAGTTTCACCGATATGCAGATCGCACATATTTTTGTGATGAACACCGACTGGCCGGGAAACAATACCTTGTATTGGCGTTTTATACGCAATGGCTATGATCCGCAGGCCCTCAACGGGCGCGACGGGCGCTGGCGCTGGATGCTGCTCGATATGGACTTTGGCTTTGGACTTGATTTCAACTATGTGCCCGGCGTCAACCAGGGCCCTTCGCACAATACACTTGACATGGCGCTCGAAGCCAACGGCCCCGGCTGGCCCAATCCTGACTGGTCCACGTTTTTCCTGCGAAACATGGTCAAAAATGTGAAGTATAAGCAATACTTTGTCAACAGATTCTGCGACCTGCTCAACACCGATTTCAACGAAACAAAAGTTGTTTATTTGCTCGATTCTGTGAAAAACATGCTTGAACCCGAGATGCAGGAACACATCAACAGATGGAGAAGACCTGTTTCTATGGACGAATGGCACGCACGGGTGCAAACCATGAAAAGCTTTGCACAGCTTCGCCCCGCCTATATCAGACAGCATCTGAAGTCGCAGTTTAACCTTGC
>DISP01000109.1 GCA_002421995.1 Bacteroidales bacterium UBA6207 | reverse complement strand
AAGCAGTCTTTCATTTTTCGGAAGCAGTTCCTTTCCTTGCCTGTAAAGGTCGGATGCAATGAGAACTGTATCCTTTGCAATTCCGGCTTTCTCTAACTGTTTGGTGTACTGATCGAGGTTTTCGTCCAGATAGACGATTCTTATGCTTTTCAAGGCTGGTGTATGCAGGCTTTCGAGTGCTTTCTCTATGGTGTTGGACGAAAGGATCATCCATTTGCAGGCGGAATGTTCGAGTCTGAACTGTATCTCCTCGGGTAGCAATTTTATCGAGAGTGGCACGATAATGCCACCGGCACGCAACATTCCATATTCCGTGATCACCCAATCGTTGCGGCCCTCGGCCAGCAAGGCAACACGGTCGTCGAATCCGAATCCGGCTTCGAGTATGGCTGAGGCAAACCAAGCCGATTTTTCCAACACATCCGCAAAGGTGTCGGAACGCCAGCCGCTATCAGATTTTTCACTCAGGTAAGGGGAATCGGGGAAACGTTGTGCCGCATCGCGCAGCAAGCCAATAACAGTACGTTGCATAGCAGTCCTTTAAAATTTGCTGCAAATTAAAGAAAATTCTTTCTGCTGATGCAAAGAGAAAATTTGCCGGTGCAAAGCCACAAAAGGAGGCAATGAAACTATCCGTAATATTTCAGAAGTCTCTTAAATTCGAGCGCAGAAGGCACGATTTTCACATGATCGGGCAGCTCAAAATTGATATTTGCTGTTTGAATGCCACTCAGGAAAATGTCGGCACTGCTGAAATGATTGTGAAGTATTTCGACATACTTCTTCAGATCGGCTGAAGAAACTGCTGAGATGAAATAGGTTGAAACGATCTTTGGATCAACGGTTTGCGCCACTGAAAACAAATCCTGCACAGGCACGTTTTGCCCGAGGTAGATCACCTTTATGCCATGCTTTTTAGCCAGATAGTAATAGGTGAGCAGGCCAATCTCATGCAATTCCCATTCGGGCAAAAACAAGATGATGCGCAATGCTGCAGGATCGTGAACAGCGGGCAGGCTGTCAATAGCCACACACATCTTCATGCGTATCAGATTGGAAATGAAGTGCTCCTGTGCAGGATTAATAGTGCCTGTTTGCCAAAGCACGCCTATTTTTTCAAAAAATGGATAAATGACGTGATAGAGACTGTCCTCGAAACCAATCTTGATAATACTTTGGTTGAGGATACGCTCAAAACGGTCTTCATTCAATTCGATCATAGCCACCACAAGGCTTTCGATCTGACTCAGGTAGTCGCTCTCGGGGCGTATCACTTCGATGATTTTCTGGTTGAGCTCGCAATTGCTCATGCAGGCGATCTTCGAAATTTTTAAACCGTGACGGTTCAGGATCGAGATGTTTAGCAGACGTTTCAGGTCATCGTCAGTGTAATGACGGATATTGGTTTCGCTGCGGTCGGGATCCACGATACCATAACGTTTCTCCCATATCCTGATGGTATGGGCTTTCACGTTCGTGAGTCGTTCCAGGTCTTTGATTGAATATGATGACATCGTTGTTGAGTAGTATTAGTCAGCACATTAACATAATTAAATGTTAATTGTTCAAAAGTGCCGGCTTTTTTCTCCTTTCATTTTTTTTGGTTCGCCGAAATTACGAAATATATACGTAGGGTCTGCTGAAAAACCCTTAAGTGAATCATTATCAATAAATAAAAACTGTATTTTATATTATTTGTGCACGCATTTGAATCTGTTTAGCTCAAAAAGCTTGCATCTCGATCTAAATTCGAAGCTCGGATTGAATGAAAAGACTTCGGCAATGTTCTTTTTTTTACCGCAGAGACCGCCAAGTAGGCGCAGAGAACGCAGAGAGATTGATGATTTCTAATCGCTTCATTCGCCTTCCTTAAATCACAATGCGTCAGCCCTTTGCGTACTCTGCGCCTGCTTTGCGCCCTCTGCGGTTAAACTGATTTTGGCACAAATTAATGCGAATAAGCCATCATCTCACTTTGTGAAATGTGGATGAAATTTTGCTTTATTAGGCTCGGGGAGTTTTTCAGCAGGCCCTACGTATGCAGGATGCAACGTTTTGTCCTTGCCTGCCGTCTCGTTTCAAACCAGATAAAATGAAGAACTTTATTGCAGTTTTCGCATTTATTGCCTTGTCTTTTGTTTCTGTTGCACAGGACACACTCACCCAAAACATTGATATTCACGCTTCAATAACCTCAGCCATTCCGGTTTACATGCGCTTGATGGAAGGTGCAGCGAGTTATAACTTCAAGGACGGGTTTGTGGCAGGGCTTGGATATCGCCTTGCCAAAGGGCGTAATGCCTTTATCACGGGATTGGATTATGCCCGCTACCGCTTCAACAGCTCATGGATTGATGGCACCGGCCACGAACAGCACAGCACTGAGCCGATTGTTGTTTCGCTCATCACTATCCCGCTGAACTATGGTGTTGACATCACAAAAAGTTTCAGCTTCGGTTTTGGCCCTTTCATCGGCCTTGAAACGAATGCCGATGATGGATA
>DISP01000110.1 GCA_002421995.1 Bacteroidales bacterium UBA6207 | reverse complement strand
GGTGACATTGCCGATGCCGATTTTGCCGGTGTTGTTTACGCCACTTGATGGTCCAACAAAGAACGTTGGTTTTGTTGAACCAAAACCGATCATCATAGAATAGGGCAAAGAGTTTTCAAGCCTATTGTTCTCATCAAATCCAGCTCCTAAAACAATTGCCGGTGAAGAATTGCTTTTTAAAAACATACCTAAAACCACCGAATTGGCTCCGTTAGCATAAGTACGATTGCCAAATGCAATTGATGCTGATCCATTTGCCTCCGAATAAATACCACCTGCAAATGAATAATTCGCAGTTGCTTTTGTGTATCTGCCAATAGCGCTGGGAAATAAACCACTTGTTGTTGTGCCATCGCATTGTACGCACTGCCCGAAGCCCTGCTGGATGACTAATAAAAGTATTACTAACCCTAAGGATGCTTTCAGTAAGGTCTTGCTAATGTTTTGTTGAAAGAAACGTTTCATTGTTTGATAATTTTAAAGTTTTCTACATGATTGTTTTTGTTGTTGACCACGTTGGCGATATACAAACCGGCCGGCAGTTGTTGTATGCCAACCAGGTTGACACCTTGGCGCAGCTGGTGTTGAGAAAGCAAGCTACCGTCCATATTGCAGAGCTGCAGTGTGCAATCCTCATTGCTTGTTTGTACGATGAGTTTGTCAGTAGCCGGCACCGGCCCCAGACGTACCTCCTTGCCGACAGCCATTTGTTCCCCGGTGCCGGTTACCACATCGGACAATAGAACTTTCTTGATGAATCCATCTCCAAAACTCGATGCGGGAGATTCATCACATTTCCCCGTAATCATGCAACCGCCATCTGAGGTAGCCAGCAAATCAAGCAGCCAATAGCTGCGATCGCCCACAAATACTTTGCTCCCAACAAGATTGAGCGCGGCGTCAAATACATAAAATCGAATATCCGATGGTACCTGTATTGTCTGGGATTCAAAATTGGCCACCCAAATATGGTTTTCATCAACAAAGCCCATGCCTTGCTTAATCGGTAAATCAACATGATCCTCATCGTAAATCACTACATTTTCTAACAGCTCAAAGTTGGGATTGTACAAGCGCATTTCAAGTCCGTGGACGTATGTATTTCCAACCTTGTACAGCTTATGCGCCATGATGAAATTGCCATCCTGCAAACTTTTCACACTCAGGGGAGGATTGGTGAAAGCGCTTTCGTTGGTGGGAAAATTGCCGCAGCCAAGGTAGTTGAAATCCAGGTCAAACTTAGCCCAGTCATACGCAAAAGGCAGGGATAAATTACCGATCAAATAGAACGCGCTGCTGTCTTCGCTGAACAAGAGTTCGCTCCCCTCAGAGCTATCTCTATAGTTGTAGAATATTTTGTGTGATATTCGATTGCCCTCGTAATCATATTTCGCAAAGAACGGACAATTTGTGAAGCCCTCAATCGCTGTATCCGCTACGCCTTGCAGGATAATCTCGTTCATGGGGCTGATGAGGTAGTTTTTAATCCGGAAGCTTGTGTGGCCGTTCGTGGCCGGCAAACTGTCATACACTTCCCGCACCAATTCAAGATCAGGTGTTATTTCCCTGAAATAAACATCATTTGAACTTCCTTCTGAAACAGCACGCACGATGTTGCCGATACATAGCAGGTTTCCGTTCGCTTTTTTGAGAATGAAGCTTAGGTAATTGACTGTATCTTCTTTAGGATACCATTCCGCTTGTAACACTTCGCCATCAGGGCTTATTCTGTTGATGAAAGACGAAGAAATATTAGAATGGTATCGAAGGCCATACGTGTAGTAACTTTCTTGATATTCAATGGAACCTTCTAACCATTCGTATGCGGTATTATCCCCCAATTTTAATTCAAAGGAATGCTGAGCATAAAGCATGCCGGTGGATATTAAAATGAATAAGAATATATATCTCATAACATATAATAATTAGTGTCTGTCTATAATGTCTTGGGCTTGAGCTTTAAAGTTTGAGGGCGAGGCATGCAAGGAATGAATGTCAGGAGTTTACTAAAGTAAATGACTGACATGAATGACGTGCATAACGCAGCCATCGGACTTTAAAGACAAGCACTAATTATAACTCAGATGCTTGACCACCATCCATATAATGCACCTTGATGCCATATTGAAAAGTGCCTTCATGATAAAAGTTCCAAAAGTTATTACCTGATAAAAACGTTTCATCTTTGTACCCAAACATCGTTGTGATCCCAATCAGGCTATACATTGAACCAAGGTTTTCGTCTTCCTTTATTTTTTCGAGACCGAGATAACGCAGGTGGTTATAATAGGCATTCATGGTGTTGCGTTCCAGACAAAGATCAACTGTTCCAACAGCCTCCGACGCATAAAAAAGGTAGTAATCAAAGTTATTGTCGAGCGGGTCGTTGGGTCGGCGCACATTGGGCTCTCCACCTTTACGTTCAATATCAACAGGGTTGATCACGTAAAAATTACCAACTGTGGGGTCCGGCAGGCTGGCATTCATGGCCATCATGAGTTGGTGTGCTGCATCAGAATTCATCAAGAACTCGCCACATCGACCTTCCATTTCACCATACCACCAATAATCCTCATCACCAAACGGCCCTTCTATCGCCGGCTGTGGGGGAATGTTGTCGGTTTTTTCGCCTGTGACCACGTTCGCAGTGAAACTGATGCTTTCGGCAGTGGTGGATGCCTTTTGCAAGTTGATCAGCGCGAGGCCTTTTTGGGCGAAACTGCTGGCATGATACACCTGCCGCACCTCGTCAATCATCTGTTCGTATTTGGCTGCTAAAGCCGTCATGCTCACGCGCTGGTTGCCGGCAAGGGAAAGCGTGAATTCGAGTGTGTCAATTTTGAAGTTTTTGTAAAATTGGTTCGGGAAACCATAAGAATAGTTGAAACACGATTCAAGATACCACAGCGCTGAGTCGGTTTCGATGGTTTCGCTGTTCTTGAGCGCAGGATTTTGCTTGATGGTTTCAACTTTGGTAAGAAACTGCCTGATGTCGTTGCCTACCTTCAACTGGAAAGCTTCCGGCACTTCGGGCTTGTTGTTGAAATTGGATTCAACATTGTCTTTCGAGCAACGCGCCCTCAGCATTTCTATTGCAGGCCTTCGCAAAGTTTTAGGGGTAAATAGGGGTGGGTTGTTCAGCATGTTTTCCATTGTTTTGGTTTTCCAAAATTAGTCAAAGGAAAATAGTTGTCAAGTGTATTGAGAAAAAATCTTAAACGCTTGTCTAATTTATACTTATTCCAAATAACTTGGTTATCAGTAGTTTTACGTAAATGTCAACACTTATTTCTGCTTGATGCCGTTTTTTTTGGCATCAATTCTTTTGGAGAATGCCTGTGTTTTCTGATAAAACGCGGGATTTGTAAAAAATATAATGATACTTTGAAACATCGCTACACAAAAGATTTTGCACTTAAAATTCCACCGATTTTATCCCGCAACTTTTTCACATAAACCTTTTATCTCTCTTGCCCTGTTTCAGACAAACCGCTGCCCAACTGCCGGCACGCGGAGAAATCAGCTTTGAGCATTGCCGTCAGTTACAGATATTCGAAGTGATTTGTAGATTGATGAATGCGACAGGAAGATTGGATTATCTGCTCTGCATCAATCATTTCCCAGGTCGCCCAGCATGGGTACAAAACGAAACACGCCAAACTCCTCGCGGCTCAGGCTTCCGTCGGCTTGCTTTGTCAGTCGGAGCATCACCTGCTCTTCGCCTTCGCCATGCGGAATCACCATCATACCACCGGTTTTGAGCTGCTGCACCAGAGCCTGAGGAATTTCCGGAGCTGCTGCGGTGATAAGTACACGGTCAAAAGGCGCAAACTTTGGCAAACCTTCAAAGCCATCACCTAAGAAAAGCTGAGGTTTCCAGGGCATTGTTTCCATAAAAGCCTTGGTTTTCACATATAGTTTTCGTTGCCGCTCAATGGTAAACACTTTTGCTCCCATTTCGGCCAAGACACAAGCCTGATACGCCGATCCGGTTCCAATTTCAAGCACCTTTAGTCCGCGTTGGATTTGCAATAACATGGTTTGAAAAGCCACTGTATAGGGCTGCGAAATGGTCTGACCACTTCCGATAGGGAATGGTTTGTCCTGGTAGGCAAACTCAAGAAACGACGAGTCCATGAAAAAATGGCGCGGAATGCTCTCAATGGCAGCCAAAACACCTTTGTCAGTGATGCCTTTCTCCTTAATCGTCTCCACCAGCATCTTACGCAAACCCTTGTGCCTGAATGTATCTTCCATCTAACTACTTCTATGCGTGTTGTTTGGATATTTATAGCTATTCTAAATTCACCGGTTGCGAAGTTAGCAATATCCCTAAAACCAAAAAGTGATACTTTTGCAAAAAGTAATTTTATGTTAAAGATCGGGGTTTTAGGCGCAGGCCATTTAGGTAAGATTCACATCAGGTGTATCAGGCAAATAGGTGATTATGAGCTTGTAGGTTTTTATGATCCCGATCCGCAGACCGTTGAAAAGGTTGAAAAAGAATTTGGCCTCACATCATTCAACAGCATTGCAGCGCTCGTGGATGCGGTGGAGGTGGTTGATATCGTTACCCCAACAATCGCGCATTTTGCCTGTGCTTCTGAAGCCCTGCTGAAAAAAAAGCACGTTTTCATCGAAAAACCCATCGTGGCAACACCGGATGAAGCGCGTGAGCTTATCAGGCTGGCAACCGACGCAGGCGTGAAGGTACAGGTGGGACACGTTGAACGTTTCAACCCCGCATTCCTCGCGGCCAGAGAATCGCTGCATCAACCCATGTTTATCGAAACCCACCGTCTTGCCCAGTTCAACCCACGTGGCACTGACGTTCCTGTTGTGCTCGACCTCATGGTGCATGATATTGACATCCTGCTGAGTGCTGTTGATTCCGAAATAACAGGTATCAGCGCAAGCGGAGTGGCTGTGGTTAGCGAAACTCCTGACATAACCAACGCCCGCATCGAATTTGCCAACGGATGTGTTGCCAACCTGACAGCAAGCCGCATTTCGATGAAAAACATGCGTAAGACCAGATTTTTCCAGAAGGACGCCTATATCAGCGTTGATTTTCTTGAAAAAACAACAGAAATAGTGAGGATGAGCGCTGTTGATGAAGAGCCTTCAAACCCAATGGCCATGGTGATTGACCTCGGAAACGGAAAAGGAATGCGCGAGATCAGCTTCGAGCGCCCTGCCGTTTTGCCTTCAAATGCCATACAGGCAGAGCTTGAAAGTTTTTATCACGCCATCGTCAACAACAAAAGCCCGATGGTGACCATTGAAGATGGTTACAAGGTGCTGTTGGTGGCACACCAGATACTCGAAAAATTAAATCAGGCAGCAAATAAAATCAGTATTTAATTTTTCCTTTTCATACAATAATAGCCCGGCCGGAAGCGTTTTATCCAAACCAAAGATCAAGACGAAAATATGCCACAATCTCTACGATTGCTCATTTATATTCTTACCACCCTGTTGGCACTGAATCTCGCCTCCTGCCAGAAATTTGAGGGCGACCAGACGATTCCTGCCTATGTGCGTATAGATACCGTTTTGTTCACGGCCGACTACGTCACACAAGGCAGCAGCACACACAAAATCACCGACGCATGGGTGTATGTTGATGACCAGCTGATCGGGGTGTATGAGTTGCCATCCACGTTTCCCGTACTCGCCAGCGGAAAACACAAACTTGAAATCAGAGCAGGCATAAAGCTCAACGGCATCGGCGCCACACGTGCCCCATACCCATTCTATTTACCCTATACACTGACCGACTTTAACTTCGTCCCGGATTCAATCCAGTTGGTAAAACCTTTTACAACTTATTATGACAACCTTACCTTTGCATGGATGGAAGACTTTGAAGGGTCGGGACTGTCGCTCGAAAGTACATCGCAGGGCGATACGGCCATTTTTAAAACCAATCCTGCCAACCATCCTGATGCCTGGTTGTCGCCCTACTCCTCCTATTCCGGCATCGTACATCTGGATCAGGCGCACAATACCTTTCAGTCGGCGTCCTTTTTAGAATATGAACTGCCAAAACTCGGCAAATCGGTTTTGCTTGAACTCGACTATAAATGTGAACGCGAGTTTGTGGTAGGCCTCATTGCCAAACTACCGGCAAACTATGTCTATCTTCCGCTCATCGTAGTAAACAAAAGCGAGAAATGGAACAAAATTTACATCAACCTTGGGCCGAATGTTTCGGAATATACAACAGCACAAAGCTTTAAAGTTTATTTTGAAGCCGGCCTGGGCGAAGGCGACAACGCAAAAATCTTTTTTGACAACATCAAGTTGATTTACAGAACACCGGGCGAATGAATAAATATTTACAAGTAACCAAATACGTCATGCTCGACTGGATAGCCGCAACGCTTTCCTGGTTTCTGTTTTACATCTTTCGCAAACAAGCCGAAGACCCCGGCTTCTACAACAAGTTCGACATCGTCTTTGACGATCCCAACTTCTGGGCAGGCCTTATCTTTATCCCCGTGGGGTGGATTCTGCTTTATGGTATTGTTGGAACCTACCGCAAAATTTACCGAAAAGCACGTTTGAAAGAACTCGGTCAAACACTCGTCATGACACTTATCGGGGTGACCGTCATCTTTTTTGTTGCAATACTCGATGATGTGATCGTCACCTACAAATCTTATTATCAGTCGTTTCTAACACTTTATATCCTACATTTTCTGCTCACTTATGCCGGACGACTGATGCTGACGTCTGTGACGGTAAGAAAAATTCACCGCAAAGAGATCGGCTTCAACACTGTGATTGTCGGGAGCAACGGCAATGCCCTTAAAATTTTCAAAGACATTGAAAAACAGGAGCGTTCGGCCGGAAACATCTTTGTAGGCTTTTTGAGTGTTTATGACAAGGATGATTACAAAATCGGGCAATACCTCCCCCATCTCGGGCCCTATCAAAACATAAAAAAAGTTGTGGAACAGTTCTCCGTTGAAGAGGTGATTATCGCCATTGAACGCACGGAAACCGATACCATTGACAAAATTATTGCTCACCTCGAAGACACTGCGGTGGTTATCAAGATCATTCCCATCATGCAGGACATCCTGTTTGGAACGGTAAAACTCAGTGGGATATGGCATGCGCCCCTCATTCAGATATCGCCCGACCTGATGCCCGCCTGGCAACAATCGCTCAAACGCATCATGGATATTGTGATTTCTATTATCGCCATCATTTTTTTAATCCCCCTGTATGTGTTTACGGCCATAGGCGTGAAAGCTTCCTCCAAAGGCCCGGTTCTCTATAGCCAAACCCGTATCGGGTTAAGAGGACGACCATTTAAGATGCACAAATTCAGGAGCATGTATTCTGATGCTGAGAAAACAGGCCCGCAACTCAGCAGCGACGACGACCCACGCATCACACCCTTTGGTCGTTTTATCCGCAAGGTGCGTCTCGACGAAATACCGCAGTTTTACACCGTGCTCAAAGGTGATATGTCGCTCGTGGGACCACGCCCCGAAAGACAGTATTATATTGACCAAATAGTGAAAAGGGCACCCCATTACCGCCTGCTTTTAAAGGTGAAACCCGGCATAACGAGCTGGGGACAAGTGAAATATGGCTACGCCTCTGATGTTGACGAAATGATCGAACGTCTGCAGTACGACATTCTTTATATCGAAAATATGAACATCGCCATGGATATTAAAATATTGATCTACACTGTTTTAATCGTACTCCAGGGCAGGGGAAAATAACAACGCACAAAAGACACCTGTAAGTATTACTTTTTCGCAGCGCTAAAACCTTTTGAAACATCGTTTGTTGTTCTTTGGTAAGAAGATAAAAGGTTTATATTCAAATAATCAGTATTTTTGCAGCCCAAAACTTTAAAAAAATCATGAGTCAAACACTTGTTGAGCAAGATCTTCAGTACAAGGTAGCAGATATCCGCCTTGCCGACTGGGGACGCAAAGAAATAGAAATCGCAGAGAAAGAAATGCCTGGTCTGATGTCGCTCAGGGCAAAATTCGGTCCGGAGAAACCACTGAAAGGTGCCCGCATCTCCGGCTCGCTGCACATGACCATCCAAACCGCTGTCCTTATCGAAACGCTCGTTGAGCTTGGTGCCGAGGTGCGCTGGGCGAGTTGCAATATATTTTCGACACAAGACCATGCTGCAGCTGCCATTGCCGCTGCAGGTATTCCCGTTTTTGCCTGGAAGGGCGAAACCCTTGACGAATACTGGTGGTGCACCAAACAAGCCCTCACCTTCGAAAATGGCCAGGGCCCTCACCTGATTGTGGACGATGGCGGTGATGCCACCCTGATGATTCACAAAGGCTTTGATATCGAAAAAAATCCTTCGCTGCTTGCTGTTCCAACGACGAACGCCGAAGAAACGGCACTCATGAAAGCACTCACCGAAACATATACCGACGACAACCGTCACTGGCATCGCACTGTGGAAAGCTGGGCCGGGGTTTCTGAAGAAACCACCACCGGGGTGCACCGTCTGTACCAGATGAAAGAAGCCGGTCAGCTGCTTGTTCCCGCTATCAACGTGAACGATTCGGTCACAAAATCGAAGTTCGATAACCTTTATGGTTGCCGCGAATCGTTAGCCGATGGCATCAAACGCGCCACCGATGTGATGTTGGCTGGAAAAGTCTGTGTGGTTTTGGGTTATGGCGATGTGGGAAAAGGATCGGCCAAGTCGCTGCGCGCTTATGGCGCCCGTGTTTTGGTCACCGAAATTGACCCCATCTGCGCACTGCAGGCAGCCATGGAAGGCTTTGAAGTGACCACCATTGAAGATGCTTTACCCATTGGGAACATCTATGTCACAGCCACCGGAAACAAAGATGTGATCACCTTTGAGCACATGCAACAAATGAAAGACCAGAGCATCGTGTGCAACATTGGCCACTTCGACAACGAAATTCAGGTGAGCCGCCTCGAATCAACAAAAGGTGTTGAAAAAATCACCATCAAACCACAGGTTGACAAATACACCTTTGAAAGTGGCAATTCCATTTTCCTTTTGGCCGAAGGCCGCCTTGTGAACCTTGGTTGCGCCACCGGCCATCCCAGCTTTGTGATGAGCAATTCGTTCACCAACCAAACGCTGGCGCAGCTCGACCTCTGGAAGAACCGCGGCAAATATCCTGTGGATGTTTATCGCCTTCCTAAACACCTTGACGAAGAAGTGGCCCGCCTGCACCTTGAGCAAATCGGTGTGAAACTGACAAAACTCACCAAAGAACAAGCTGACTATATCAGCGTTCCGGTGAATGGCCCCTACAAAGCAGATCATTACCGGTATTAATACCGCGAACAATACAAAAGCCCGTGAACGACCCGCTTCACGGGCTTTTTTTTGCCAATTTTTATCTAAAATCAGGCTTTAGATGATGATTAATTTTGTTACTTGCCGTACGAAATGTGTGATTGTCTTCGATTTATAACAGACATTAAACCATTGTATTAATATAAAACCTTAGCCCGATGATCAAAAAAATTACAGCCACATTCAGCATTGCATTTATGCTGATGATTGGTCTGCAACTGAAAGCACAAATTCAAATGCCTGCGCAGTGGAAATTCTCTGCCGGAGATCAGGCTGCATGGTCTTCACCCAACTTTGACGATAGCCAATGGGTTGATATTGACCCCCTTCTTAACTGGGAGAGTCAGATGATGCCCGACTATGATGGTTTTGGCTGGTACCGGGTCAAGGTTTTCATTCCTTCAAAATACCAGGAAAAAGCCAAAAAATATGGTGGTCTGATGCTTTCGCTCGGAAAGATAGACGATGTGGACATGACCTGGTTCAATGGCAGTGTTATAGGCGCTTCAGGCAGTTTTGCGCCTGATTATGTTACAGCCTGGGATCAGATCAGATTGTATGAAGTGCCGCTGACAGAGGTGCTTTGGGACCAATACAACAGCATTGCTGTGCGCGTGTTTGACTCCACCGGCGGTGGCGGCTTATATGGCGGTCCTGTGGAGCTGACACTGAAGGGACTTTCAGAAAACATCCTTGTAAATCCTGTTTTTGAGGCAGCGGATCAAATTTTGAAAAGCGGTGATAATTCAACAATCAGGTTCGAACTTGTCAGCCACCTGATGTTTAAAATTGAAGGCGAGGTGAAAGCAGAAATAGTTTCTGATTTCGGCCAGACACTTGGAACATACACCTGGCCGTTGAAACTCAAGGCACAGCAAAAAAAATCCTTTACGATAAAGATGAATGCCTTTGACCCAGGATTTTATCACCTCGATATCAGCGTGGGGAATGATGAATTTGCAAAAAAAACACGGATAAGCTTTGGCTATGAACCCGAAAAAATCGTATCCCCGGCCAACCCGCAAGCTGATTTTGACGATTACTGGGTACGGGCAAAAAAAGAGCTTGCTGCTGTTGACCCGCAGTTTAAGATGATACGAAAAGACTCACTGTGCACAGAAAAAAGAGAAGTATTCCTGATCGAGATGCGCTCATTGGGCAATGTGCTGATAAGAGCCTGGTATTCTGTTCCAAAAGCAGCGGGAGTTTTTCCGGCAGTGATGATGGTTCAGGGCTATAGCTCCACCATCATGCCGGAGTTTGTGGATTATGGAGATGACATCATCGGACTTGGACTTAATATCCGCGGGCATGGCAACAGCCAATCCAACCTCAAACCCGGATTCCCCGGCCACCTTCAGTATCAGCTGCACGACAAGGAGATGTATATCTACCGCGGTGCCTATATGGACTGCACACGGGCATTGGATTTCCTCTTTACCAGACCCGAAGTGGACAAAAAACGCGTAGGTGTCGAGGGCGGCAGTCAGGGCGGGGCACTCACCTTTGCCACAGCCGCGCTCAACAACGACCGCATTGCCGTTTGTGTGCCGGGAGTGCCGTTTTTGTCTGACTTTGAAGACTATTTTAAGCTGGCACGCTGGCCTGCCAACGAATTTGTTGAGTATGTCGAAGAAAAACACATCCTCAGCTGGGAGCAGGTGTTTTACACACTCAGCTATATTGACATCAAAAATCTGGCCGCGCGCATCAAAGCACCAATGCTGATGGGTGTGGGATTGAAGGACGATGTTTGTCCGCCGCACATCAATTTTGCTGCCTACAACCAGGTCACAAGTCCGAAACGGTACATCATTTATCCCGGTGCCGGACACGGGCTTCCACGTGATTTTGATCGCGCAAAAATGAGCTTTATCCGACAACATTTTGGTTTGGCGGGTATTGAAACGATGCAGGATCAATAATCCCTGATTTTTTAACTTTTTCTTGTTGGGGTGCAAAGGAAATTCAGCCTTTCTTTGCAAATAAACATGCAGTGCTTCATTGAATTTTCGTTGAAAGCAACTGAGTAAAATGGTTTTTCTGAAAATATATGAACAATACCGGTGCCTTTCTGACTCTTTCCAGAGAAGTTTTCATTAAACACCCGAAGCGATCAGAAGCTTTTGTCAAGCAACTGAAACAGAAAGGTTTTAAGTTAGATAGCCGCACTGAAAAGCGCATTAAAACAGGCACAGCCATTGCAACAGTGACGAACCTGTGGTTTTCCGCCTTGCGTGGCGATCAAACGATGGAATCAGAACACCTGAGCGGTCTTTTGCTCGGCGCTGTAACACCGGTCTATGACGACCTGATGGATTTGTTTGGATATACACATGACGAAATTGTTGGCGGAAAGTTTAATGGCATTCCTGACAGCAGCAGCCTGATTCATTTATCATCCTATCTCATTCCGGAAACGTATCAAAGCATCGCCCAAAAGGAAGCATATAACCATTTCTACATGCTTACTGTAGCCGGGCAAACACAAAGCCATAAGCAACAAAGCGGCGAAAGCCTGACTACCGCCCAACTGGATGAGGTGATGGGCCAGAAGGGCGGAAATGCTACCCTGCTCTATCGGCAGATTTTAGCCAATCCTATGATTGAAGGTGAGGAAAATGCGGTTTTTTTGCTTGGAAAACTGATGCAGTTCATCAATGATTTGTTCGATACCAGAAGTGATTTCTTGGCAGGAAACCTCACGCTGACAACAAGTTGTGAACAACCAAAAGAACTCAGGCATATGTTTGACAGTCTGGTTGGTGAGATGACTGCTACTTTTTCTCAACTTTCCTACCCGAAAAAGAACATCAAAAACGCCCTCAGGCTGATGATGCCTGTGGTTGCAAGAGGCGAAGTCTGTCTTAAACAGTTTGAGCAATTGTTTCGTCAGTACGGACATTTCAGACTGGCCGAATTCAGCCGGCAGGAACTGGTTTGCGATATGGAAAAAGCCGCTAACCTTTGGGCCAATTACAGAGAAGCAGCGAGGCTCTATCGCAGATTTGTGAGAATTTAAAAGCAAAATCTCCCATTGAGTTGGTATTGTGTCCGCTGATGAATGACTAATTTTGCAAACAAGAAAAATCGTTGACAAATGGAAAGATGTCTTTTGCAACAAAACATGGATCGTTTTATTGGGCAGCCTATTGGAAATGAAGTGTTTGACACCTTCAGCAGGCTGATGTTTACCAAACACTTCGACAAAAAGATGCTGCTGGCCGAAGCCGGCAAACAATGCAATTATGTTTATTTTGTTGAGAAAGGCGCCTGTGTTTCGTATGCCGTTAACGATAAAGGCGACAAAAACGTGATTCAATTTGCCCTCGAAGGCAATTGGATTTCGGATTTATACAGTTTCTTTTCGGGCAAACCCGGCATTTACACCATCGAAGCACTTGAGCCAATGGAAGTGTTGATGCTCAACCGCGAGCGTTTTGACGAAGCCTGCAACCAGCACCTGATCGAGCGTTTTTTTCGGAAACTTATGCAAAATGCCTATGTTGACCTCAAATACCGTTTCGTGAAATCAAACAGCGAAGAAGCATCGGTTTGCTACGAAGTTTTTACAAAAGAAAACCCACAGCTTGTGCAGCGTGTGCCGCAATACCTGATTGCATCCTATCTTGGCATCAAACCACAGTCGCTCAGCCGAATCCGCAAAAGCCCGCAACTTAAATAGGGTCTACTGAAAAACCCTTAAGTGAATCAATAAATAAAAACTGTATTTTGTATTATTTGTGCACGCATTTGAATCTGTTTGGCTCAAAAAGCTTGCATCCCGATCTAAATTCGAAGCTCGGATTGAATGAAAATACTTCGGTAGTGTTCTTTTTTTTACCGCAGAGACCGCCAAGTAGGCGCAGAGAACGCAGAGAAATTGATGATTTCTAGTCGCATTGTTCGCACTTTCTCTTCATTCGCTCAGTTCGCTAAAGTCGCTATATTCGCCTTCCTTAAACCACAATGCGTCAGCTCTTTGTGCCCTTTGCGCCTGCTTTGTGCCCTCTGCGGTTAAACTGATTTTGGCACAAATTAATGCGAATAAACCATCTTCTCACTTTGTGAAATGTGGATGAAATTTTGCTTTAGTAGGCTCGGGGAGTTTTTCAGCAGGCCCTAAATAAGCCCGGTTTTCGTTAGAATAATTATTTAGGTACTCAACTACTTTATTAACCTATGTGAATGAAATTAACAGCTTGCAGTTGCAATTTTGCAACGTCAATTAAACATGCTATTCATCACATTTAAATTTCAAAAAATGTCAAATACAACTACCTGGGTTTTAGACCCAACACACAGCGAAATACTTTTCAAGGTTAAACATCTGATGATCACCAATGTGAAAGGTGAGTTTCGCACATTCAGCGCATCAATCACTGCCAATGGAGCCGATTTCGGCATGGCTGCTGCTTCGGCAAGCATCGAAGCATCAAGCGTGTTTACGAACAATGCCGACAGGGACATGCATTTGCGTAGTGCAGATTTCTTTGATGTAGAAAATTTCCCTGCGCTCACTTTTAAAGGTGTCGAATTTAAAAAACTCGATGACGAGAATTATTTATTGCGTGGTTTGCTTACCATCAAAGGCGTGGAAAAAGAAGTGAGCCTCGATGTAGAGTTTGGCGGAGTGAACAAAGACCCTTGGGGAAATGAAAAAGCAGGTTTTTCGTTGAGTGGCCGCATCAACCGCAAAGATTGGGGACTCAACTGGAACGCAGCACTCGAAACAGGAGGCGTTCTTGTGAGCGATGAAGTGAAAATCAGTGCCGAGCTACAGTTTATAAAACAAGCCTGATTTAAAAAAAGCCTCTGTGATAGCAAGACGCTGTCGCAGAGGCTGTTTTTTTCGATTTGTCATAAATTTTCTTCCATTTTTTTGAGATTCACAAATAGATGAACCGGAAACAATTTATTCAGTCAATGACAATGCTGCCTTTCGGCCTTCGTGCAGCACCTTTGAGTGGTTTGGCGCAGTTTGCCGAGCTGTTTGGTGCAAGCCCGAAGATGCCTGTGCTGTTTGTGGGACATGGCAGCCCGATGAATGCCATTGAGGAGAATGTTTTTGTGAGAGGTTTTCGCGAAACCGCCGCATCATTGCCACGTCCACGTGCAATCTTATGTATCTCAGCTCATTGGGAAACAATGGGCACTTTTGTCACGGCTATGGAACGGCCGCGCACCATCTATGATTTCGGCGGTTTCCCTCCTGAACTTTATGAAGTTGTGTATCCTGCTCCCGGCAGTCCGTCACTTGCCACAGAAACCAAAAGGCTTATCAACTCGGTGACTGTTGGCGAGGATTTGCATTGGGGTCTCGATCATGGCGCCTGGACGGTGTTGCGGCACTTTTTTCCGGATGCTGCTGTCCCGGTTGTTCAGCTGAGCCTCGATATGCGTCAGCCGGCTGAATACCACTACGAGCTTGCAAGAGCACTGGCTCCGCTTCGCGACAAAGGGGTGTTGATTGTCGGAAGTGGCAATATGGTTCACAATCTCAGGCTTGTAGCCTGGAACAAGCTCAACGAAGCGGGTTTTGGCTTTGATTGGGCACTTGAAGCGCAGCAACGCATGAAAACCATGCTTTTAAAAAACGATCACAAGGGGCTTATCAACTACGCCAAACAGGGCGAAGCCTTCAGACTTGCCATTCCAACTCCCGAGCATTTTTTGCCGCTTTTGTATGTGCTTGCTGTACAAAACGAAAACGATAAAATGACATTTTTCAATGATCAGGCTGTTGCCGGTTCGCTCACAATGACTTCGTTGCTGTTGTCTCAAAGCTAAAAATCATTGAAGGTTTTTTTCAACCTAGAACCTAAAACCGACAATAACATCCAATCTGCGGGTTTTGTTTGGCAAAGCGCCACGGTTGATGAGCCAGGTATAATCAATGCCGCCATACAAACGAAGGCTCGTTTGCAATTCGATGTTGATATTGGCAAAATGCGGTTTTGGATATGATTTGTCTTTGACAGCATTACTCACCGAAACAGCCCTGAACATACTCAGCGAATAGCTTGCAAAAGCCTGCAATACCAGATCATTTGTAAGCACATAATCCACAAAAACAGAAGGACCTGTGGCCCAGTAATAACCTTGCGGTTCGCCGGTTTTGAGGTTCACCGGCCCGCCATTAAAGCGTTCGGCATAGGTGGCACCAATGATATAGTCGTTGAGGTTGAAGCCGACAGCAGTGCTCAGTCGCCGGGCATTGTTGACGTTCCAGCCCCAGCTGGTTTTCCCGATCAAATCGCTCAGCACCGAGCCTTCTTCGCGCTCAGCACCTTTGTCGGTTTGAATTTCCCTCACCAGCAGATTCAGCAAGTCACCAATACTTTTATTCTGCCAGTACATGCGTGTGTCGCCTTTGTCGAGATTGTATTTCTTATAGTAAATCTGCATGGTGAAACCCGACTGCCGGTGCGCTTCGTGGTAGGGGGCATCAGGATTCGACATAGAGGTATATGCCAGTGAAAAGCCAAAATGTGGTTCGTCGTAATAGGCATGCTTCTGCTTGTCGAAATCTGTAAACGATTGTGAAAAAGACCGATATGACAGAAACAGCATAAATAGAACAAGCATGACGGACAGATACGGCATGAAGTTCAAACTGTGTTTTGGCCGGGTTGAATGAGATTTCGCTTTCATGTGTTTTAGTTTTTTTTTAGTTTCGAAACGATATGTGATGGTACGAAAATAGCGTGCAGCTGCCTAAAAGGAAATAAGGTAAAAAACGTATTTTTTCAGCCTGCCACTGCTATTGAATACAGAATTTCTGATAACCAAAGCGGGAAACAGATTAATAAATCATTAAATTTTTCGTAAAATGCTTATCTTTGGACAGAATTTTCAATTGATTTTGCGCATATTCTGTCACAATATTTTGTTAAGTAAAAGTTTTGGTTCATTCTCATTATTAGCTACTTATCAGTATCAGGTGATGATTTGAACCATGGTTTGTTTGACAGAAATAAAACTCTTGCTGTTATGAGAAATCTTATTTTCGTGCTGGTCGCATTTTTACTTGTTTCCTGCAAAGGGAAAACAATTTACCAATCACGGATTTTGATTAAAAACGAGTTTGACAGGAACATTGATATCAGGCTATATCCCAAAGCCGCTTACCTTTCGGGCGACACCTATAGTGCGACTGACAATGGTTCGGAAAAGCGCAGCGTTACGATGAAGCTGAGCGAAGGGGTTGAAATGTCGTTGTTTACAACCCAAAAAATTGACATCCAGGCTGAAGTTTTGCTCTCAGAGATTTTCGACAGCATTCACCTTAGCCCGTCGGATGCGCCCTGGCGATTGGTAAAGTTTAGTCAGGACAGCGTTAGCGGATATCGTTTCAATATGTTTGTTGGCGGTTCAAACTGGGTAAGCGAAACGCGTCATATCGAGACCCAAACAACATTGAAACGCAGTCCTGTTGAGTCGTATGATTACGCATTCAGAATTCTTGAGACCAATTTCGAGAATTAGCAAGCTGATTTCATCTTTTACAAACCATCCGGCATCAATGCAAAGAATTGATTGAGTCAGGATGGTTTTCGTTTTTATAGACTGTTCCTGAACATTTTGCATTGTCAACGAGGCATACCAAGGCGATATCATGCCATTGAAGTTAAATTTACCCGTCTGGTAGCATCAGAAGCTGCAACGAAAAAAATACAAAGGTCAGTCCTGATTCCTGTTCTTTTTCAGATGCTGCCCTGCGCTGGCAACAAGCTCTTTCAGATCGCCCGGGTCAATCATCCTGGTAAGCATCGTACTTAGCAAACCTCCGGTCAATGCCAGTGCGAATCCGGCAAACCATGGTATCGGAAGGACGGTTGAAAAAGCAAGTAATACTGCATAGATAATGATAAATTCGGCCAGTCGCCACCAGTAAAGACGTCCAAACCTCAGTTTAAACACGCTGAAAGCCAGCCCCATCTGTATGGCAGCCGTGAAAGCCTGCACGCCAAAACTTGCCCAGGCAGCACCAACAGCCTGATAGCGCGGAATCAACACGAAATTAAGAACCAGATTCACAGCTACCCCTCCACCGGCTATAATATTAAGCATGCGGAGATTGCCGTTGGCGGTGAGCAGGGTGCCGAAAATATAGGTTATTGAAACAGAAATAAAGCTTCCCATGAGGATGCGCAAGATCAGGCTCGACTCATCCACATGTCTGACAAAAAGCTGTGGCGTGAATTCCGGTAGTGGGCCATACATGAGTTCCATGAGCTCTTCGCTGTAGGCAAGCGCTAAGCCTGCAACAATCACCGACATGGCTGTGATGATGCTGAAAGCCATCCTCACCAACTGGCTCACCGGCTCGCGCCGCTTGAGCATTGAGGCAAACATCGGAAGCAAAAGCACACTGAACAGCAACGAAATGTTGTTTCCGGCATCGAGCAGCCGAAAAGCTTTTCCGTAGATACCGGTCTGGCTGAATGCTTCCTCAGCCGGCAGCAGGCGCTCAATGAGCACAGGCTCAAGCCTGTTGTAAAAACTCATCAGCAAAACAAGCAAAGCGTAAGGAAGACTGCGCCGCAAAATTGTGAGCATGAACGAAGCCTGAAAACTGAGCCTGAGCTGACCTGCATGACGCATCACATAAACAAGTGCCAAAACAAAAGTGATGACATAAGCCAGCGTTTGCGCATAGACATACCAAACAATCTGAAACGGCCCAGGCATCCAGCCCGACCACAGCAACAGGCTGCATAACACAATCATTATCAAGCGGTCAAGAACCGAAAAAAGACTGTCGGCCTTGAAAAGCAGCAGGCCTGAGATGTTTGAGCGCAAATACAAAATCAAAGAGAGCAATATCTGGTTTAATCCAACCCAGGCCAAAAGATGCAGCTGGGCACCCCTGTAGCCAATGAGCCATGCCACAACGAATGTAACACCCGAATAAAGCAGCCCCAGCAAAAGTTTAACGGTGGCAATGCCCGCAAAATGTTTCGCCAATAAGTGGTTGTTTTGGGCGATGTTACGGTTGTTGTAATTGGTGATGCCAAGATCGAGCAGGATGAAAAAAAGAAACGAAAAGGAATAAACCGATAGATAGAGGCCATATGCCTGCTCACCCACAGCATTTTGCACCGACCTGTCTATCCCAAGAATCCAAAAAGGTTTGATGAGCAGGTTGAGCGTCAGCAGGAATGCCAGATTTCGGAAAAATCGCTGTTGCATAGAGCTATTAGCTGCAATTTCAGGCGGCTAAGGTATAAAAAAGAAATTCTGTGTCTGATGTTTGTGCGCCTCAAAGGGCACTAATTTGCGCTGTTGAAGCACTTTTACCTTATAGCCAAGTTTCTCCATCAGCGCGAAACAGTTTGACCGGTTCTCATTTTCCCATAACTCAGTATAAATCAAAGGTTTGGATTTAGCTATGAGCTTTTCTCCTCCTTTCAGCACGAAATACTCAAAGTTCTCGACATCGAGCTTGATAGCCGAAAGATTGTTGATGTTTCCATTGAGCTCGGGACAGTCATCAAGACGCATAATTGGAACCCTGATGTTTGTTCCTTCGTTGAAATCGGTGATGCTTTCGTGCACCACATGACTCAGTCCCTGCATCTTGACATCTTCCAGCACAGGCATCACCATCTCCACCTCGCCGGTGTGGTCGCCAAGGGCTTTCTCGATAAGCTTCACATTTTGAATGCGGTAGTGCTTCAACACCTTTTTCAAAGCGCGCACATTCTGTGGCATGGGTTCGTAGGCAATGATATTTGCTGCAGGTTTCCGCCGCGCAATCCAAACCGTCATAATACCAATGTTTGCACCAATATCGAGCACGGTGGTTCCATCAGGAATGAGTTTGAGAAAATGCAGGAAATCGCCTTCTTTTTTGTTCCACCGCAAGGTGTTGATGATGTAGAGGGAGAAAATAAAAAGATAATTATCAAACCCCAGCAGACTCTGCAGTATCTTTTTTACCCTCGACTTCATTTAATTTTAAGATATTTGCCGCAAAGTTAGGATTATTCATTACAGCTTGGACAGAAATTTACATCCGCTTCGCATCGTTGTCAACACCCGTCTGCTAATCCGTAACCGTCTTGAAGGTATCGGATGGTTTAGCTTTGAGACACTTAGGCGTATCACCAAGGCGCATCCCGAGGTCGAATTTTATTTTCTTTTTGACAGAACACCCGATGCTTCCTTCATTTTTGGCCCCAACGTGAAGCCGATTGTTTTTGGTCCGCCGGCGCGTCATCCCCTTTTGTTCATTATTTGGTTTGAGTGGTCGGTGTGGAAAATATTGCGCAAGCTAAAACCTGATCTTTTTCTCTCGCCGGATGGTTATCTTAGCCTCCGCTCCAACACCCCTTCACTGCCGGTGATGCACGACCTGAATTTTGAGCATTTTCCTGCCGACCTGCCGTTGGCAGCACGCTGGCATTACAGGTGGTTTTTTCCGCGCTATGCACGCAAAGCCGTGCGGATTGCCACTGTTTCAAACTTTTCAAAACAAGACATAGCAACCCTGTATTCCGTTGATCCGGCACATATTGACGTTACCTACAACGGTGCAAACGAAAGCTTTGCCCCTGTTGAGGAGACCCAAAAAACCATCATCAAACAAAAGTATTCCGACGGACATCAATATTTTCTATTTGTAGGATCGCTGCATCCGCGAAAAAACTTAGCACGCCTTTTTTCTGCTTTTGACTTGTTCAGGTCGCAGGCAAACCATTCTGTTAAACTACTGGTGGTTGGCGAAAAAAAATGGTGGACAAAACCGATTCGCGAGGCATATGAACAAATGAAATGCAAGGACGAAGTTGTTTTTTGCGGCAGGCTCAATGCGCATGAGCTGCATCAGGTGACAGCAGCTGCTTTGGCGGTCACCTATGTCTCCTATTTTGAGGGATTTGGAATTCCGATTGTGGAGGCTTTCCGGTGCGGAGTGCCTGTTATCACATCAAATGTTACGGCCATGCCCGAAGTTGCCGGCGAAGCCGCATTATTGGTTGATCCTTATGATATCAGCTCGATTGCAAGAGCGATGGAGACAATTTGCACCGACGAAGCAACACGAAAAAAACTGATAGAAAACGGAAAAGAAAGATCATTGCTTTTCACCTGGGACAAAGCTGCCGAGCGGCTGTGGCAGAGCATTCAACTGACAATAAATACACCTCATGAATAATACCAGCAATATATTAATACTCGGATCGGGCGGACGTGAACACGCCCTTGCCTGGAAAATAAAGCAATGCCGGCAGGTGAACAAACTTTATGTTGCTCCCGGCAATGCCGGAACTGCATCCCTGGCCACCAACATCCCCATTGACGCGAGTGATTTTGATCAGTTGCGGGTTTTCTGCATCGAAAACCAAATCACCATGGTGGTTGTGGGTCCCGAAGTGCCATTGGTTGAAGGTGTTGTTGATTATTTTGCAGGAGATCCGCTGTTGAAGCAAATTGCCATTATCGGCCCCACACAGCAGGGAGCCATGCTCGAAGGAAGCAAAGCCTTTGCCAAAGCTTTCATGCTTCGGCACAACATACCCACAGCACGTTATCTGCCTGTAAAACTCCGGGACATTGAAAATGGAATACAGTTTCTCGAAACCCTCGAACCACCTTTTGTGCTGAAAGCTGACGGGCTTGCCGCCGGCAAAGGTGTGCTTATCCTCGACGACAGAACGCAGGCGCAGCAGGAGTTGGCGGCTATGCTGAACGGCAAATTTGGTAAAGCCAGCGATGAGGTTGTGATAGAGGAATACCTTCACGGCATTGAACTCTCTGCCTTCGTGATCACGGATGGCGAAAACTTTCAAATGCTTCCATCGGCCAAGGATTATAAACGAATCGGCGTTGGCGATACAGGCCCGAACACCGGTGGAATGGGTGCCGTGTCGCCCGTAGCTTTTGCCGACAAGGTGTTCATGGACAAGGTGAGGGAAAGAATTGTAAAGCCCACCATCGCCGGATTGAAACAGGAAAATATTGATTATAAAGGATTTATATTTGTTGGCTTAATGAATGTAAATGGCGATCCTTTTGTTATTGAATACAATGTACGCCTTGGCGATCCCGAAACAGAGGTTATTTTGCCACGCATCAAAAGCGATTTTGTTGAATTGCTCAGTGCCTGCGCCGCTCAAAAACTGGATCACTTTAAATTAGAATTTGACGATCGTTTTGCTGTTACTGTCATGCTGGTGTCTGAGGGTTATCCGGGCGATTACACCAAAGGAAAACTCATCTCCGGTTTAGAGAACGTGAACGATTGCGTTGTCTTTCATGCCGGAACGAGCACAGACATCACAACGGGTCTGCCAAAAACGAGTGGCGGACGTGTGCTTGCAGTCACAGCACTCGATTATTCATTGGAACAAGCCCGCAGCACAGCCCTCGACAATGCCGCGAGGGTGAGCTACGACGGCAAGTATTTTCGGGACGATATCGGCCTTGATGTTTTAAAGTATCAACCACTTTTTTAACAAGATGCTGATAAGGTATTTTCGCTCGAGTTTCGTTTCGCAGTATGTGCTTATCGTATTGCTTGCCATCGCCATGTGGTTGCCGGCATTCATGCGCCCACAGCCGGCTGTTACGCCCGACGGGATGAACCCGCTCTATGCAGTTTTGTATCCGCTTTTTGGCTTTTCGGCGCTCATCTCGGTGGTTTTGGCATTTTTGCTGATGTTGTTCACAGCCTTTCTCATCAATTCGATTCTATCTCAATATCAGTTGATTGGAAGGGTATCATCCATGGCAACATTTGTATTTGTGGTGTTGATGAGTCTTTTTCCGGCACAAACAATGCTTTACCCCCTGCTGCTGGCCCTTCCCCTCATTTTGCTGGCTACGGCATTTTTGTTCAGAATGTACGAAAGCAACGACAACGAGCTCGATATTTTCAATGTGGCTTTTCTCGTTTCAGCAGCATCAATGTTGTGGTTTCCACTGATGAGCCTCATTGTATGGTTGTATCTGGCATTGTTCATCATGCGAATTACCAATTTGCGCAGCTGGCTGATCCCTGTTGTAGGTTTGTTTACACCCTACCTCTTTTTAGCCACATGGTATTTCATGAAAAACGAATTGATTGCCCAATCGAAGGCATTCTATCAGCACCTCAACACTTTCCTGCAATTTCCGGCGCTTCCCACAATACCCGAAATGGTCATTCTCGGCCTGCTTTTACTCATTATCCTAAAAGCCTACAACATCTCCTATTCAAGTATTGTTGACAACAATATCTCGATCAGAAAGCGCAAAGCGATAATGAATGCCTTGATATTTTCGTCGCTGCCATTGTTGTTCTTTAAAGGGGAAAGCAATATGCAACAGCTGGTCCTGCTTGTTCCTGCGGCGGTGTTTATGTCGTTCAGCTACACCTTTATAAAGAAATTTGTCAGGGCACAAATCTTCCTGTTCGCGTTGATTCTGGCTTCGTTAATCAATCACTTTCTGGTTTTTTTCCGATGAGTCAGCTCAAAGCTTGTTATAAGGATGCCATCACTGAAGCCGGACTTGATGAGGCAGGCCGTGGTTGCCTGGCAGGGCCGGTGGTTGCTGCAGCTGTTATTTTGCCCGCAGATGCTGATCATCCCTTGCTGAATGATTCAAAAAAACTTTCACACAAGCATCGGCTGCTCCTGCGCGCTTGGGTAATGGAAAATGCTTTAGCATGGGCAATCGGCATGGCTTCGGTGGAGGAAATTGATCGCATCAACATACTGAATGCCTCATTTCTTGCAATGCACCGCGCTGTAGATCAGTTGAATACAAAGCCATCGCTCTTGCTTGTTGATGGCAACCGATTCAACAAATATCCGCAGATAGCACATCAGTGCATCATTGGAGGCGATGGCAAATATCGTTCTATCGCAGCTGCATCGGTGTTAGCCAAAACAGAAAGAGACCATTTGATGGAACAGCTTCATCATGACTTCCCCGAATACGATTGGGTGCAAAACAAAGGCTATCCAACCAAAAAACACAAATCAAGCATTGCGCATATTGGCATCTGCCCACACCATCGCCGCAGCTTCAACATGGGAATACAGCTTGACATTGATTTCGTATAAATTTTGCTGCCCTAAAAGCTTCTTACCAAATCATCTCATAATTGTCTATTTTTGAAGGTTGAAACGGTTTGGATCGTTCTACCGTTCTTCCGGAAAATGAGTGTATGAAAAAGTTGGTTTTAATATTGGTACTTTTTATTGTACTTGTCGCCGCGGCGTTTTTCTGGTTCAAAGCATATACCACGGTGCGCAATCCGTATGATGCCGTTCCGGAACATGCCGCCATGGTGCTCGACATCCCTGCTACCGGACAGTTTTTAAAGCAGTTATCCCAACAAACCAATTACGCCTCCGCATTGGAGACAATGGATTTTTACCAGCGTGCGAAGCAGGAGATGCAGTCGCTTGACAGTCTTGCCTCCTTCGAAAATTCCGCTTTTTCATCATCCCTGGGTCTTGCACCTTCGCTTGCCCTGCTGCTCGAAACAGCAGATGGTTTTGGATTTGTGTATGTACTAACGGTAGCAAATCAGCTGAAAATGTATCAGTTGTCGTATGCAGCAACATCGGTTTTCGGCAATCGGCTCGCAGTGGTAGAGCGCAAGTTTGCCGGTTATAAAACAGCTACCATCGTTGATAAACAAAAGACAAAACAACTAAACTATTGTATAACAGGCGGTTTACTTGTGTTAAGCTACAACCGGCAGGCCTTTGAAACAACGTTGTCGCAGCTTGATAAAAAAGAAGGCTTGCTGAACGATGCCGGGTTTGCCCGCGTGAAAGCCACCACCGGCAAACAATCCAATGCCTTTCTCTTTCTGAATTTTTCGCGGGCAGCCAAGCTTTTTCAGGAGAATGCAGCAGAGACATACCTCGAAAATGCAACTGCACTCGGAAAGGCGGCTGGCAGCTGGGCTGCTTTCGATCTCAGCCTGAAAGCTGACCAATTGATGCTGAACGGATTTCTAAGCCCTGATGAAGCATCATTTATGCAGTCACTGATGACCCATGAAGCTGATACAGCCGGGCTTTTTTCATTGATTCCTTATGATACGCGCCTGTTTGTTCATTTCAGCATGAAAGAACTCAGCAGTTTCTTTGCATCAATAACTGATTCGGCTAAAATTCAGGCTTTATCAGCCCATGCCGGGATAGATATTGAGCATAGGTTGCGTGCCGGAACCGGTAACGAAGCTGTTGTGGGATACCGCCAGGGCGACAAAGCAACAAAAGCTTTTGCACTGATTGCGCTGGAAGATGCAGCCACGGTGGCAGAAAATCTCGCAAACATGAGCCAGGCCTTAGCCGGAACGCAGGTGCGGGCCATGAATGGACCACTTTTAGCGAATTTGCTTCCCCTGCTTTTTGGGGACGCATTTGCAGCCATTGACCACATGCACTATCAAATTGAGGGTGATAAACTGTTCGCAGCCAACAATGTGACAATGGTAGAGCAAGTTGTTGCACTCCATCAAAAAGGAAGAGGAATTGGCAACACCGAGCGTTTTAAAACCTTTTCAAACCATTTGAGTCCGCTCTCCAACATTTTGGTCTATGGCAATCTGCGCGAAGGTTTGGATCTGATCAATAGCTTTACCGGCCCGGAGTTAGGCTACCACATAAACCGAAACAGGCAGGCATTGACCACTTTCAATGCTGTAGCGCTGCAGCTGACAGCCTCTCCTCCGTTTCTCTATACCAATATCGTTGCCGATTTTCAGCCCGGTGTTGCCGAACAGGGCTCCGTGGCTTGGCAAACAGCACTGGATGCCGATGTGGCCGGTGCTGTTTCGCTTATCGAGTCGGGCAAAGACGAGCCGGCAATGCTGGCAGCTTTCGACAGCCGAAACCAGATGTACCTGATCAGTCGCGAGGGTAACATATTATGGAAGAAACAGTTACAAAGCCCTGTCGTAAGTCCTGTGACGACCATCTTGCGGTCGAAAACACGACAACCCTATATGCTTTTCAACACCTCGGCCCACATCCACCTTGTTGATACCAAAGGAAAAGATGCGCCCGGCTTCCCGATACGGTTAAAAGCCCAGGCCACCAATCCGCTGAGTGTTTCCAGATCGGAAGCTGACGATTATCAGATTCTTGTAAGTTGCTCGGATAAAATAACGTACAGTTTTAACCTTAGCGGCAATGAAACCAAGGGATGGAATTTCCCAAAAGCACAGGATATCATCACCAAACCCGTGGCCCAAGTAGGCGCGGGCAAGCTCAGCTATGTGGTTATAGAAGATGCATCGGGTAGTTTACGCATCACCGACAAAAGCGGCAAACAACGTATCACGCTCAAAGGAATGGCAGAAAAAGCACCCAATGCTGTTGTTTCACTCAACCGAACCAATTCCAAAGGTGTGCTTATCACAACTGATAAATCCGGCAAGTTGTTGTATATCAGTGGTTCTGGAAACACAAGTACAACAGATTTTGGCGAATGGTCGGGTGAGCATTATTTCTTGTACGATGATTTCTCACAAAACCGCTCCGATGATTTTATTTTTCTCGATAAGGAAAAGCTGGTGATCCTGGATCGCTTCAAAAAACTGCTTTTTGAATACACTTTCAGCAACGAAATCAGCAGCTCACCCTATTTCGTGAAGCTGCCCGGCAATCAGCGCATGCTTTGTGTGACCGACGAAATTGCCCGTGAGGTTTACCTGATTGACAAGCATGGACGTATGCTCACTGCTTCCGGACTGGCGGGCGACACCCCCCTTCGGCCGGTGAGTTTTGACGAAGGCGGCGATATTTTTCTCATCACGGGAAGCGCCAGAAATCTGATTTGCTATCAGTTATATTGATACCAATCTTCCATTTAACCTGTTCAAAGTTTACGGCCATTCCGGTAAATCCTCACTATTCCATACTGCAATCAATTCAATTATTTTGGGTTAATTGGTTTTATGATAATTTTCTGTACCTTTCTCCAAAACTCAAAGTAAACAAAAATGGATATTATTAGCACAAAAAGACCACTCCAAAAAAGAAGTGGCTTTTCTATTTGTTGTTAAAACAAAATAAATTTTATGGATGAACATGTGTTTCTCGTGTACAGCCTCCGTCTCCAAAGCAATATACCCACACGATGGTATCAGTAGAAATATGAGTAATCTCAAACCACAGACCACGCGGATCACCAAGACAAAGGCTATCACCATCTAAAATCCACGGGCCATAGGCAAAATCAGGCATATTTTCATTACACTTTATTTCACCAAAGTTATTAAGCGATGTATTGTCAATATAAAATGTAATAATATCATCTAAAAGACATTCATCAATAACTGCTTCGTACCAATTTTCATCACCAGGATACTTAAATTCTAATTGAGACCTTCGCCATGGCGCCAAGCATAAAAGTTCGGCTGTGGTCAAAGGTGGTGGTGGTTCTTTCACAAAGATAGTTATGCTTTTGCTTTTCATTCCACCAGGACCATGAGCTTCGTAGATGAAACTAGTCGTGGTATCTATAACGTGCGTATCAACACAGTTTGGAGGAAGAATCTTTCCGTCAAATAATGAAACGACAGTGTCTGTTTGAGTAGATGTAATTGTTATTATCACTTCACCTCCTCCAATTGGAAGTGTATTCACCGATGATGACAGGGAAATTGTCGGTGTTGGTAATTGAGTTACATACACCGAAACATACCGATGCAGAACTTCTCCATTCAAATAAGATCTGAAGTTAAAAGTAGTGGTTTTGCTCAAAACAGGTGTTTCCACTTGCTTAGTAAAAGAGCCCAAGATTAATGTGGCTCCAGGCAGATCAGAAACTGTCGAATCGGCAACAGCAATGATCTCAATGATTGATACCCCCCCGTCTGGTTCTAATGTTTCAGGGGTTGCGCGAAGCGATAAACTCAACTCCTTTACAGGAGGAGTTATTGGAGTAGGTGGTGTTTCTTTCTCACATCCTGGTATGCAAAGCAGAACAAGAGCGAAGAAAATAATTCGCGAAAGTGCAACGACTTTTTTCATTTAACCAATTTTAGATTTGTTTTTCGTTTCCTTGTCTGCATAAATCTTACAATTAAAAACTCAACAAAGCCAATAACCACGGTAGCTCAATCAATAAAATAGAAGTTTAATTTCTCAAAAGTGGTTTAAAACCAATTGTTTAATTACAAAACAATTAATTGAATACAAAGGTAATTGCATCAGCTTTGAAAAGCAAATAAAAAAGCAAAATAATTTTTCAGGTTATACAAATTCAGGTAATTTGGAGCACTTCACAAGGCTAAATCTCCTCAATACCATCAGACGCTTGCGCTCCAGGTTCTCATTGTATTCGCCGAAAAGAAAAGAATCAAAGGCATTTGAATCTCTGAGATTCGTTGATTGAAATCAAATCGCAAGCTAATTGAGCTTTCGTTTTGATGAAACCCAATTTGCGAAAAATGCACTGAAAGTCACTCGTCACCCCTAAAAAGGTCACTCGTCACTTTGTTGTCCTGTACTTTTGTCAGCCCAAAAGTACCAAAAGGCCCTGCGCGAACGATGCGCCTCCCCTCCCTGAAAAACAGCGAAAATCCTGCGAACCGTCGCCCTTGAGGGGGCGAGATGGCCTCTTGCTGAGGCCAGCTTCGCTGATTTTCTGCTGTTTTTTCATTCACCTCGGCGCTGCCCGCCCCCCGAAAGCTTTCGGGAGTGCGAGGCTCACGCACCCGGCCCGGTGGAGATTGGAAGTACAGGAAGGTTACTCAGGAATGAAGAAATCTTTCAATTTAGCTCCTGAGGACGCTTATTGCTTTTTGCTCTTGGCTTTGCTTATCTGATGGTTTGAAGAAAACGGTCAACGCTATTCAGGCAACCACAACTCTTCACTCATCACTCTTCACTCATCACTCTTCACTCATCACCCATCACCCATCACGCATCACCCGCACCGGGTTGGGAGCGCAGGCCGTGGGATGAACGGGGAGCGTGCACCCGGGGTGAATCGGCAAATAGCTGAAAATCTTGCAAGGCAGTGTCGCCCTCAAAGCGGCGCTGTTTGTAAAGTACAATGCATCTCAAATCCTAACCGAAGAATGATTGCTCTGCCACACCCAGCCGAAGCAAGATGGTGAAGCATTGTGCTTTACAGGATCTTGCATAGATTTCCGGTGTTTGACGAGGGCGGGGAGATTCCCGTTGTTCATCCCTTGATCTTTGGTACTTTCTATCAAGAGAAAGTACGAGAAAAAAGAAAGATGCTGATAATCAGGATAGATAGGAAATGTTTTTCAGCTGTGCGACCCCTCCGGGGTCGGAAAACCATCAACGATTTATTTTCTATAAACATGCGACCCCTCCGGGGTCGGAAGTTCTATGCTTTAGCGTCTTTATGCAGTCCTGTTCTAATCTCGCTCAAAAACGGTCAACGCTATTTAGGCAACCACAACCCATCACGCATCACGCATCACTTTTTTGTTTCACAAATCTATAACCAAGATGAAACTCCAGAAATTCTGCCAGCATGAAATTGATGGCACGCACATTGACGCCTGCCGAGATATGATCAGAGAAGTGATACCTCACCCCAAGCCTTTGGTAAAACTGGGTGTAATTGCCATAGTTTTTATGAATCAGGTAATTGCCGATTCCACCCGTGAGTGATAAGCGTGCCAGCGCAAATTCCATTTGCCAGATGGCGCCAAGGCTGATATTTTCCCATCCCACCGGACCCGGTGTCCCATCAGGATGAGCTGTCATGCCCCACCAAAAGTTGGCATCCAAGCCGGGCCCCGACTTGAAAGCATTGGTGTGCTGCATCAGAAAGACAGCACTCAGTCCGGCAATGGCAAAATAATTGGTGTCGAGTTCGTGCTCCACAATCTGGTGGTCGCCATAGCCAAGCAT
>DISP01000266.1 GCA_002421995.1 Bacteroidales bacterium UBA6207 | reverse complement strand
TTGCCAATTTGGGCGTATCCGTAGCGATTTCCGATGATATAGTTGTTTCGAAGTGCGACTTTTGTGTTTCCAACACCCACCAGGTTGCTGATGCCGATGCCACCTACGTTATCGTAATAGCCTTCGATGTAGTTTCCGGTGATATAAATCGTGTCGGCGCCACCCGGTCCAAGATTGATCTGAGGCCGGTTGCTGTTATCGGTGGTATTGTGATAAATGAAATTGTTGCTGATCACAGGAGAGCCCTGCACATTTGCGCCGGAGCCTATGGCTGATCTGGCATTTTCGATAAAGCTGCAACCGTCAATCACCGGATTGCAACTGCTGTAGGTGATAACAGCCGAAACATTTGAAGAACCATTTCTCCTAAAAACGCAGCTTTCAAACACGGCACCGCTGCTAATCAGTTGAAGTCCGCCTCCATACGATATGTCAGTGTTTTTGAAGAGGTTGGCCTGCGAATTTTCAAAGCGGAAACCCTTGAAATTTGTGCTTGCCGTTGTGGTATCGTTTGCAGTGAAAACTACTTTTCCTGCTGCCGGATCGGAAATAACTGTTCCATAGATTTCCAGCCTGATGCCTGTTGCTACCCTGATCGTTGCAGCTTCTCTGATGGCGAATGTGTCGGTGGCAGCAATTGTGAGCGTATTGTTGATGTAATAAGTCCCACCCGAAAAGGTGACAACACCTCCCGAGAGATTTACCAATTGCTCTAAACCGAGACTCAATTGATTGCCTGGTGTAATATATTGACTACGAAGCTGCTGAAAAGAAAGAATTGTAAAAATTAAGAAGAAAATCTTTAATGTTTTCATGATTTTAAAAGTTCTTGATAGATGCTTGCAAAGGTAGTAATTATGCCAAAGAAAATTCCATTTTTATTGACAGCGTCCCGCATTCCTCGCAAAGAAACATTACCTTTGGGGAAGAGAAACAAAGAAAAATTTCTGGAGCATGAAAATACAGTTCTTAGGCGCAGCCGGTGAGGTGACAGGAAGCAAACACCTGCTTACGACAGAAAATGGAAAGAAGATATTGCTTGACTGCGGAAGCTTTCAGGGAAAGGGTCTTGAAACAGATGCACTTAACAGACATCCGGGTGTTGATCCTGCCGAAATTGACCACATCCTGCTAACACATGCCCACATTGACCATTCGGGATTGATACCTTATTTTTACAAGCATGGTTTTCGTGGTTCGGTGGTTTGCACACATGCCACGCGCGATCTGTGTGCAATAATGCTATCCGACAGTGGGTTCATTCAGGAACATGATACCTTATGGTTTAATAAAAAAAAGGCACGTCAGGGACTTCCGCCTGTCGAACCGCTTTATACACAGAAAGATGCCACTTTGTGTATGGAGCTTTTTATCGGTGTTGCCGTAAACAGAAAATTTACAATTGATCCTTTTACAAAGGTAAAATTTACAAACACCGGACATATGCTTGGCAGTGCCGCACTGTCAATTGATGTTACTGAACACGGCAAGACGAGCCGGATTGCATATACCGGCGACATAGGAAGACCGAAACATTATCTGCTGCAGCCACCTGCGCCTTTTCCGCAATGCGATTTCCTGATCACCGAATCAACCTATGGCAACAGATTGCACAACGACCGCGAAGGTGCCGAGCAAATGCTCCTCGAAGTGGTGCGCCACACCTGTGTGGAGAAAAGAGGAAAACTCATCATCCCATCCTTTGCCATCGGACGTACCCAGGAAATTGTATATGTGCTCAATAATTTCTACAACGACGGCTCATTGCCCCGCATCCCGGTTTATGTTGACAGCCCGCTTGCCGTGAATGCAACTTCTATTTTCAGGATGCATCTTAACGAGTTGAATGATGAGGTGCAACAGCTGATTGACACTGATCCCGATCCTTTTGGTTTTAATACCCTGCATTATATCAAGGATTTAAATGAATCAAAAGCACTAAACGAAACAAAAGAACCCTGCATTATCATCTCGGCTTCAGGCATGGCTGAGGCCGGCCGAATCAAGCATCACTTGGCCAATAGTGTTGATAATCCGCGCAACTCGGTATTGATGGTTGGATATTGTTCTCCCAACACATTGGGTGCCAGGATTATAGAACGCAATCCCGTGATTTCGATTTTCGGAAAAGAACACCAACTGAAAGCCGAAGTTTTTCAGATTGACGCTTTCAGCGGCCATGGCGATTATGAGGAGATGCGCCAATACCTTCAATGTCAGAGCAAAACCAAAGTGAAAAAGGTTTTTCTGGTTCATGGCGATACCGGGGCATTGAATGCCTATAAAGAAGTGCTGAAAAAAGATGGGTTTGATGACGTGTATATCCCGCTTCCGGGACAAAGCTTTGTTTTGAGCGATTAAATACAAAAGGGGCCTTGATTTTTTATCAGAAATTTTGGACTGTTGACGAAGTTTTTCCTTAGCTGTGCGGTCAAAAACGATTGATGGCGAAAGGTTTAAGATATAAAGATACAGCCATTGATATTGCCTGACAAACCGGGATAATCTTATTTAACGCGAACAAATTTATTCTCTTCCGGAACAAATCTTGTTTCCTGTTCAGTGTAAGAAAACACCACCTCTTTGACGGGAAACTGAAAACTTTTCCCTGATTCGCCGGTTAAGTCCGAAAGCATAGCCATTAGTGCCGTAGAGGCAAGTATTTCTTCATATAAAATACTGAACACCATGTTGTTGCTGTCTTTTATCGAAACTGTAACATTGCATTTACGCGAGCGGCTGTTGTTGTAGATGATAAGGGTATTTGTGCTGGCATTGTGAAAACGATAGGAAACATCAAAAAAGTCGAGGCCTTTTTTCCATTTCTTTTTACCTGTTAAATTAAATCTGAATGGCATGGATGATTGGTTGTTCGTTAATCCGAGTAAAAATACGTAAATTCTTGGCAACAAAGATAAAAACTAACAAGATTTGATTTTGGACTTAACAATTAATTGACAGCACAATTATTGTGATATGAATCACAGATTTCGACAGGTTTTACCAGCTGAATCATTTTAGTAATTTTTTGTCTTTTGTTTGTTTTCAATTCATTTTGGCTGTGTTTTGGAGGGATTAGTATAAAAAAAAGGCCCGTTTCCCGAGCCTTTTTTAGTATATTCGACCACAACTGCTGTCCAACTAATGTTCTATAGCATCGGTGGCGATTTTTTCGCAGATGTCGAAGGTGTCGGTAGCAATCATCAGTTCCTCATCGGTTGGAACAACGATTACCTTGACTTTTGATTCAGGGGTGCTGATCAACACTTCTTTTCCCCTGGTTTTGAGTGATAGCTCTTCGTTGATGTCAACACCAAGAAAACCGAGTCCGTCGAGCGACCTGGTGCGTGTTACCGTATCATTTTCGCCGATACCGCCTGTGAAGACGATCAGATCCAAACCACCCATGGCAGCAGCAAAAGCGCCGATGTATTTCCTAACACGATACTGGTACATTTCCATGGCAACTTTGGCGCGTTCATTGCCACCTTCGGCAGCCACTTCGATGTCGCGCATATCCGATGAAACACCTGATATTCCAAGCATTCCGGAGAATTTATTGACAAGTGTGCTCGTAAATTGTATGCTTGTTTCTTCCTTGTCGGCAATATAGAGCAAAGCTCCAACATCAAGGTCGCCGGCCCTTGTTCCCATGATAAGTCCTTCAATAGGGGTCATACCCATGGTCGTGTCAACCGACTTTCCTTTGCAGATTGCAGCCATGGATGCACCATTTCCAAGGTGACAGGTAATGATTTTCTGCTGATCGTAGTCCAATCCCAATATTTCGCAGGCACGGGCTGAGACGTATTTGTGGCTTGTTCCGTGAAAACCATATCTTCTAACCTTGTATTTTTCGTACAAGGCGTATGGAATTCCATAGAGGTATGCTTTTGGCGGCATGGTTTGATGGAAGGCCGTATCAAAAACACCCACCTGTGGCACCTCTGGCAGGAGCGCTTTCATGGCGTAGATGCCTTTGAGGTTTGGAGGATTGTGAAGCGGTGCAAGGTCAATACACTCTTCAAGTGCATGAACCACTTCGTCGTTGATATATACACTTCCGCTGAATTTTTCACCGGCATGAACCACACGGTGGCCCACGGCATCAATCTCATGAAGGCTTTTTATTGAACCATACTTTTCGCTCATCAGGATTCCGAGCAAGTACTCAATACCTGCCTGATGGTCAAGAATTTCTCCTTC
>DISP01000014.1 GCA_002421995.1 Bacteroidales bacterium UBA6207 | reverse complement strand
AGCATTCAAATGAGGTAAATAGGATTTTTGTAATTTTTTCTGCAAAACTACACATTTAGCTGCACTGCGTGAGAAAGCCGCTATTTTTGCACTAATATTCAATAAATAATGCCTGATATCCGTTTTATAAAGAGACCTACATTGCTCGTTGATCCAAACATTGTTTCCAGAAATATCGAGAACATGAAACAAAGGGCACGAGTGGCAGGAGCTTCATTCCGGCCGCATTTTAAAACGCATCAGTCCGGTGTTATCGGCGAATGGTTCAGGGCGGCCGGTGTGAAAAAAATTACTGTTTCTTCTGTTCAAATGGCGCATTATTTTGCAAGCTACGGATGGAAAGACATCACAATTGCCTTTCCGTTCAATATAAGGGAAACGCAGGAATTGGTGCAACTTCAGAAAATGGCAGATATAACCATTCTTACTTCATCAATCGAGACTGTTGCCTACATCGAAAATCACCTTGAAAAACCGGTAAACCTTCAAATAAAAATTGATTGCGGTGCCGGCAGGGCAGGGCTTCCCATTCAGGATGCTGAAGCTGTTAAAGTTTTGATTGACAGATTGGATAAGTCATCTATTTTAAACTTTAGCGGTTTTCTTACCCATGCCGGACAAACCTATCAGGCCAGAGGTAAAGATGAAATTCAGCTAATTGCTGACCAGGCTCATCGTGATTTTCAACATCTAACTGATTCGATTGCTAAATCAGCTTGTCAGCTGAGTTGGGGCGACACTCCTTCGTGTTCCAGGGCATCAATGAATGGGTATTTTGATGAGTGGCGACCAGGGAATTTTGTGTTTTACGACATCATGCAATACCATCTCGGAAGCTGTGGTCTTGAAGACGTTGCTGCCGCAGTTGCCTGCCCGGTGGTTGAAGTGCACAAGCAACAAAAACGGATGATCATCTATGGAGGTGCGGTTCATTTTTCGAAAGATTTTATCGAAGCCGATGCCGGATTCAGACTTTATGGCTATCTTGTGAATCTGTCACGCGATGGTTGGTCCGGGCCTGTTGCTGGTGCCTGGCTGAGTTCTGTTTCGCAGGAACATGGCGTAGTTCGTTTTTCTGATGAAGCGGTGAACAACTATAAAGCCGGAGATATAATAGGTATTCTTCCTGTTCATTCCTGCCTCGCCGTAAGTGCCCTGAGAGAAATATTTACAACTGACGGACAGCACTGTCCGGTTATGTCATAACACATTGTATGATGGTAAAAATAAATCTAATTGCTGATGCCGGTGCTTCGAAAACCGAATGGGTGGCTGTTGATTCAAATGCTCAAGTTGCAGGAAGGTATGAAACTGCCGGGTTTAACCCAAACTATCATCCAATCAGTCAATTAGAACGAATGATTGCACTTGAGCTCATGCCTCAAATGGGATTGAAAGTGGTTGGCAGTGTGATGTTTTATGGATCAGGTTGCGGAACAAAGACAAATCAATTGCAGGTGAGCGGGGTGCTTCAAAAAGGTTTTCTGACGCATCTTGTTGAGGTTGAAAGCGATATGCTTGGTGCCTGCCGGGGACTTCTTCAAAGAGAAGCCGGTTTGGCCTGCATTTTGGGCACCGGGAGCAATTCGTGTTTATACGACGGCAACCAGATACAGTCAAATCTCCGCTCAGCTGGTTTTATTCTTGGCGACGAGGGTAGTGGCACCTATATCGGAAAGCTGTTCCTTAAGTCCTGTTTATACAATGAACTGCCGGCTGATCTGATGAAAGCATTTCATAATCAATTTAATATGAATCAGGATGACATTATTAACAGGCTTTACAAAGAACCATTTCCGACAGCTTTTTTGGCTTCGGTTGTGCCTTTTGTAGCCGAATATCAATCCGATTCATTTTGCCAGACTATTGTAGCAAAGGCGTTTGACGATTTTATCGTTCAGCAAATTATGCGATATGAATACCCGAAGAATGGTAAGATTGGGTTTGTTGGTTCGGTTGCGTATTATTTTAAAAACATCCTGCTCAACCAGCTTCAAAAGCACGGATATGAAAATGTTATTGTTGAAAAACGTGCCACTGATGGTTTGCTAAGCTATCATGCAGCCGGGTTTAAGACAAAATGAAGACCGAATCAGCTTAGTCGAGGTAATCAGCAAGGCTGTGTTTTTTCAGATGCTCTCTGAAATCATTTGTCATTTTATAGGTTACATTGTCCATTATACATTTGTTAAACGGACAAATTTGTTTGTCATGAGGGCATGATGTGACCTCAATTTTGCCTTCGATGGACTCGTAGATGTCAAGTAGAGAGATGTCCTTTGGATCTTTTTTAAGACTAAATCCGCCACTTGGCCCGCGGTGAGACTCAAGAAAGTTGTCTTTCACAAGGCGTTGAAATATCTTGGCAACATGGTGTTTCGAGCTGTTTGTGATTTCAGCAATCTGGATAACATTGGCCTTTCCTCCTGATTTTGCAACGATTATCATTCCGTGCAAAGCAATGGAGGCGCCTTCGGTGAGTGTAACTATTTTAGACATATTGCTATATGAGTAATTCAATACCAAAATTACTATGATTATTGATACGATAATCACTTTGCGAAAAAAAAACTTGATTCTCTGATTATTAAATTTCGGGTAAATTTGCACCACACTTGAGAACTTCTTTTGCTATGATAGGTACCATGCTTCAACAGACTTTCATCATCACCACTTTTGTGATGGGAATGATGATTATTATCGAATACATCAATGTTCAGACGCGCGGACTTTGGTCTGATCAAATTCAGCATTCACCTTTTTTTCAGATTATCCTTGGATCGCTGATGGGTATTGTGCCCGGCTGCCTGGGATCGTACACCATGGTTTCGCTATATATTCACAGGATTGTGATGTTTCCGGCGATTGTTGCCACAATGATAGCCACTTCAGGCGATGAAGCTTTTATGATGTTTTCGCTTTTTCCTGCTACTGCACTCAAACTCAATATTATTCTTTTTGTGATTGCTGTTGTATCGGGAATTATTATTCATTTCACGGTGAAAAACAGGTTTATCGGGCTCAAGGGGCATAGTGATCTGCCTTTGCATGATCATGCTTTGGAATGTCATCCCATCACTCCGTCGCATTCAGTAGAGAATATTAGAAATCTCAGTTTTACGCGTGCATTGTTGATTGGAGGAGTTGTTGGCATCCTTCTGATGTTGCTTACCGG
>DISP01000126.1 GCA_002421995.1 Bacteroidales bacterium UBA6207 | reverse complement strand
AAACCTGGTGTTGATGTCGAAGAGCTTGAACTTGAACTCATTGATGCCGGCCTCGAAGAAATTGAACTGGTTGAGGAAACACTCTATCTTTATGCCGACTTCACAAATTTCGGTCAACTGCATCATGCCATCGAAGCGCAAGGCCTCGAAATCGTTAAATCAGGTCTGCAACGTTTTCCAAACAGCCCGGTTCACTTCACGGATGAGCAGAAAGTGGATATTGATAAGATGCTTGATAAAATTGAAGACGACGACGACGTTCAGGCTGTTTATACCAACATTGAATAATTTGCCAAAGCAAAGATTTCATAAAAGACAGGCCAATCGGCCTGTTTTTTTTGTTAGAGCTCTCTAAGAAAGTCTGAGATCGAGATGTGCGACGGCAGTTCAAACTTCTTTCTGAGCCTGTAGCGCCCCATCTCCACAGCGCGGATGGTGATATTGTTGAGCGATGCAATTTCTTTGGAGGAAAGATCGAGGCGCAACATGGCGCAGAGATGCTCTTCATTTTTTGTCAGTGTTGGGAATCTGGCTTTGAGTTTTCGATAAAAACTGGTATTTACCTCATCAATATGTGACTGGAACTCCTGAAGGTCTTTTTGTAGGTTGATATTTTGCTGCACATTGATGGTGAGCTCTTTGATGCGCTCTTCGCGCTGAGCAAGCGGCACATCTTTCAGGCTTCTGAGCTCTTGTTTTAGCTCATGCAGAAACTTATTTTTTTCGATGAGATGAAGCGCAACATTTGTCAGGTCGTTTGATTTGTTACGCAACTCGATTTCCATCAAATCCTGACGCGCCTTGCTGAGTGCGGCCTCTTGCTCCATCATCAGCTTGTTTTTTCGGTGTTTTGCCTGCTGATTGGTGTAAACGAGCACCATCACCATGATCCCCACCAGTAATGACAAGGCCAGCAAAAGCTGCCGGGTTTGAGAAAGGTTTTTTTCTTGCTGAAGCAAAGCTATCTCATTGTCTTTCAATGCTATTTCCTTTTCTTTCAAATTGACTGCGAAACGAGAGTGCATCTCGTCCATCTGGTCTGCTTTTGCTTTCAGAAAAAGTGAATCATGGAGATTGGTGTATTGTTTGTAAGCATCAAAAGCCCGGCGGATGTTCCCTTTCCCATCGAAGGCAATGCTCATACCAAGGTGTGCATCACGCTGACCATTCAACTCATTGAACTTTTCTGACAGTTCGAGTACCTCAGGAAAAACCTTCAAGGCCTCATCAAATTGTTCGTTTTTATTGAAGAAATTACCCATCTCAACCATTCCTTTTATCATCGAGGCTGTGTCGTTTTGTTTTTTGTTCAGCTCAATGCTTTTATGAAAGTAATCAAGTGCTTTCTCATTGTTTTTCCGCGAAGCATAAATCAATCCAAGATTTAGGTAGTTGATTGATAAGTACTTATCGTGATGTATCTCCTGGTTTATGCCTATGGCTTGCTGGTAATAATCGAGTGCTTTGCTAAAATCTCCTTTCAACCTGTGGATTTCGCCCACGTTGTTGAGCGATGCCGCAATACCACTCTGATCTCCAATTTCTTCGCGTATCTTTAGGGCATCTTTGAAATAATCAAAAGCTTTGTCAAGTTCATTCCTGTAATAACAAATTCCTCCAAGCGAGTTGAGCGATGCCGCCAGCTCTTTCCTGTTGCCGGCTTGTTCTGCATACTCAAAAGCTGTTTGAATATATGCCATCCCCTGATCATAGTCGTATTGATTTGTGATGTAGATATGACCCAGCTTATTATAAATTCTGGCAAGCTCATTTTTGTCGTCGAGCGACTTATAATGCTTAATGCTAATCAGATAGTAGTTGATCGAGGGCTGATAATTGTGCTTGTATTCAAAGATCTCGCCCATCACCTTATTGGTCACAGCACAGGATGTTATGGATTGCAACCTGGTAGCAATGGACAATGCCTGTCGGCTGTAAAACAAAGCTTTATCAGGATCGGTATCCCGAAATTCAAGAGCAAGATCATTGAGTACGCTGATTTTGTGCTCGTTATCTTCAAGGCCGGACAATACTTTTGTCAAACTGTCAGAAACCTGTGTTGCGTAGGAGATCGTATTCCAGAAAAGGTTTATAACCGACAGAACAATGAAAAAGAGTGCTGAAAATCCAGCTCTATTCATAGGGGTCAGTCACCGGAATTACATAGTATTCGCCTGTACGCGGATCTTTGTAGAATTTGCTATGGCCATTGATGCTTTCGATATTTGCATCAACTTTTCCTTTGATAAACACGGTGTTTTCTACTTCTACCAAACCTTTAACACTGATTGGCTGATCCGACTGAATCTTCTGAGCCCTGAATTGCGGTATCAGGCCGGCATTTTGAAATACAATTACCCAAATGCCAATGGCAATAAGCAAAAGAATGTTTTTGTAGAATGTTGATTGATGTTCCATATCCTTGGAATTTGTTCTTGATTATCCAGTTAAAACCACGATGAACCTGCAATTCTGAAAGGCCAGGGGATAGACAAAAGTATCAATAAAAACGAAATGAAATAATACCAGAAAAGTTTTCTGTTTGCCTCCAGACGGTTTGTGCGCTTCCAGCGGGCATAACCAATAGTGATCAATATCACAGCGATCAGCATCAGGCTGATATGCTCGACAAGAAAAAAACGTTGCACACTATCTTTCATAGCGCCGGCCACAAAAACGACTTTAGGACTTATGAAATAAAGTGTCAATCCTAACAAAATCTGAATATGACTGATTATTAAGGTTGTAAGCGCAAGAAACTTGATTTTTTTTTGGTTGCCCGCTGCATCTGACATTCTGAACAGGTAAACCAAAGTTAGGACGAAGCTGGCGAGGAGCAACCAACGCAGCCCTGAATGACTTTTTAAGAGTGGTATGTACATGGTATGTTTTAGTTATTGAATTAGGCTTCAAAAATAATCAAAATCAGGTTCTACAGCTCAAGAAATCTGATGGCCGAAGCTTTAAAACTCACAAAAACATTCTGTCCCGGCTCAAGATTCATTGCCGTCAGCGATGCCTTTGTGATGTGCGCAACAAGCGTTATGCCTGTGTTTATTTCTATTTCTGCTCCCCGTCCTAATGGTGTAATACTGGCGATTGTACCTTTGAAACAATTTTGGGCACTGCTTGCCGCAGCCTCCTTGTGCAAAATAATGCTTTCAGCATCTATGACCACAATTCCTTCTCCGGCATCAGAGCCTGAGTACAGGTTAAAATCAATGTTTTCGACCCGTGCTTTTCTAATTTCATCAGCCTTTGAGCCGCCCAGGATTGCTTTGAAAAAGTTTCGGTTTCCTGTCAGTTGTGCCACATAGGTATGGCGAGGTTGTTTGATTAGCATTTCGGGCGTATCGTTCTGAATCAGTTTGCCATCGAGCAAAACAGCTGCACGATCTGCAAATCTGATCGCTTCCTCAAAATCGTGTGTCACATGCAACATTGTCATTCCCTGATTGTTAAGTTCGGAAAGATAATGCCTTAACTCGTTGCGCAAGGGCACATCGAGCGATGACAACGGTTCGTCGAGGAGCATTAATTTTGGTTCTGTTGTGAGTGCTCTTGCAAGCGAAACCCGCTGCGCCTCACCTCCCGACAAACGTGCCGGTTTTGCGTTGAGAAGGTTTTCAAGCTTAAACCTTTCGGCCAGTTCTTCAACCTTTTGCCTGATGACGGGCTTGCTATGCTTGCGCAGTTGAAGGGGGAAGGCGATGTTGTCGTACACCGAAAGATGCGGAAACAAGGCTGGTTTCTGAAAAACGAATGCTAACGGACGTTGATGCGCTGCCAAACCATCTATTGATCTGCCATTGACAAGCACAGATCCCTGATCCTGACGAACAAAACCAGCCAGCATCTCGAGCAAAAGTGATTTGCCCGAACCACTGGTTCCAAGCAGAACAACATGCCGGCCTTCCTCAATAGTCATGCTTATCGGACCTAACGAGAAATGATCAAATCTTTTCTCAAGGGCATTAATTTCGATCATCTTGCAAGGGTTTTGATAAATACCGGATGAGTACAAAAACAGCCAAACTGATGATCACGAACAAGGCCGATACGGCCTGCGCCTCCTTAAGCCCAAAAGCGTTAAAACGGTCGAAAATCAATACCGGCGTTGTAAATGGGTGGTATGCAATAATAATCACTGCTCCAAACTCACTGATTCCGCGTGCAAACATCATCACAAACCCATTCAGCAGTCCTCTTTTGGCTATAGGAAGACTTATCTTTCGAAAAACAGTGACCGGAGTTGCTCCCAGATTGGCTGCAGCCAACTCAATCCGTCGCGGAATGGCCGAAAAGGACTGATATGCTGCATTATACAAATATGGAACACTCACAAATGCCATCGCAACAGCAATTCCCAGGGGTCTGTCAACAAAGTCAATACCAACTTCTGTGGCAATACGCCCAAGTGCACTCTCGCGGTTCACAATTCCCAACAACGCAATACCGGCTGCTGCATGTGGAATCATCATCGGCAAATCAATTAATCCCGAAATGATGTGTTTAAACCTGCCTCCCAGCCTGACCATATACCACGCAAAAGGTACAACAAATATTGAAGAAAAAACAGTGGCAATTGCCGACATTCCCAATGTTAGCCCTATGCTGTTACTAACCTGTACGTCTTGTATGGTCTGAAAAAGCTTCGATGCCGGAGTCGAAAACATGAGCCCGGCCATGGGCGCAAAAACAAACAGAAGAAACAATGATCCTGCAAATACAAAAATCAAATGAAATGTGTTTCTGTTACTGTATGGTTTCATCTTCTGTTTAAACAAGACTGATTGTTTTTTTTTACGGATTTCGGCTAAAAAACCAGATCAATGCGGCATCAGTTAGTCCGCGCCAGTTTCCCCATGAGTGACCCTGGTTTACTTCGATATAATTCAAATCATAGCCTTTGGCTTGCAGGATATCGCGCATGGCGGTTGCCTTTAACTGCGTGTCGTAGATGGTTCCGGTGCTCATAAACAGCTTCAAATCAAGTTTTTCTGAGTTTTCAAAACTGTTTAGAATCGCATCGTCGAAAGCAGGGGAGTGGATGCCGATCAAGCCGAACTTTTCTGACCGGTGAAAACCTGTGTAAGCCGCATTCCACCCGCCTAACGAAGTTCCGAGTATGGCTCTTTCATGAGATGACTGTAGTGTTTTGTAGTTTTCGTCAATTTTGTTTACCAGTTCATCAGCCAGAAAGTTAACAAAGCGAATGTTTGCCCTGTATTCATCCATTCTTCTGTTTTCGCCGTTGGCAGGATTGCGTGGGTCAACAAAAACTGCAATAACAGGGCCAATAATGCCTTCGTAAATGAGGTTATCGAGTATGATTGTCATTGCACCAAGCTTTGCGTCGGCATATTCGTGCCCGTCTGTAACGTAAATTACAGGCATTCTGTCAGTTGATGCGTAATTGTAGGGCAAATAAACCCTGTAGTTAACCTTGTATCCAAGATTGGTGCTGTTGCTTTGTATTTGTTGTATTTCGCTCAAGCTGCCACTGATAACTCCTTGATGGAGCTCTGTTTCGGCAGGGAAAATCCATTCCGGCATTGTGAGTTGTGAGTTGGGACCCCACCCGCTGTACTGAATTTGTGGATTGGATGGGTCGAGTATCCAGCTGTTTCCGACAACCACTTTGTAATCAAGCCTCGCATCAGGTGGAAATTGTTTTTTCAGCCACCAGAAATCCGAATTTCCGATTCTTTTTCCCTTCCAGCCTGTTGTTTCTGAACCCCAGCCGTTGAAGTCGCCTGCCCAGTATGGCTCCGATTTTCCTTTATACATGAAAACAACAGTGTCGTGAATCGCGAAAGGTAGCTGATTATTTATTTTTAAAGAGTCCCACAATTCACCCATCTGATTTTTTCTAACAACGCTATCTGCAATCACCGAAAGCGAATCCCACGTTTTTTCGAATGCGGCAATACTTTGAAAATTACGGTAAACAGCTTTTTCAAGCGGGAGTTCCGGATTGTCTTTGCTGCACGAAACACTGATGCTGCCAAGCATCAAAATGAAATATTGCAGTATCATTTTTTGCATATTAATGGTTCTGATCTTTAAAATTTCCAGCGCAATTGAAGCTTCATATCTGTTTTTGAATCGCCGTCAATACGCTCCAAACCACTGCTGATTTCCCGTTTTGTGCTGTACCAGGTGTGGGCAATCTTTGCCTGAAGGTCAACGTTTTTTATGACTTTCCATTTGGCAACTAGATAAACCCTGCTGCCTTTTTCGGAAAATGCCGGAATTGAAAAGGCATAAAGCACATCGCTTTCGTAGGCATAAAGTCTGGCATCGTAGCTGTCGGCATCGAAAATGGCATAACGGAAACTGAACTCATATGGCTTTGATTCAGGTCGGTAGATAATATCCTGGTAAACAATATAACCCATCTCGGATTGGTTTTGGTAGCGTTTATAATGAATCAATTCAGCCCTGTTTTTCATTGTGAATGATGGACTCACGCGGTAATTGATATGAAACCTATAGGTGTTTTTCGTTTCCGGAACAATAAAATCAATAGCGTTCCAGGGATTGTTGTCATTGGTCATTTTTTGCTTGGTGCGAAAACGAAGGTACATATCAGCGTTTCTGTTGATCCTGTAGTCGGCCTGAACAAAATAGTCGTAGCCTACGCTTGGTGCATCAGTTGAAAAACGCAACCAGTCGAATTTAAATTGATCAGCGAAAGCCGAAATTTTCAATCCGGGGGCAAGTCCTGCGGTTATACCGGCATAAATTCCTTTTTCGTTGTTGGTGCTGTTGCTCTCAGAAAATGCATTGCTGAAGAGGTTTTGATATTCTTTCTCAAAATGACGGTATGCCAAAGTCATTGTAACAAAACCGGCAAGTTGGGTCGTCACTCCNNGATGATGTGTGGCATCACCCAGCGCCAGTCTAAACCTTGATTCATAAGATGATCCGACTGAAACCTAAACATTGAATAGGGCTCAATTCGTGGCAACAGACTCGTCTGCAGATTGGTTTGGTGCATCGTATATCCCAGCTCAAACTTCTTTTGCCTATATGCCAATCGTCCGCCGATGAGTTCCTGCGCAATAATTCCCTTGTCGGATAACTCGTTTACGGTTCGGTGTAAACCGCTTTCCTGCAAGCTTGTAACAATAAATGTCTCTGCCGAAGTTGAATCTGTTGTAACCAGGTTTGCATCTATTTTCTTTTTGGAATAAAAAACAGAAAGCTCCAGCGATTTCCATCCGAAAGTGGCGGCTGCTCCACGCAGAAAAAAACTTTCATTAACCGAGGTGTTTGGTTTCACTCCGCCTCCATAGCGCATCACCTGCGTGGGTGTTGTGCTTTTTCCGTAGGAAAGTCCCGACCACATTGTCAATCCCTGCCCGAAAGCAAGGTGGTAATCTCCCAAAGCCAGGGATTTCAGTATTCCAAAGTCGCTGACGAATGCATGTGCCGAATAAAAATCAAAACCATTTTTAAGCTTATTCCCTAAAAGTCTTTGCAACGAATCATTGATATTGTCCTTGAAAAAAACCTCTCCGGCGTCTTTGTCCATCGTAACCCCGGCACGCACGCGGTTTCTGTAATTAAAGGTGTATTTGGCATAAATTTTCTCTTTGCCTCCCAGATAGCGGGCATTTGGTTTTGCATAAAGCGTGCTGTCGTCAATGGGTGCATAGCCGTCTTGCTCATTAAGATTGCGTTCCATGCGCATAATCAATTGGTGTCGGCCATATTTTGCCACCTGCGCCGGGCTGATTTTTTGTCGCGCATCTGATTCGGCTACATCAACAACCGGCAGTATGATTTCCAATGTGTTTTCATCAAAACCTTCCACTATCGTCAATTCATATACACTCAGAAAGGCTCCGAACTTCTTCTGATAAGCCAATAGCTTTTCGAGCTGGAAATCGCTGATCAGGTAAAGGTTTCTGAGCTCGGCTACCTGCTTACTGTTGATGTTGATTTTGTTTTCTGCATAATAGTAATAGGAGTCAATAAGGTCAGAAAAATCAAGGTTGGCATCGAGCGACTCGGCAATGACTTCCATTTGTGCTGTGATTTTATCGGTCAGCGTGTGGTTTGTTGTATCGGCTTCTTGCGCCGATACATCAGAAAAACCTGCTGATAAAAACAATACCAGCAAAAAGCTGAGAATGGGTAATCTTCTCATTTTCTGTCTTTTCCAAAGTGGTAAACAACGCTGGCTTGTACGCGACTTCCTAACACCTGCTCGAGTGATCCTGCCAAATCAAGGGTGAAAGCACCTACATTCCATCCGGCTCCAAACGACAGAAGTCCCGGATTGACCGCCACACCTGTTCTTGCATAAAACTTATCATTAAGCCTGTATTCCAATCCGAAGTGGGCATCTGGTTCTAAATCCGAATTTTTATCAAACTCTCCAACCATAAGCAGTGTTTCGGTGATTTGATAGCTGAGCCCGAAACGGAAAACGACCGGAATGCGCTCGTTGGTCAATTCCGACCTTTTTACACTGATTGGATTAAAAATCATGGTGCCAATACTAAGTTTGCTGGTCAAATCATATTGCACACCAAACTCAAAGGTCAAATGGTCGCTGCCCGGATAACCTTCGCTGAAACGACTTGAAAGGTAATCTAACTGCAAACCCATTCTGAGCGCAGGCCCGAACGATCTGGAATAGAGCAAGCCTAACTTGTTTTCGTAATAATGCTTATAGCCATACTGGTTAAAACTTGCAGCAATCACCCCGAAGTTCATTGGTATTGCAACACCGGCGCTTTTTAACCCAAGCTCTTTCATCTGAAACCTGTTTTGATAGGCTAATCCTGCCGCCATTCTGTTCAGGTTTGCCAATCCTGCCGGGTTATTATGGATTGACCAAAAATCAGTTAATGTGACTGATGCTCCTCCCATTCCGGCTGCCCGCGAACCTACAGTACTAAATCCTTCAAAGGCAAACGTTTCATTTTCAGTTAGAAACAAAACGAAAAACAAAATTACTGGTAAAATCTTTTTCATATGTATTGAAATGCAGCAACGAATTTAGCCTATTTTTGCTTTCAAACAAATGGTTATGAGCAAAAGGATTATAGATTTCTTAAATGAGCTGTCGGCAAACAACAATAAAAGCTGGTTCGATGCCCAACGCGCAGCATACGAAGCAGCCAAAACCGATCTTGTGGATATTGCTGCTGAGGTGATTAGTGAGCTTGCAAACGTTGATCCGCTTATCGGACCACAAGATCCGAAAAAGTGTGTCTTTCGCATCAACAGGGATGTTCGTTTTTCCAAAAACAAAGATCCTTACAAAACCAATATGGGTGCATTCATTGTTCCGGGTGGAAAAAACGCCCCCAATGCCGGATATTATATGCATTTTGAACCCGGGCAATCTTTTGTTGGTGGTGGTATTTATGCCCCTCAGCGCGATGTGCTGAACGCGATACGCCGCGAGATTTATTATCAATCAGCCGACTTTAAAGCAATTATTTTCGATCCGTTTTTTCAAAATATGTTTGGTGAACTCATGAATGAGCAGCTCGTAAATGTTCCAAAAGGATTCCCGGCAGATTTTGCCGACGGAAACCTGCTCAAATACAAACATTATGTTGTCAGCCGGTCATTCGAACCGGAAAACCAAACAAAATCGGAAATTGTTGATTTTGTGATGGATACTTTTAAAGCTATGCGCGACTTCAATGCATTCCTGAATAGGGCAGTCCGAAACCTTGAATAATATTGCCGATAACTTATTAAAACATACCTTTAACTTAATGACACTTTCTTGTGAGGGTCACTGACTTATTTTTGCAATCCTAATTGGTTGGTTGTTTTATAAGTTCGAACTTAATGCCCTTGGGGTTGAATTGATTTGTTGTTTTATCAATTCTATCTACTCCCCAAGGGCATTCCTCTTTTAGTAAGCTGCTGTTTTATTTCCCTTTTATTTTCGACAGTCCTTATCGCCATTGCTTTTAAGCCTGAGAGCAGCTTGTACACGGAAAAATGTTCGGGAGTTTACCAATGTAAATAACTGATATGAACCATTAGCGAAGCTGTCAGGCGATAAAGAAAAGCGATCCTTTTTTTTGCCACAACCAGTTTACGTTTGGCGGCGCATTTTTGTTATTTTTTCCATCAATTTTTTAGTAAAAAATCCCTCTTGAAGCTGTCATTTCCATTCTCTCATTCAACTTTGCCTTTAACTTGTTTGTTGTGATATTTATCACAGTTGAGGTCGTATTTTTGCATCTCAATTGGTTGGTTGTTTTATAAGTTCGAACTTAATGCCCCTGGATTGTCGGTCGTTTTTGTTGTTTTTTACGATCACAGAAATTTCAGGGGCATTCCTTTTTTCATAAGTCAGATTTTAGGAGGTAGTTGATTTCTTTGTTGGATGCTTTTATCTATAAATACGCTGCATTGCAAAATTTTATTGTGTAAATTGTAGATTATCAATTACTTATTTGCAATTCAACAATTCACAAATCGCAATCTGCAAAGGCAGCACGATTGTGCTCAATTGGTTGAAAAAGTCACGCTTTTCCATTTACTTTTTTCATTGAACCGAAAACTTATTCACTACGTACTTTTACCAATATTGGGTCTATTTTTGCATCCTCAATTGGTTGGTTGTTTTATAAGTTCGAACTAAATGCCCTTGAGGTGCCGGTCGTTTTTGTTGTTTTTTACGATCCGCAATTCCCTCAAGGGCATTCCTTTTTTACCCCCTGATCATACTTTAACTTTTGAAGCTTTATGTGGTAGTTCAAGATGGATTGCCTATTTTTGCCGCTGATTTACTTTTAGGTGAATTGTGAGTAAGGACAAATTTTATTTTCAATGACAGATATTAACGACTTAAAAAATATTGCTTCGCAGGTCAGACGCGACATTGTTAGAATGGTTCATGGATGTCAATCCGGCCATCCGGGTGGCTCCTTGGGCTGCACAGATCTATTGGTAGCATTGTATTTCAACCAGATGCGTATCAAGCCTGAGCAATTTTCAATGGATGGAACAGGTGAAGATGTTTTCTTTTTAAGCAACGGACACATCAGTCCATTGTTTTACAGTGTTTTGGCACGAAGAGGTTTTTTTTCGGTTGCAGAGTTAGCCACTTTCAGGAAACTTCACAGCAGGTTGCAAGGTCATCCGGCAACGATGGAAGGCCTTCCGGGAATCAGGATTGCAAGCGGATCATTGGGCCAGGGGTTGTCGGTTGCCATCGGTGCAGCCTGGGCCAAAAAACTCAACAAAGACAATCATTTGGTGTATGTGCTGATGGGTGACGGTGAGCAACAGGAAGGTCAGATATGGGAAGCTGCCTTGCACGCAGGTGCGAGAGGCCTTGATAACCTGATTGGGATTATTGACTACAACGGACAGCAAATTGACGGACCGGTTGATCAGGTGATGTCGTTGGGCGATCTTAAAGCAAAATACGAGGCTTTTGGTTGGTCGGTTATCGTTTTTGATGGTAATAACATGGAAGAAACAATCGAAACACTCGAAATTGCCCGTCAATACACCGGCAAGGGAGCTCCAATCATGTTGCTGATGAAAACTGAAATGGGAATGGGCGTTGATTTTATGATGGGTACGCATAAATGGCACGGTTCGGCTCCAAATGATGAGCAAAAAGATGCAGCGCTTGCACAGTTAGACGAAACACTTGGTGACTATTAACGAGCAATTTTATGGAACTCAAAGTAATAAATTATCAGGATACACGCTCCGGATTTGGTGCCGGACTTCTCGAAGTGGGGAAGAAGAACGAAAAAGTTGTTGCCCTCTGTGCCGATTTGATCGGATCACTCAAAATGGATGCTTTTGTTAAGGAGTTTCCCGAACGTTTTTTCCAAATGGGAATTTCTGAAGCTCATATGATTGGAATGGCCGCAGGCTTGACAATCGGTGGTTATATTCCTTACACAGGGACATTCGCAAATTTCTCAACAGGAAGGGTTTACGATCAAATAAGACAAGCGGTGGCCTACTCCGAAAAGAATGTGAAAATCTGTGCATCACATGCCGGACTTACATTGGGAGAAGACGGTGCTACCCACCAGATTCTTGAAGACATAGGTCTGATGAAAATGATGCCCGGCATGACGGTGATCGTTCCCTGCGACTACAACCAGACAAAAGCGGCTACCATTGCAATAGCCGATCATGAAGGGCCTGTTTATCTGCGCTTTGGACGGCCAAAAGTACCGAATTTTACCACTGAAGATCGTCCTTTCATTATCGGTAAAGCTGATGTCTTGTGCGAAGGTACTGACGTTAGTATTTTCGCCGCCGGCCATATGGTTTGGAAAGCATACGAAGCTGTTAATCAGCTGCGCGAGGAAGGAATAAGTGCTGAGCTGATCAATATCCACACCATCAAACCATTGGATGTTGAGGCTGTTATGTTGTCTGCCTCAAAAACAAAATGTGTTGTAACCGCCGAAGAACACCAAATGAATGGGGGACTTGGCGACAGCATTGCACAGGTACTTTCCAGAAACTTGCCTCTTCCTGTTGAAATGGTTGCTGTAAAAGATGTTTTTGGACAAAGCGGTACACCCGAGGAACTGATGGCTGTGTATGGACTCGACACTTCTGATATTGTTGCTGCTGCCAAAAGGGCTGTCGCCAGAAAATAATCGTTTAAAGCAATGAGGATATATTTGGTAGGATACATGGGCGCCGGCAAAACCACCACTGCCAAAAGATTGTCCTCCTTGCTTGACATACCTTATTATGACCTTGATCAGCTGTTTGAAGCCCAGTTCAAAATTGAGATTTCTTCTTTTTTTGAGCGCTACGACGAAAGTTTGTTCAGAAAATTAGAAAGCCAACTGCTTAAAGACACATTGCAGTTTGATCACGCCATCATATCAACCGGCGGCGGAACTCCATGTTTCTACGACAACATGAAATGGATGAACGAAAACGGGCTCACCATTTACCTTCAGATGCATGTTAAAAGCATCGTGGAAAGGTTGAAAACCTCGAAAAGAAAACGTCCGCTTCTTGCAAGTAAAGCTGATGAAGAAATGCTTGATTTCGTCAGGGAGCACCTGCGTCAACGAAACATCTTTTACAGTCAGGCGCACATTCTTTTTAAAGGAGAATCAATGAAAATAGATGATCTGGTTCAAAAAATTAATGAAAAGCGCTGAGCTTGTCATTTCTTGAAAATTGACCTAAATCACAATTTAACATGTTTTTTTCGCTTGATTTTTGGATGGTTTTGGATTAAATTTGCATGAACCAAACCATTCATTTAAAACAGCCATGAGAAAAACACATGTCATTGCCTCCGGCCGGATTGTTGCTTTAATTTTTATCTTTTTAATGCTTGCCGGGCAGTTGCCGGCCCAATCATTGCCTGCAGTTAACCTTAAAGATGTAAACGGAAGAGTCGTCAAATCATCAGAAATACGGGCAAATCAAAAACCGATGTTGTTGGTATTCTGGAGCTTAAGCGATCAGCAAAGTTGTAAAAACCTTCAGGGAATTGTTGAAGCAGTTGGCGATACAATCGGCGTAGAAAAAGTGAAAATAGTCACTATTTGCAGCAACGAGCCGGGCAAAATGCCAGCTGTCATTCCCTGGATCAGGAGCGAGGACCTTGAAGTTGAGCTATATTTTGATACTAACGGTGCCTTGGCACGTGAAATGGGTGTCAAAACTCCTTTTACGATGCTGTTTGACAAAGACATGAAACTTGTTTGCAAACAAGCCGGTTATTGCTCAGGAAGTGATGCCGTTGTTTGCGAAAAGATAAGAAATTGCCTCACAGCTGGAAGCTCAGGTCATTAGCAAGCTTGTCTTAAAGTTCTGTCTATTCTCTTAAAGCGCTGCCTCATCAACAACCTTTTCTTTGATAAACAATGCACTAACTGCTGCAAGCAGCATTGAAATGCCTGCCATTACAAGGCAAAGCAAAGGATTGTCGTTGAAAAGGTATTGCAGAATTAATCCACTGAATACACCGCTTACAATCTGTGGAATGGTGATTGACATATTAAACAAACCCATAAAAACACCCATCTTGTTGGCCGGTATTGAACTGGCAAGCATGGCATAAGGCATGGCAAGTATGCTCCCCCATGCGATGCCGATGCCTATCATTGGCAATATCAATAGGCTGCTGTTTTCAATAACCAGGAAAGACAGTAAAGATAGCCCTCCAAGAGCGAGTGCCATAGCATGTGTCACTTTTTTTGAGAAACGGCGGGCAACAAACGGAAGGGCTAAGGCAATAACGGCAGAAATCCCGTTGTAGATTCCAAATAAAATCCCAACCCAATCACCGGCTTCCTGAAATGCGGCAGAATGCGGATCGGCTGTGCCCCATATCTTTAAAGCAACTGCCGGAGTGGTATATACCCACATTGAAAAGAGCGCAAACCACGAGAAAAACTGAACCAGCAAGAGCTTGATCATGATTGGAGGAATCGTAAGCTTACCGGTTTTTTCTGTTGCTTCGTCGGCAGCACCAAGTTCCTCGGGCGGGTATTCATTTGTGGTGAAAATTGTCCATAAAATAGTGGAAACCAATACAAAAGCTCCAAAATAAAAGGAATAAGCCACGTTATCAGGTACAAGACCCTGTGAACCTGCATCTTTAGAAAAACCAAACCAGTTTCCCAGCATATAAGGCAACCATGAGCCAACAACAGCTCCAATACCAATCAAAAGTGTTTGAACAGAAAACCCAAGTGTATGCTGTTCTTCAGGAAGCTTGTCAGCTACCAAAGCCCTGAAAGGCTCCATCGAAATATTAATGGATGCGTCCATAATCATCAACAGACCTCCACCAATAAACATCGGTGCGATATAGCCGGCCAGATGTGGTGCATTGGGCATGAGCACCAAAGCAATGCTGGTGAGAATTGCACCTACAAGAAAATAGGGTCTTCTTCGGCCGAGTCGGTTCCAAGTTCTGTCGCTCATATAGCCGATAATGGGCTGAATGATCATGCCGGTGATGGGTGCAACCAGCCAAAACCAACTCAGGTGATGCACATCGGCGCCAAAAGTCATCAAAATTCTTGAGGCATTGCCGTTCTGCAATGCAAAACCAAACTGAATTCCCAAAAATCCAAAGCTCATGTTCCAGATTTGCCAAAAGCTTAGACGCGGTTTACTTTTCATCATAAATTCAAGGTGTTTTCATACAAACTGTAAAAATAGCAAAAGCCTTTGAACTGATATGCTTAACAGCTGCTTTTGTATTTTTTTTTCGCGAAAAACATTGATGTTTCTTCTTTCATCATTGAAAACATAAACATTTTTGACATTCACCCGTTTATGGTTAAAAGTTAAGAATGTATCAACTCAAAACTACTGTTGTGATTTCCGCATCTCTGGAAAAGGTGTGGGACTTTTTCAGTTCGCCTGCCAACCTGAAGCAAATCACTCCACAATCAATGGGATTTGATATCCTGGAAGGTGGAAATGGCAAAATGTATCCGGGTCAGATAATTTCATATCGTGTGCGTCCATTGATGGGAATTCCGGTCAAATGGGTTACTGAAATAACACATGTGAACAACATGACTTTTTTTGTGGACGAGCAACGGATTGGGCCTTATAAGCTATGGCATCATGAACACCATTTCAAACTTGTTGATTCAGGAATTGAAATGACAGATATTGTCAGCTACCAATTGCCTTTTGGTCTTTTAGGCCGTTTTGCACATTTTCTGTTTGTAAAAAAGAAACTTCATTCAATTTTTGCGTACAGAACGAAGGTGATTCGTGAAGTTTTTCCGTGAAAATCATAGAATAACCCACATGTTGATATTTCCCTATTTTTGCAAATATTTTTATACCATGACTCGCTTATATCTTTACTCACTTTTGTCTATTTTGTTCATTAATAGTCTGTTGACTACTAGTTATGCGCAAAATACAGTTCAGGGTTCATTTGTTTTCGGTGGAATCAACAGAACCTACCGGCTTTACGTTCCGGCAAACTATGCTTCTTCAAATGCTGTTCCGCTGTTGTTGAATTTGCATGGATACGGGTCGAACAATGTAGAGCAGGAACAATACGGCGACTTCAGACCAATAGCTGACACCGCAGGTTTTTTGGTATTGCATCCCAATGGTACGCCGGACAACAACGGCGTGAATCACTGGAATACATTCGGAACTTCAAACGTGGATGATATTGGTTTTCTATCTGCATTAATTGACACAATATCAAATCATTATAATGTTGATGCCAGTCGAATTTACTCAACAGGAATGAGCAATGGCGGATTTATGAGTTATGGTCTGGCATGTAGTCTGAGTAATAAAATTGCTGCCGTAGCATCTGTGACAGGAACTATGACAACAGCCAATTTTATGACATGTATGCCATCGCATCCGATCCCTGTTATGCACATTCATGGCACTGCCGATGCAACAGTACCCTACAATGGAAATGCTTTTTTTCTTTCTGTACCAAATATCGTTAGCCATTGGGTTGACTTTAACAACACCGAAGCCAATGCTGTATTCACAAACATACCTGACATCAACACCAATGATGGCTGCACTGCTGAGCTGTATCAATACTTTAATGGCGACAACGGAGTGTGGGTGGAACACTACAAAATTATTGGCGGAGGACATTCATGGCCGGGTGCGCCCGTAAACATCAATACCACCAATATGGACTTTAGTGCGAGCCAGGTAATTTGGCAGTTTCTGAGGAAATTTAACCGTTCAGGCTTGATATCAACAGCCGAAACCGCAGCCCCGCCACAGTTGGTTGTTGGTCCGAATCCGGCAAATGGTTCTGTCAATGTGAAATTGACTGAAGAAGGTGAACATGTTCTGACATTGTTTGATGCTTCAGGCAGACAACTTTGGCAAACGAAAGCCAATGATAATCAATTGTTAATAAAACTGGAAACGAACGGTTTTTATTTACTCAAAGTAAGTAACGGCAGTGCAACAAGCTATTTCAAAGTGTTGAACCAACGCTGAAACAACACATTGCCACGAATCACGGATTCAAGCAGGCATTTAGCAAACCGTCACCTTTTTGAAAAAACCAATTGTTATTTGCCAATGCAAAACTTACTGAAAATAGATCCGAGAATTTCTTCGGTATAGATTTGGCCGGTTATCGAACCCAAAAAATGCAACGCTCTGCGTATGTCAATGGCAACCAGATCGGTAGGCAATCCTGTCCGAAGATTATTTTCAACTTCATTTAGTGCTTCAAGGGTTTGTTGTAGCGCATGATGATGCCTTGCGTTGCTCACGATCGTATCGGCCTGAATGGTGAAATTTTTCACGGTTTTCACAAGCGCATCAGTGATCAATTGGATGTTTTCTTTTCTTTTTGCCGAAATGAAAATGGTTTCTAATTCAACCATATCTCTGAAGTGAGATGGTATTTCCTCTAATTGGTCAATCTTGTTTGCGATAAGAATAAAGTGCTTGCTGGTATCTTGCATATATTCTCTGAATTCGCTGAGCATATCTTCTGTTGAACTTGCGTTGCATGACGAAAGATCGCAAACATACAGGATTACGGCAGCCTGCTTCACCTTTTCCATGGCACGCTCAATACCCATGTTTTCAATCATATCATCGGTTTCGCGCAGGCCCGCTGTGTCAATAAACCGAAAGTTATAGCCATCGAGAACGATGGTGTCTTCGATAACATCTCGCGTCGTTCCGGGAATTTCACTCACCAAAGCGCGTTCTTCGTTGAGGATAGCGTTCAACAATGTTGATTTACCCACATTGGGTTTACCGATGATGGCGACGGGGATGCCTGTTTTGATCACATTACCTGTCTGAAAACTTTCGATTAACCGGCTGATTTCTGCTTTGAGCTCGGAGATTAACCCAAAAAAATGATTTCTGTCGGCAAATTCCACATCCTCTTCCGAAAAGTCTAATTCCAGCTCAATAAGTGCTGCAAAGTCAACCAGACTTTCTCGGAGCAGTGCGATTTTTTCAGAAAATCCACCGCGCATCTGCTTGATTGCCAAATCGTGCGTTGTTTTTGAGTTGGAGGCAATAAGGTCAGCAACAGCTTCAGCCTGAGTCAGATCAAAGCGTTGATTGGCAAAGGCACGCATGGTAAATTCGCCGGCGGTGGCTGGTCGTGCTCCGTGTTGAAGCAGCAAAGCAAATAAACGCTGCTGCACATAAACCGACCCATGACAGCTTATCTCAACCTGATCTTCGCCGGTATAAGAGTGGGGTGCTTTGAAAATGGTAGTTAAAACCTCATCCAGAAGTTCGTTTCCATCCATTACAGCACCGAAATAGGCTTTGTGACTGATGAATTTTCCGGCATTGAAAGCGGTAGATTTTGCCTTGAAAATTGATTGAACGATTGAAACCGAAGCCTTTCCGGAGAGTCTGAAAACAGCGATTGCCGACATTCCGGGAGCTGTCGAAAGTGCACAAATTGTATCAGTATTCAGGTAGTCAAAGTGTGACATGGCGATTTTGATGTCATGCAAATGTACGCAAAGCGACCGAGATTATTCGATCCGGGAAGGAAATAATGTGTTCGTCAAAACTTTATCCAACACGCAGGAGCGATGAGTTATGTACAGAATGCCTTATTTGACGTAACTTTGCAGCGATTTTTCACATATTTACATGATTACAGTTACAAACCTTGGAATCCAATTCGGGAAGAGGGTGCTTTTCCGCGATGTCAACTTAAACTTTACCCCTGGCAATATATACGGCATCATCGGTGCCAACGGAGCCGGAAAATCTACTTTTCTTAAAATATTAGCAGGCGATCTCGAATCTACTAACGGACAAGTGAACCTTGGTTCGGGTGAGCGGCTTTCGGTTTTGCGTCAAAATCACACTACCTTTGATGCTTTTCAGGTGCTCGAAACGGTGTTGATGGGCCATGAAGCGCTCTGGAATGTGATGCAGGAAAAAGATGCGATCTACGCAAAAGAGGAATTTACGGAAGAGGACGGTCATCGTGCCTCCGAACTGGAAGAAAAATTTGCCGATATGGATGGCTGGAATGCAGAAAGTGCTGCGGCAAATCTGCTGAGCGGTCTGGGTATCGCCGAAGAGTTTCACCACCTGCGTATGAATCAGCTCAGCGCAAAGGAAAAAGTGAAAGTTCTGCTTGCGCAGGCGCTCTTCGGAAAACCGGATAACCTACTGCTCGACGAGCCGACAAACGATCTTGACCTTGAAACAGTCAACTGGCTCGAAAACTACCTTGCTTATTTTGAAAGTACTGTCCTTGTTGTATCGCACGACAGACACTTTCTCGATGCTATTTGCACCCATATCGTTGATATTGACTTTAATAAAATTCAGGTGTATGCCGGAAACTATTCTTTCTGGTATGAAAGTAGCCAGCTTGCGCTAAGACAGCAGCAGCAGCAAAGCAAAAAAGCTGATGAACGCCGGAAAGAACTACAGGAGTTTATTGCACGTTTCAGCGCAAATGCCTCCAAATCGCGGCAAACGACCAGCCGGAAAAAAATGCTCGAGAAGTTGAATGTTGAAGAAATTCAACCATCAACACGAAAATACCCTGCTATTATCTTCACACCTGATCGCGAACCCGGAAATCAAATCCTTGAAGTTTCAAATCTTGCAAAAAGTGTTGATGGAAAAGTACTTTTCAGCAAATTGAACTTCAGCCTCCACAGGGACGACAAGGTGGTGTTTCTCTCGCGCGACAGCCGGTCAATGACACATTTGTTTGAAATTCTTAAAGGGCATATACAGCCCGATGAAGGAAGCTTCAGCTGGGGGCAAACCATCTCAAAAGCTTATCTTCCACTGGTTTATGACCATTTATTTGAAAACGACCTTAGCATTACTGACTGGCTGGCCCAGTTTTCAAATGATACTACAGAAATTTACCTCCGCGGATTTCTGGGTAAAATGCTTTTCTCGGGAGAAGAGATTTATAAAAAAGCGAATGTGCTTTCAGGTGGCGAAAAAGTGCGCTGCATGATTGCGCGTATGATGATTCGAAATGCCAACGTGATGTTGCTCGATAGCCCAACCAATCACCTCGACCTCGAGAGCATTCAGGCATTCAACAATACACTTATGAAGTTCAAAGGCAATGTGCTTATGTCGTCACACGATCAGCAGTTTATTCAGACTGTATGTAACAGAATCATCGAAATCGGGCCTAACGGGATGATTGATAAGTGGATGGACTACGAAGACTATATCAATGATGATAAAGTGAAAGAGTTAAGAAAGCAGATTTATTGAAAATTTTTTGATTACATAAATGGGAAACAAGATTAAGGTAGCAATCAATGGATTTGGGCGTATTGGCCGCATCACATTTAGGGCCATGCTGCAGCGCGATGATATGGAAGTGGTGGCAGTGAACGATCTTGCCCCTGCCGACAACCTGATTCATCTGCTCAAATACGATTCGGTTCACGGTCTCTTTCCGGTGGATATTTTGGAAACTCCTGAAGGATTCGCTGTTGGGCTGCAAAATGTTGCCGTTTTTGCCGAACCAAATCCTGCGCTACTTCCTTGGAAAAAGTTAGGTGTTGATGTTGTTATTGAGTCAACAGGCTTTTTTACCAAACCTGAGAAGGCTCTTCGTCATGTTCATGATGCTGGTGCCCGAAAGGTTATCATTTCTGCTCCGGCAAACGACCCTGATGAAACTGTTCCTTTTATTGTTCTTGGCGTGAACAATCATCTCATCAACAAAGATGATCTTGTTATCTCAAATGCTTCATGCACAACTAATAATGTGGCGCCTCTTATCAAAATTCTGGATGAAAAGTGGGGTGTTGAAAAGGGATTTATTACCACTGTGCATTCCTATACGAAAGATCAGAACCTTGTTGACGGTCCACACAAAGACTGGCGCAGGGGCAGGGCAGCCGCTACAAGCATTGTTCCGACTACCACCGGAGCAGCTAAAGCTGCAACACGCATTTTTCCTCACCTGAAAGGAAATCTTGCCGGAGCCGGAATCCGTGTGCCTGTTGCAGATGGTTCGCTCACCGATTTGAGTTGCACACTGCGGCTCTCGGCCACAGAACAACAAATCAACGAAGCCTTCAGGGAAGCTGCTGCCGGATGTTTAAAAGGAATTCTTCAATATACAGAAGATCCTATCGTTTCGGTTGACATCATTGGAAACACACACTCGGCTGTGTTTGATGCCGGACTGACAGCAGTGTTGGGCGATAAAAACAAACTGGTCAAAGTTGTTGCCTGGTATGACAATGAAACGGCATACGCTCACCGTCTTGTTGAACTTATTGCCCTTTTTGCTTGATCCGGCAAACAAAAGTTCTTGTTGTTGGACAAGGTTTGGCAGGTAGCGTGCTTGCTGTGAAGTTGTTGCAGAACAATATTCCCTTTTTACTTATTAATGATCCGTCGGGAGTAACTTCGTCAAAAGTGGCCGGTGGTATTATAAATCCGATTATTTTCAGACACCTGACAATGAGCTGGCGTGCCAAAGAACTTTGGACGACTTCCAGTGCCTTTTATAGCAATTTCGACAAGCGCAAGAACACAAATACCTTTAATTATACGAAAATCGTTCGCGTCTTCAATGAAAGTGAGCAACAAAAGTGGTCTGCAAAAATCAAATCACCCTTGTTTAATCAATTTTTGAAGCTTGAAGATCAAGTTGTTTTAACACACCTGCCGGTGGAGACACCTTTCGGTTTTGGTACTGTTGATCCGGCGGCCTGGCTCGATACCGCCTCCTTTCTTGATGCCGCAAACGATGACCTGAAAAAGAACGATTGTGTTATTAATGAATCACTTGACCATAAACAACTGATTATTGAACCGAACCGCGTTTTCTATAAAAATATTAGTGCTGAATTTGTGGTTTTTTGCGAAGGACATCATCTGAAATCAAATCCATGGTTCGGTCATGTGCCTCTTCAACCTGTGAAAGGCGAGCTTCTCACGATCGAGGCAAATCTTCCTGATTTCAGGATGATTATCAATGGCGATGTCTTTATTTTGCCCTTGGGAAATGGAAGATTTAAAATTGGGTCAACCTATGATTGGAACGATGAAACCGAACTCCCCACCGAAGCAGCGCGGGAGTCTTTGCTTCAAAAACTGCGCAAAATCTTAAAGTCAGAGGTGCAAGTTGTTGATCATCAGGCTGGTACTCGTCCAGCCATTGCGGATCGTAAACCCGTTGCAGATTTTCATCCGGTAACTAAAAATCTTTTGGTAATGAATGGCTTAGGATCAAAAGGTGTGATGATTGCTCCTTTTTTAGCAGACTATGTCATCAAACGAATATTGGGTGAAAATGAGATAGACGCAGAAATAGATATTTCCCGCTTTAATCGTTTTTTGACTTAAACACTTTGAGATCAAGCTTTTGTCCGTCAAATTCGGCATAGGTGAAATTGGTCACCCAATCGCCAAGAATCGTCATTGTTGCTTTTTCACTCACGGGCACCTGAAGTGGAATATGCCGGTGTCCAAAAATAAAGTGGTCAATATCAATATTTTGTGCTGCTTTTCTTTTGCTGTAAAGAAACAACATTTCCTTTTCCAATTCAATTTTGAAATCGTTTTTTTGTTCTTTCACAATATTGGCAATCCGGCTTTTTCTTGAGAAATACAGACCCATGCGGGTGCCCAAATCCGGGTGTAACCAATTGAAAAGAAACTGATTGAATCGGTTTTCGAACACTTTCTTTAATAACTTATAGCCTGTATCTCCAGGTCCAAGTCCGTCGCCATGCGCCAAAAAGAACAATTTATCCCCAAAACGTCTTAGAACAGCATCGCGGTATAATTTAACACCAACTTCTTTTTCAAGATAGTCAAAAGCCCACACATCGTGGTTGCCTCTGAATACATGCACCGGAATTCCCTTGTCGGTAATCTCGGCAATTTTGCCTAAAAGCCGCACATATCCTTTGGGAATCACTGTTTTATATTCAAACCAAAAGTCAAAAAGATCTCCCATAAGGAAAATCTCTTTGGCTTTTGGCTCAATTTCTGTCAGCCACTCCACGAGCATTTTTTCCCTGACAAGGCTTTTTTCCTTGTCTGGAACACCCAGGTGGAAATCTGAGGCGAAGTAAATATTTTGTCTTTCCTGATTCAACAAGAAGGCTTTAGAGAATAGGCTCTTTCAGTAATTCCTTGATCAGCATCGTCATCTTGGGTTGTGCGGCAGCCGCGGCATCAATTACTTCTTCGTGCGAAATTTGAACGATTTTGCCTTTCACACCCAGATCCGAGATTACTGAAACTGCAAAAACAGGAAGTTTCATATGTCGTGCAACGATCACTTCCGGAACAGTTGACATGCCCACTGCATGTCCGCCAATTGCGTTAATATAGTAATATTCAGCAGGCGTTTCAAACGTTGGACCTGTTACAGCGGCATAAATTCCTTCGTGTACTTTAATGTTGCAGCGTCTGGCTACTTTGTGTGCCATTTGAAGTATCCTGTGATCATAAGCATCGCTCATATCCGGGAATCGTGTTCCAATACGGTCATCATTTTTCCCAATTAAAGGATTGGGCATCAGGTTGATGTGATCAGAAATCAACATCAGGTCGCCTACTTCAAATTCTTGCTTCAAGCCACCGCTGGCATTCGAAACAACGAGCAATCCAATGCCTAACTGCTGCATAACGCGTACCGGGAAGGTGACTTCCTGCATTGTATAACCCTCATAATAGTGAAAACGACCTTGCATGGCCACGATGGTTCTGCCACTCAACTTTCCAAAAATAAGCCGGCCTTTGTGCCCGTGAACAGTTGAAACAGGGAAATTTGGAATTGACTCATAAGGTATCGCCAACTCAACTTCAATTTCGTTTACCAACTCGCCGAGGCCTGTGCCTAAAATGATTCCAACTTCCGGCTGCTGAGCATATTGCGACCGGATAAAATTAGTGGTTTCGAGAATTTTTTCTAACATAATCATTTATCATTTCATCAATGGTATAGCCCTGATTTTTATGAAATCCCACCTCAATCGGAACATAAAAAACCGGAAGCTTTTCAATGATGCGAAAATAGTCAGAATCCCTGAATCTGACAGCATCTTTTTCGGTAGTGATAATGAGTTTATTTTTTCCGATGATACTTTCAAACGTATTTACAATGTGATGAAAATCTTTTTCGCTGTAAATATGATGATCCGGGTAGGCAAGCTCGAGCAATTCGGTGCATTTTGAGAGCAGAAATTCTTTCAGAGGATACGGATTGGCAATGCCGGTGACTAAAAGGATGCTTGATACACTTTTCGGCACAAAAACACTTTCGCTTTGACGAAGTGGTTCAAAGTTTCCATATTTGATAAATGAGAAAAACAATCGTTGGTGCGGCAATGGCTTCAACCTGGATCGCAGATCTTCGGCAATGAATGGCGAAAAAACATTTGGCGTTTTGGTTACGATGATGATGTCGGCTCGTCGGGCTGCAGCCTTCGAGTCTCTGAGCCGTCCTGCAGGAAGGAGATAGTCTTCGGTATAAAGCTGGTGATAATCTGTTAGTAAAAGATTTAAACCTGCTTTAATGTAGCGGTGTTGAAAGGCATCGTCGAGCAATATCAGTTCAGGTGTCGGATCGGATTTAAGCAGCGTTGAAACACCATGCACCCTGTCTTCATCCACAGCTACTGAAACTTCGGGAAATTTCAATGAAAACTGCCGTGGTTCATCACCGATGATTCCTGCTTTGGTTTCTGCACCGGCTAAAATAAATCCTTTCGTGCTTCGGCCATATCCACGGCTCAGTGTAGCAATCCGAAAATCTTGCTTTAGTAATCGTATAAGATATTCAATATGAGGTGTTTTACCTGTTCCACCAACACTGAGGTTGCCAACTCCTATGATTGGTAAATCGAATGAATGAATGCGCAAAAGGCCTATATCAAAAAAAAGGTGACGCAGAAAAACTACGAAATGATATACCCAGGAAAATGGCAGTAGCAAGATCTTCATCCCTTATTTTTGTGTGTGAACCGAAAAGTGCAATCCCTGCGAAAATAGCCAAATGTCACCAATTATCGTATTTTTGTACGTTAATTTTACAATAAGGTTACTCCGTGTTTTTGTTTCTGATCCAATTCTTAGCTTATTGAATATGCGTGTAAAAAACATTGTTGATATACTTCAGGAAGCCGCGCCGCTACAGTTGCAGGAATCATACGATAACAGTGGTTTAATTGTTGGCGATCCTCAGGCAGCTGTGAGCAAAGTTTTGCTGTGTGTTGATGTAAACGAACAGGTTGTTGAAGAAGCACGTGCCAGGCAATGCGAACTCATCGTATCACATCATCCGGTGATTTTCAAAGGTTTAAAAAAACTTGTGCCCGCTACCTTTGTGGAACGAACAGTGATTGCGGCTTTGCGCAATAACATTGCAATTGCGGCAATGCACACCAACCTCGATAATGTGTTTGAAGGTGTAAATAATATCCTGGCGAAAAAGCTTGGTCTCTCAAGACTAAAGATACTCCAACCAATTGAGGAACAATTACATAAACTTGTAACCTTCGTTCCCCTTGAGCATGCTTTCGCTGTTCGGGATGCGATGTTTGAAGCCGGTGCAGGACACCTTGGTAATTATGATGCCTGCAGTTTCAGCACAGAGGGTCTGGGAACATTCAGGGCTAACGAAAACGCGCAGCCTTTTGTAGGGAAAAATGGCGAGTTGCACACCGAAAAAGAAATGAAGATTGAGGTTATCGTCCCGGCCTGGCTGACAGAAAAAGTGAAAGAAGCAATGATCCTGGCTCATCCGTATGAGGAAGTTGCCTTTGATATCTTTCCATTGAAGAACAATTTGCCACAGACAGGAGCCGGAATGTTGGGTTATTTAGACGCGCCCATGAGCGAGGCTGATTTCATGCAAATGATCACAAAAACATGCTTTACGCCGGTACTGAGGCATTCGCCGCTAACAGGAAATTCAATTCAAAAAGTTGCTGTCTGTGGTGGCTCCGGAGCATTTTTGCTGGGGGCAGCAAAACGTGCCGGTGCCGATGCTTTTGTTACTTCCGACCTGAAATACCACGATTTTCACGATGCCGATGGTAAGCTCCTGATGGTTGATGCAGGGCATTATGAAACTGAACAATTTACGAAAGAATTGATGGCTGGTATTTTAACAAAAAAAATTCCTAATTTTGCAGTCCTGTTTTCGGAAGTAAACACAAACGCTGTAGGATATTATTTCAAATAGAAACCCAATTACATATGTCTAAAGATACCCAGGCTGATAAGCTGAAAATGAGCGGTGCAGCCACCGACGAACCCATCGAAATCAGTGTTGAGCGCAAGTTAGTTTCATTGTACGCATTGCAACAGATTCATTCTCAAATTGATAGAATTAGAATTATCAGAGGCGAGCTGCCTCTGGAAGTGCAGGATCTCGAAGATGAGATAGCTGGTTTAGAAACCAGAATTGAGAATTATGAAAACGACACGATCATTTTAAGTCAAAATATTGCTGATAAAAAACTGGCTATTAAAGACAGCTTCACCCTCATAAAACGGTATGAAGAGCAGCAAATGAACGTTAGAAATAACAGAGAATATGATTCACTTTCTAAAGAAGTTGAGTTTCAGAACCTCGAAATACAGCTTTCCGAAAAAAGAATCAGGGAGTTTACAGCAAAAATTGAAGGCCTTCAACGTGAAATCAATTCAGCAAAAGAGCGACTTGCTGAAAGAATGAACGATCTTGAAATAAAAAGATCAGAACTTCAGTCAATCATCGAAGAAACCGAAAAAGAAGAGGATGATTTGATTGACAAAGCAAAACAGCATGAAAGCCAAATCGAAGACCGCCTGATCGTTGCTTATAAACGCATCAGACAAAATGCCAGAAACGGCCTTGCTGTTGTGCAGATCGAACGCGATGCCTGTGGCGGCTGCTTCAACAAAATCCCTCCGCAACATCAACTTGATATTCGTATGCATAAAAAAGTTATTGTTTGCGAGTATTGCGGCCGAATCCTTGTAGATCAGGATGTTGCTGATAAATACAATTGATAAGTTCTTTATATAAGATAACTAAAGGGAGCTGCTAAGCTCCCTTTTTGTATTTTTACGGCTATGTATCGTCTGATTATAATATGCTTTTTTGTTGGCATACAAGCAACAGTTTTGGCTAAGTTGCTTGAATTTACGCCTGCCATCGAAAATGCTTTCAAATCTGCACAACAACTCAACACTTCTGAAGCAAAGAAATGGATTGGTGCAGATCAACGCACAAATCCTGCAAACCAGATGTATGTTGTTATAGAAAGTTACCTGGATTTTTTTAAAGCTTTCGCTGGAGAAGATGCTGAGGCTGCGCGTATGATTCAACAACATAAATCACATCGTATTCAAAAAATCAATGATACTCCGGATTCCAATCCTCTGAAAAAGTGGGCTTTAGCCACTATTTATCTGCATTCCGCTGCTTCACGCTCAAAATTTGGTGATGCCTACAGCGCTGCTTTAGAACTTCGAAAAGCGTACTTCCTGCTCAACGAAAATGAAATCAGATATCCATCATTTGTTCCAAACAAAGTAAGTCTTGGCTTCTTAACTGCACTTCTGGGTGGCATTCCTCCTCAATACCAGTGGGTTTTGAAATTGGCTTCGATGGATGGTGATGTTATTGCCGGCACAAATTTATTGTATTCTGTTGTTCTTGATCAGGATGAAAGTGTTTTCAACAAGCTGTTTCGGACCGAGGCCCTGTTTTTTCTGACCTTCATCGAAGCAAATCTGAATCCGGATAAGTCAATAGCCGAGAAACTCTTAATCTACTTCACAAAGGACGACGAACAGAGTCCCCTGATGATGTACGCAAAGGCGAACCTTGAAATGCGCACCGGAAAAAACGATGATGCACTGAAAACATTGCACCTTGCCATTGACCATCAAACTGACGAACCTTTGTTTTACCTCCATTACATCAGGGCAGAAGCGATGTTGCGAAAACTCGATTTTTCTGCAAAAAAGGAGTATGATTTTTTCCTGATCCATTTCAAAGGGACAAACTACAAATTGGATGCCCGCAGAAAACTCGCCTGGATTGATTTACTCAAAGGTGACTCGCTATCCTACCTCAGGCAAATGAAACAGCTGCACACTTTTCAGTCGGGGCAGGTTGAGTCTGACAAACAGGCATTGCGTGAAGCATCCTTGTTGCGTGCTCCGGACAGCACCTTGCTAAAAGCCCGGCTCTTGTTCGATGGCGGTTACTTTGCCCGGGCTGAAGCCGTTTTAAGTCAGGCAGGAAAACACTTTATTCTGCTCAAAGAACCTGAAAAACTCGAATACTATTACCGGACGGGTCGCATAAAACATGCTGTTCGTGATTTTTCAGAGGCATTGCGTTATTATCAGCTTTGCATCGCAAAAGGTCGTGACAGACAGGAGTATTATGCAGCAAATGCTGCGCTTTTTTCGGGTGAAATCTATCTGTTGCGATCGGATAGCAACGAGGCAAAAAAAATGTTTGAGTTGTGTTTGACCCTGAAGCCCGAGGAATATAGTTCTGGTATTCATGCAAAAGCTCGTGCCGGTTTGACCAGAATACGTAATGTAAAATAAAAAAACCTGAAGCATTGCCTCAGGTTTTTTTTGTGTTGAGTCAATTATTTCAGAACCTGAAACGCGTTGTAAGAACAAACTGATTGATTTTCTGCTTTTGTTCAGTTGCGTTGGTCGAATAGTTTTCCGAAGTATATAAGTAATAGTTTTGATTCATTGAGCCGTTGATATATGCAAGATCAAGGCTGAAATTCTTTTCGTTGTAACCAATGCCAAAGGTAACATTACTGCGCTTTCCGTCGTTCAAGTCATCGGCATAAGGGCTTCCATAAAGGGCATAACCACCACGCAAACTGAATTGGTCGAGACGCCATTCTGTACCCAAACGGAGGTTGTAAGTTGATGTATAATAGTCTTTTATGTTTTGATTTTCCGAGGTGAAGTTGTAATCCGGAGCACGCAGGCGCATTTTGCTGTAATTGACATATTCATAGTCAGCGCTAAGCAAACCATATTTGCCAAAAATAACTGCAGCGCTGCCTATTGCACGCATCGGGGTGCTGATGTCGTAGAGGTATTCGCCTGTTGGGGAGCTTTTTTTGTTATAATCCGGTTCAAGCTTTGCTTCAACAGAGCTGTACCAGATATCCTGCATTTCGGCATAATAGGTGGGTGTGTGCACGGCAGCTCCAATTCTGAGCCAGTCAACCGGCCAGGCGATCACGCCGACTTTGAGGTTGATGCCCGCACCTCTTGTTTCAACAGTCTCGGTATAGCTCCACTCATCAAAACCTGCGTAATCATCATTAACGTCTTTTTCGGTATATATAGTTTCTCTGAAGAACCGTGTGTAGGGAATGCCAAATGTGGCTCCTACAAACACTTTATCGCTCAGATTGGCACCTGCACTAAAAAGCCACTCGTTTGTAGAACCCCATGTGTTTTGCGTTTCAAATTGCCGGATTCCACCCTGAGGTACAGGACTTGTGTAAACGAGGTTGCCATTTCCATCGCGGACAGTGTCGAGCAGGTAAACATACCAGGCTGGGTAAAGGTCATAAGGAAACTGATCTTCAATATCCGATGGATCTGTATTCCAAACGCGATCAAGATAAACATCCACTTTTGAATGGTCGGGATTGTCGCCCTGAATGAAATGACGGTTGTGAAAGGCGTTGGTGCGGTTCATGCCAAAGCCAAACTGGTAATATTTCCAAGGACTGGCTGATGAGCCATCATCAATCTTATTTGTAAGTACAACGCCCATGTTACCCAGACTAAAATTTGACCTGAGGTCGTCACCATACATCCCATTATAGGTAGATTCGGTTTTTGAGTTGTAAATGGTCGGACTCAGGGTGAACTCATTGGTTCTGTACAATCCAATCCCGGCAGGATTCATGCTTAACGAGGAAAAATCAGCACCAATTGCGCCAAAAGCACCACCCATTGACATGCTTCTTGCTGTTCCTTGATAATAGACCTGTGAAAACCGTAAGGCATCGGTTTCGTTTTGCGCCATGGTGCTGATAGCTATTGATAACCAGATGGATAGAATAAATGACTTTTTCATTTTGATGATTTTTTATTTTAATATTCTCTCTGACGCTCTCAAATTGAACGTTCTTAAAAACTTCTTATGATTGATTTTTATCTGCGTCCGCCAGAAGAGCCGCCTGATGACCTGCCGGATGAAGAACCACCGGAAGAACCACCTGAAGAACTGCCCCGGCTCGATCCCGATGAGCTTGATCCACTGGATGAGGGTGTGTATGATCGGCTTTCGGACGTCCTGCTGCGGCTTGGCTGCGAAACTGTCCGGCTGCTACCTTCGTTGCTGCTGCGCGAAGGACTCGAAACGGTTCGGCTGCTGCCTTCGCTGCTGCTTCTTGTTTGTCCGCCACTAATTCTTTGAGGACTTGACAATGGTCTTGCTCCCTGTGTTCCTGGAGTGACGGTGGTTGACCGGTTGCTGTTTTCAACTGCAGGCCGTGAAATTGTGCCTGGTCTCACATATTCACTGCTTGACTTTGGCTGACGTGTGGCAGGAGAGGTATATGACTTTGGGCGCTGGTACCTTTGGGTGTTTGAATTGGTAGAATTACTTCCGGGCCGTTGATACCTGTCGCGCTGCTGTCCGACGCGTTCCCTTGCCGTTGGTCTGCTATTGCCATCCTGAACAACCGGACGGCTGGTTTTCTCTTGTGTACCCGGACGCTCTATACGGCTGTTTGTGCCTCGTGCTGAACCACTTACTGAAGCTCTGTCGCTACTAACCGAGCTGGAACTGTTTGTTGATCCGTTGCTGCGGTCACCACGGGGTGAGCTGTAGTTTGAGGTTTGGTATTCGTTATTCGAATTCTGATGTCCTCTGCCTGGAATCGTTGTGCCACCGCTGTTGTTGCCTCGATGGCCATACCGGGTTTTGTGTCCGTAGTAAGGATAATCGGCATAGCCCCCGCCATAATAATAGCCGTCCCAAAAACCATTGTAGTAGCCATTGTAATAACTTCCCCAATAACCCCATGGGCGGTTCCAGCCATAACCATAATAAAGTGAGCTGCTCCAGAAAGGATCGTAGCCCCAGCCCCAATAAGGAGAATAGCTTGAGTAGTATGGCCAACCGTAATTATAGCCAAACGACAGGCCTCCGGGATAGCCGAAACCAAACATCAACGACGAATTGTAACAATCGAAGCAGCCTGAATTGAAGCCGTCATAATAACCAAACGAGGTATTGTATCCGGAATTAAAACGACGCATGCGTTGCGCATATTCTGAATCGTAATATGTTTCGGTTGTTGAATAGGTTGTGCCGTCTGGTTCAATCACTGTTTCTGTTGTTGAATACACAGCATCCGTATTTTCAGGTGATTCGGCTACGGCCTGCTCATCCTGATAATAGGTTTGGTATTCATATTCAGTGTTATTGCTCTGGGTTGTTGTTTCTGCTGCTTTCGGAGCTGATGCTACCGCAGCAGGAGCTATACTTTCCTGTTTCTGTTTTCTGGAATAATAAACATCGTCCTGCAAATAACTGCCGGTTGAGCAGCCTGTAAAAGCAAAAATAAATGCCAGAAATGTAATTTTTAGACTTTTCATCGTTAGGTCCTCCATGATATTTGTATTGAATTCCACATGGTTTTCGTACTTTTGCATCAAATAAATTCAATCGTAAAAATACAAATATTATACCAAAGTTTCGATGGCGAAAGATTTAAGCACACGAGAAGATAATTATTCTCAATGGTACACTGATATTGTTACAAAAGCCGATCTTGCAGAGAATTCTGCTGTCAGGGGTTGTATGGTCATAAAACCTTATGGCTATGCTATTTGGGAGCGCATGCAGGCCGAACTTGACAAGATGTTTAAAGATACCGGACATCAAAATGCCTACTTCCCGCTTTTTATTCCAAAGTCGTTTTTTAGCAAAGAAGCAAGCCATGTTGAAGGTTTTGCCAAAGAATGTGCTGTGGTAACACACTACAGACTGAAAAATGATGAAAACGGCAAAGGTATTGTTGTGGATGAAGCTGCAAAACTAGAAGAAGAACTGATTGTTCGGCCAACAAGTGAGACAATAATTTGGGACACTTACCGGGGTTGGATTCAATCCTACAGGGATTTGCCATTGCTCATCAATCAGTGGGCCAATGTTGTGCGTTGGGAGATGCGTACGCGTTTGTTTCTGCGCACTGCAGAGTTTCTCTGGCAGGAGGGCCACACTGCTCATGCCACACGTGATGAAGCTGTTGCTGAAGCCGAACAGATGTTGAGGGTGTATGCCGACTTTGCTGAGAAATGGATGGCCATACCAGTTTTAAGGGGTGTTAAATCTGCAAACGAACGATTTGCCGGTGCAGTAGAAACCTATTGCATTGAGGCGATGATGCAGGATGGTAAAGCCTTGCAAGCCGGAACGTCGCACTTTCTCGGACAAAACTTTGCCAAAGCTTTTGATGTACAGTTTTTAAGCAAAGAAAACAAGCTGGAGTATGTTTGGGCTACTTCATGGGGCGTCTCGACGCGTTTGATGGGAGCACTCGTGATGACCCATTCTGATGACAATGGACTTGTTTTGCCTCCGAAGTTAGCTCCAATCCAGGTTGTTATCGTACCTATTTACAGAAATGAAGAACAGTACAACGCAATTTGCGATAAAGGCAGAGAAATAAAAAAACAATTGGAAGCTCACGGAATCAGGGTGAAGCTTGATGACCGCGATACCCAAAAACCCGGTTTCAAGTTCAATGAATGGGAGTTTAAAGGTGTGCCGGTTCGATTGGCCATCGGACCACGCGATCTTGAAAATGGCACTGTTGAGGTAGCACGCAGGGATACTCTGGAAAAAGAGCTGCTTCAATTGGCAGATATTGATCAAAAAGTGATACATCTTCTTGAACAGATTCAACAAAACCTCTTTCAAAAAGCCTTGGATTTCCGCACTGCAAACACTTTCAAAGTGGACAGCTGGGACGACTTCAAAGTTCAGATCGAAAAAGGCGGGTTTATTGAAGCGCACTGGGATGGTACTCCCGAAACAGAGCAAAAAATTAAAGATGAAACAAAAGCCACCATCCGTCTTATTCCTTTGGAAGACAGCAAAGAAGACGGAGTGTGTGTTTATTCAGGAAGTCCTTCAAAACAAAGGGTCGTTTTTGCGCGTTCCTATTGATTTTGTTGCTTAGAAAAAGTAAAAGCCGACACTTGTTTTCAGGTAGCCGGCTTTTTTTAATCTCCTTTAATAAGTTTACCACTACCTGATCCTTTCAGCAAAACATTGGCCGGATTACCGAAATAATACACATTCCCGGGACCGTTGATTGTTGCTTCGAGCAGGCCAATGACTTTTACATTACAGCTGTTGGCTGAGCGTGTTTCGAGGTAGGTTATGCCTGTTTCAAGTAATTGAGCGTTAATTGGTCCGTAACTTACCTGATAGATGTAATTAACATCAGACTGGCCAACTACTTCGAGCTCAGCTGTACCAAAGTGATAATTGAGAAAGGACTTTTGACTATCCAGCTTCAGGTGAATTTTGCCGGAGCCTTCGAAAATATCAATTTTGAAAACACTTGATTTAATATTTCCAAGTGCAGTGAGATTTCCGTTCGATCTGTAAGTAACTCCTTCGAGTTCAGTGTAATATACTATTACCTTTGCCTGCCTGTCATCATTTCTTAAAAAGCTGCATGAGCTGTTATTGCGAATAATAAGTTTGTTTTGAACAAAAGTTATTTGGTTCGTGTCAGGTGGAATTGGATCCTGGGTGACAGTCTCGCTGATTATTTCGGTCGAAATGGCACTTATAAGGTTTTTGCCTGCAATCACCTCGACAAAGTTTTTGGAGCTTGCAACGAGTTCAACATCAATGTTATCATACATTTCGATGTAAGAAAACATGCTGTCAAGAGTTCGTGTTTCGTTTTTGATTTCGCCGGGGTCGGAAAAACAATCAACAGTAGTCTTTTTGCATGAGGAAAAGGCAAAAATGACAAAAAGCATCAAAGGAATTAAATGTGTTTTTCTCATCGTTTCTTTCGCCAGTAAAATTTATGACCCCATTTATAGCCTATGCCGTAGCCGATAAAGTCGGCCCTGCCACCATGAGCTGTCAACGCGATCGTTCCAAAAAGATTTTCAGTGAAATAGTATCTCATCCCTAGTTTCTCATACACATAACCATCTGATTTTTCAGCGCCACCAAGATGAGCCCCCATTTGAAATAGAAATGAAGTTCGCGACAAAAGCATTTCATATACGATACCAACTCCTGGTTTCATGATGTCTAATTCATTTTCATAAAGTTGTCCACCCTCGATCAATTGGCGTTGATCGAGCACACCTTTGTCCGAACCATCATAAGTTAGCTCAATCGCCAGACCAAGATTTCCTTTCATCGAAACCGGAAACATAATACTGGCAGCGGTATTTGAAACATAGAATCTTTTGCCCAGTTGCTGGGTCATGTCTCTCGTTCCGAAGGATTGTGCCAGATCAACCGAGAAACGTTTTTTATTATCATATTCAAAACGGCGCAGTATCGGGAGCAGTTTTTTATCGAGGTAAGGATTCGGGCGGCTTATATACCAGGTCAACCCAACAGATGCACACAGAATGTTTAATCCAAAGTTTGGTGTTTTTGTTGAGCCATTTGAGAAATGAGTCAGTCCTCCCGAAGCAACAAAATTAAACCGCCTGCCTATGGACCTGCGATAATCAAGAAAAAGACTTGCTGCGGCGTTGAGGTGCGACCCAATTGCGTAGTTTCTGTAATTATTAACAGGATCATATTTATTTGTTATCCAGCCAAGACCAACACCAAGTCGAAAATTCAGCCTGTTTTCAACACTTCTGTTTAGCGGAAAACTTATAAAAGGGTAAGCAGCGAAAACCTTGCCCAGTTCTTCGAAATTTCCCATGGGGGAATAATAAGCAGCGATCCCGATAATTGGATAATCATAGAGTGACTCCCAGCGCTGACGCCCGAAGGTGGAACGCTGTAGAGAGAGTTCAAAGGCCGGAAAGCTTGCATTATAACGCTCCAACTCAAAATGATGATGCAGAAAATAACCGTAATGTGAACGCAGTTCGAGCTGATAATTATTGATCGGCAAAGGTGGACCGGGTTGACCGGACAATTCCGGCAGAAAGAATACCATCAATATAATGGCAATGCATAAACGGCAAAGCTTCATCAAAAAAGTTATAATGTGCAAACAGCCGGCAAAAGTAAGTAAATAATACCGGATAATTGGTTTAAAAACGGCCGAAAGTCAGATTTGTTGCGGATTTCCGAATTTTTATCTTAGCATGGAGCCAGTAGATCAAAACCCTTACCTTTGCCCGAAAAGCTTATTTGGATGAATGAAAAATTGGATGCCTTTGGCCGCTTACTCACGATAATGGACGAGCTAAGAGCCGGTTGCCCCTGGGATCGGGTGCAGACTCTTGAAAGTTTACGTCACCTGACCATTGAGGAAACATATGAGCTCAGTGATGCGATTCTAAAAAGTGACCTGCAGGAAATAAAAAAAGAGCTGGGCGACCTGATGCTTCACCTTGTTTTCTATGCAAAGATTGGTTCTGAACAAGGAGCCTTCGATATCAAAGATGTCTTGGATGGCATTAGCGAAAAGCTGATCGTCAGGCATCCACATATCTATGGCGAAGTGAAAGTGGCTGATCAGGAACAAGTTAAATCGAATTGGGAGAAGATTAAGCTTTCCGAAGGTAAGAAATCAGTGCTGGAAGGCGTGCCCGCAAGTTTACCTGCTCTGCTCAAAGCCTACAGGATGCAGGAAAAAGCCGGTGGGGTTGGTTTTGAATGGAAAAGGAAAGAAGATGTTTGGTTGAAGGTTGAGGAAGAACTTGATGAACTCAAACACGAGGTTAGTACGAACGCTTCTGTTGACAGAATTGAAGACGAATTTGGTGATCTGCTCTTCGCTCTTGTTAATTATGCAAGATACATTGGTGTTAACCCGGAAGATGCACTGGAGCGAACAAACCGCAAATTCAGATCACGTTTTCAGTATATCGAAAAGATTGCATTGTCTCATAACAAACAACTTCATGAGATGAGCCTCGAAGAAATGGATGAATTGTGGAACGAAGCCAAAAAAAGTGAATAGAGCGAAGATGTGTTTTGTGTTTTTGCTAGTGATGTTCATGCACTTTGAAGTCGCTCTGGCACAAGACACTGTAAAAAATGAATCGGTATATCCGTCAATATCTTCCTATTTGCTTTCTTTCCCGGGGCAAACAATACATGCGCTGAAGATGCCTGCGCGCTTCAGCAGCGCAGACTGGACTTTGGTTGCAGTGTCCGGTTTATCGTTTGGATTTATTTTATTGAATGATGAGGCGCTTTTTCATAAACTGAATGGCCCTGTATCAAGCGAAGATCGGAAAATCCTGCCATGGACAAATGCTTTGGGAAACGGATTGGTTGCCATTCCGGCGCTGGCAGCCCTGTATCTATACGGAGAAAAAAAGACGGATCAACTTGCAAAAGATGCTGCATTGGCCGGGCTGCAGGTTTTTATTCTGAGTGCCGGGGCAGCGGTAGCGGTGAAACATCTCACACACAGAGCCCGTCCGGATCAATTGGCTGAACCATATCACTGGAGCGGACCTTTTCATAATTTTCAACATGAGTCATTTCCCTCCGGACATACAATGAGGGCATTCGCTGTGGCCACGGTTCTCTCCGGCTATTATCCTGAGAAGCCCGGGCTGGGCTTAGCACTCTACGGTTTGGCCGGCCTCACAGCCATCGGGCGTTTGAAAAGCGGCGAACATTGGCCTTCGGATGTCTTTGCAGGAGCAATATTGGGCTATGCTTTGGGACGAAGTGTTTTGCATTTCAACCGCAGGCTATCATCGCAAATACAAATTCATGCAGATGGCAATACGCTTGGAATGATTATTCGACTTAAATAGCAAATCCCTGCACCGGCAAAAGCTATGGAGAATCCATCACTTTCCTGATGCAGGGAATTACCAAAAATTTCGCTGATTAGTGATTCGTCAGATAACTCGAAACACCTTCGTGTGTTGCCATCATAGCATCTTCGCCCTGTTTCCAGTTAGCCGGACACACTTCGCCGTTTTCTTCAAAATGCTGTAAAGCATCAATCATACGGAGTGCCTCATCAATGCTGCGTCCCAAAGGCAGATCGTTTACTATCTGATGTCTTACAACACCTTGTTTGTCAATCAGAAACAAACCACGGTATGCAACAGGGTCGCCATTAAATTCCATTTCGCCATCTTCGTTATAGGTAAACTCTCCGGCCAAAACATCATAGTTTGCCGAGATGGTTTTGGTCAGGTCCGATACAAGTGGATATTTCACGCCTTGTATCCCGCCTTGCTCTCTGGGAGTGTTAACCCAGGCCCAATGCGAAAATTTTGAGTCAATAGAGCAACCAACAACTGCTACATTGCGTTTTTCGAATGCTTCCATTTTATCCTGGAAAGCAATGATCTCTGTCGGACAAACAAAAGTAAAATCCAAAGGATAGAAAAAGAAAACGACGTGTTTTTTGCCAATGAACTGCTGAAGAGAAAACTTTTCTTCAAATGCACCATTGATAACTGCGTCTGCTTCGAAATAGGGGGCTTTTTTGCCTACTAATACTGCCATAAAAATGTAAATTAATGTTAGAATTTTTCGGTAGCAAAATTAATCCATTTACCAATGGATTGAAAGCTAAGCATAAATTTTTCAGTCAATTAGAATTTTTAGTCATGTCGCAACGATTCAACCGGATCTTGTTCGGCAGCTTTTCTGGCCGGAAGATAACCAAAAACTATTCCAACTGTTGCAGCTACACCAAACGAAACCACTATGGAGCTTAGGCTCACAATGGTCAGAATATCGGTTGTTTGCATTATTATCTTTGCCATCACCAGACCTAAAACAATGCCAATAATTCCCCCGCTGATGCTGATAAGTGTTGCTTCGGCAAGAAACTGAAGGATGATGTCGTTTTTTGTTGCACCGATTGATCTTCGCACACCAATCTCTCTGATGCGTTCCATCACCGAGGCCAGCATGATATTCATAATTCCGATACCGCCAACAAGCAGTGAGATGCCGGCAATGGCGCCTAGCACGATATTAAAGATGTCTTTGGTACGTTGTTCTTGTTTCAGAAGCAATTCGGGGACTGTAATTTCAAAATCATCCACACCAAGATGCCTTCTTTTCAGCATTTGCGAAAGCAGCTTGGTCGTGATTCCAAGATTTTCGCTGTCGTTCACCTGAACAACGATCCTGTCAAGCTGGTGATAGTTTGAGCTTTCTTCTGATCCTCCACCGCTGCCAAACGACATCATGCTGTTGCCCGAAAAGATTACGGTTGTTCCGCCGTTAGCTATTGAGCCGGAGTTGACGAGTGCCCTGTCTTTAAACCGTAATAAAACTGTTTGCAATGGTGCATAAATATTGTTGTCATAATCGGAAACACCCATATTGGCGGTTTTCGCGTGCCCGCTCAATCGTTTTTCCAATACTCCTACTACTTTTAACCAGATGCTGCCGCATTTGATGTGCTTACCAATGGGATCTTCAAGGGCAAAAAATTTCGCTTTAACACCCGGACCAATAATGCATACCGGATTGCCATTTTCCGATTGTTCCTGGGTAAACATGGTTCCATGGCTTAGCTCGAGGCTGAAGACCTTAAAAAAAGCCGGTGTAACGCCGTTGAGTTTTGCCTGTTGCCTAACCCCGTCTTTGATAATTGTGGTTTCATAGGAAACTTCAGGACTGATTTTTTCTACTGTCGGCACAATTTGTTCGATTCCTTTTGCGTCAGCCAGTGTTAGTCCGGGAGAAAACTTTTTACTTTCGGATTTACCTTCAGATTCTTCTCCATCTTCTTCATTGGCAGATGGTTCGTATTTTGAACTTATAATAATATTATTAACGCCAACCATCTTTATCTGCTCAAGGATTTCTTGTCTTGCTCCATTTCCAATGGCCATCATGGCAATAACTGCGGCAACACCGAAGATAATTCCGAGTGCGGTAAGGATTGAACGTGAGCGGTTTGCGAAAACAGCTTCGAGTGCAACCTGTACTATTTCCCAGTATCGTTCAGTTCTCATGACTTGGGTTTTCCTGCGCCACCTTCTGCTTTTTTACCCTGACCTGCCGGCATCGCACCTGCAGGAAGCTGCATCATACGTTGCTGCATCATTTGCTGGCGTTCGGCTTCTTTTGCAGCCGCAGCCTTTTCGGCATCCTCTTTGGCTTTCAACTCTTCTGCCTTTATACGAGCCATTTCGGATGCATCCACTTCGATCAGTTTAAAGGATTTGTGGTCTTCGGGCGATATGAGGTTAACATTTTCGCCTTCGCGAAGTCCGGCTCTAATAATGATTTCGTTTTCATTTGATTTTCCGGGTATTACCTGTCGGCGCTGGCTTCCAACAAATACGTACTGTATGCTGTCCATGGCGTGGAGCGCCTCTAGCGGGACATATAAAACATCAACAAGCTCGTCAGTGATAATAACATTTTTGGTTGTCATGGCAGGACGGACAATCGAGTCGAATTCGTTAACTTCGATTTTTACCTCAAACACCTTTGCGTTTGAGTTACGGAGTTGTTCACCAATATTAGCTACTTCGACCACTTGGCCGGTAAACTTCTTTTCAGGGAATGCATCTACACCAATATCAACTCTTTGGCCAACTTTCACTTTTGAAATATCAACTTCGTTCACATAGGTCTTGGTAATCATCTCACGCAAATTAGGCAAAGTAGCCACCACGTTTTCCCATGTGCTGATGCTTGCTCCTGCGCCACGTTTTTTGCCATCCCAATCGCGCTGATAGATTACCATCCCGGCTTTCGGTGCGCGAATTGTAAACTCCTGACTTAAGGAGAAGAACTTTTCAAACTCAGTCTGTTTTTTCTTCAATGCAGTTGAAACCTCTGACATATTGGCAACTGCCTTCTCATATTTTAGTGAATAATTTTTTACGGCTTGATCATAAGCTCTTTGCGCACGATCAAGCTCAATCTGAACCTGTCTTTGCGTGGCTGGTGGCTCGTAGATGGATTGATCCACCGCAATCTGGGCTTCTTCCATCGCATATTTGAGATTGACAAGTTCGTTTCTTGCAGCCCTGAGCTCCATTGTGGTGTCGAGTTGTGTTTTAATGAAATTGTTTTGATACTGCTCAATATCAATTTGCTGATCCTTGATCTTGTTGGTTAGCTCAGAACGGTCGAGCTGTGCGACGTAATCGCCTGAATCAACTATAGTTCCGTCGGGAATAATGTCATCAATTTTGAGTTGCCAGATACGCGCATCGCGTAGGGCAGTGGGCGAAGGGCCGTTGATCATCTCTGAGCTTTTGGCTTCCAGCTCACCGGTTGTGGTTACGCTGATGGTGAACAGTCCTTTTTTTACAGGGGCTTCAAGCAATTGGGTGTCTTCGCCTCCTGATTGGGTAAAATACCACACCGCAGCAATCAGAACTGCAATGGCTGCCAATGCGATTAAAAGTTTGCGGTTTGATTTCATACTGTTCAATTTTATAATGTAACAAAAGCTTTAAAATCAATTATTTACAATAATTTCCTAATGATATTTTCCATGCTGATTCCTTCGGCTTCAGCAGTATAGTTGCGCACCAGACGGTGTCTTAGTATTGGAATGGCAACCGACCTGATATCTTCGATATCGGGTGAGAATTTTCCTTTGAGGAGTGCATTGCATTTTGCGCCAACAATCAGGTACTGCGATGCTCTTGGACCGGCTCCCCAGCTGAGGTATTTGTTAGCCCAATCATGGGATCTCTCTGTGTTTGGTCTTGTTTTCGATACGAGATTAACGGCATATTCCATCACATTGTCGGCCACCGGAACTTTTCTGACGAGCTGTTGAAAATAGATAATCTCCTCGCTGTTCAGCACTGTATCAGGCTGCAGATTGTTGGTGATGGTTGTATTTTTAACCACCTGTATTTCCTCGTCAAAACTGGGATAATCAAGCCAGAGGTTAAACATAAACCTGTCGAGCTGGGCCTCGGGCAGGGGGTAGGTGCCTTCCTGTTCGATCGGGTTTTGTGTGGCAAGCACAAAAAACGGTTCCAAAAGTTGGTGTGTATGACCTGCAACAGTGATGTGTTTTTCCTGCATCGCTTCGAGCAATGCCGCCTGAGTTTTTGGCGGGGTACGATTTATTTCGTCGGCAAGAACAATGTTGGCAAAAACCGGTCCTTTGATAAATCTAAACTTTCTTGATTCATCAAGTATTTCTGTTCCGATGATATCACTAGGCATGAGATCGGGGGTAAACTGAATGCGGCTGTAGCTTAACCCAAGCACTTTTCCTATGGTGTTGACAAGTAGTGTTTTAGCAAGTCCTGGCACACCAACAAGCAATACATGACCCCTGCTGAAAATGGCAATGATCGTCTGGTGAATTACTTCTTCCTGGCCAACGATCACTTTTGCAATTTCGGTCTTCAGCGCTTTATATTTTGCCTGCAAGGCTTTGGCTGCTTCAACATCGTTTGAATAAGATATCATTTTTATTTCCGACTTTGAGAATGAAGGTTGTTTTATTATTCTGCTTTCCAGTTGAAATCAAACTTACATTGTTGAAAATCAGGATGTATGTCAACGTATGCATTTTTTGATTTGCTACGAATCCAGTTTTCTACTGATTTTTGTTTTTTATCCTGCAGCGCCCATTCAGCAATTCTGTTGTAATCATCTTTGAGGTTTGCCTTATGAGGTGTTGTCTTTACAACAAGTTTTAAAAGACGGTAGGCATCTTTTCCATCCTCCGTCTTCATTGGAACAGGGTCGCTAATCTCGCCAATTTTAAGTTTGTCAATAACAAAGGAAACTTGCGGATCGAGCATATCGGCCTCGAACCTGACGCCGGCTGTGTAGGAGTTTAACAGTAATCCCCCTGTGGTTTTGTTTTCTTCTTCAGAGAATTTTTCAACGGCTTTTTCAAAGGTTATCGAATCGTTACGCAATAACAATGCTATTGAGTCAAGCTGAATTCTGGCTTTTTCCAATGCCAGCGGACTCACCTTTGTCATGAGCAGGATATGACGCACATTCACATAATCGCCCCTGCGCTCAATCATCTGGATGATATGAAAACCTGCCTCAGTTTCAACGATTTCGCTTATTTCGCCATCTCTTAGTTTAAATGCAACAGCTTCAAATTCGGGATACAGCTCGCCGCGACCATAAAAACCAAGTTCGCCACCTTTTTTTGCCGAACCGGGATCTTCGCTATAGAGCACTGCAAGTGTTGAAAACCTTTCTCCGGCAAGGATACGTTTTCTCAAACCATTCAATTTTTCTTTTACTTCGAGTTTTTCATCCACGCTGATGGGTGGTCTTTTTACAATCTGAGCAATTTCATATTCAGCCGGCACAAGAGGAATGCTGTCTTTTGACATATTTTTGAAAAATTGTCTCACTTCCTCAGGTGTAACCATCACTTTCGACATGATTTCTTCCTGCACTTTTTGACCAAGCATCTGATCTTTAACCATACGACGAAGCTCTGTCTTGATCTCAACCACGGTTTTGTTATAATATGCCTCAAGTTTTTCCTGCGACCCTAACTCATTGATGAAATACTTAAGTCTTCGTTCCATCTCCTGTTCAACCTGGTCGTCAGTCACTGTTATACTATCTAATTCGGCCTGATTGAGCATGAGTTTTTGAAAAAGCATATCTTCCAAAATGCTGCATCTTATCTCTGAAGAACTTCCGCTGATACCTCTTTGAATCCTCATTTGGATGTATTGGTTTTCGATGTCGGATTGCAGGATAATGTTTTTACCCACAACTGCAACCACCTGGTCAATAACAGCCGGCTGTTGTGCGAAAATCCTTAGCGGAAACAAGATAGTGATAAGAAATAAAATCAGAAAACCTTTGGCTTTTAACTTCTTAAAAGTCAAAAGTGATGTGTTGAGGATATTGTTCATTGTTGATAAATTTCGAAGACTCTTTCTTTTAAAGCGTTGTTATATAACTCTTCGTGCATTGAACGCAGAAAAGTTTGTTTTCGTTTGTTAATAATGATATTCCGTATATTATCCACTTCAACCTCAAGGGGCGAGATGCTCTCGCTGATCTTGTAATCCTTGATTCTGATCAGGTAAACAAAGGGTTTGTCGTTGATCTCAACATAGCTGTTGTTTTTGAGAAAAAGCTCCTGGTTGAACGTTTCGATGGGGACAGATTGAAGCAAGTCGTCAAATCTAACCCATGTTTCATCACCAATATAATATGAAACAGCATGTTGTTTTGCCAGCAAATCAATTGCCGTAGTGTTTACAGGGTCGCTAGCAGACAAAAGATTTTTAAATCGTCGCAGCTCCTTCGAGTCTTCGTTCAGCACAACATAAATCACTTTAACGATGTTGTACTTGAGCTCAAAACTCGCTTTGTTCAACATATAATAGGATGATATTTCTGTGTCGGTTACGATGGTGTCAAGTTTTTGTTTCACCAATTCTGATTCGTAAGCATACGTTATCAATGAGTTGCGGTAATCCTCAAGTTTTGCAGAGAAATCACGCTGTTCTGAAGTAAGATTTTTTTCGGCTTGTCTGATTAACAGTTTTTTTCGAATCCAACCGTCAACATAACTTCTGACAAGCATCTGGCTGTCTATGGCAGGTGTTTCCTTTGGAACAACTCCATCAAGGTCGCTGCTATACAGATATTGATCATACACTTTGGCTACCACACTGCCTTTACGCGCATCGGCAGGAGCATCACAGCTGTGTACCAAAACAATCGCTGCCAGAAATATCATCAGCCGCTTTACCGTCATTGCACGTATTGTGCTTTTAATTTGTCAAAGCTTTTGGTATTCACCTGAACAGGATATTTTTCTCTGAGTTCTTTAACCCATTCTTTTTCAAGATAGTTTTGGTAATCAGAGGTGATCAGACCTTTTGCTTCTTCGAGTGCTTTCGGACCGGGAGCAAGGATTTCCTCGATGCGAACATATACCACTGCTTTGTCGGCATCGGCAATGTATGGCCCGTAAAGACCTGGTTTCCAGTCTGTCATATCAACATAACGATTGTCAGTCTTTTCAAATTTACCGGGCTGAATCCGCACTGATTTGATGCTGTCAGCCGAAAATCTCTCGCGGGCAGTTGCAGCATCAATGATTGAGGCAAGGAGATTTTTTACAGCAACGGCCTCGGTGGTGTCGGTAACGGTGTAAATACTTGCCTGAGCACGTTCTTTCCATTGGTAGTCCATCTTGTGAATTTCATGGTATGCCCTCAGGCCGGCTGTATCCTGTATGGCTTTTGTCCAAACTTTTTTATCCATCAGGTCGAATAACAGTATGCCATCATGATATTCTTTCATCAAGGCAGCAAACTCAGGATGTTTCTTTTCAAGCTGGCTGTCTTCAAAGGCGAGACAGCTTTCTTTCACATATTCTTGAAAGAGTTTATGTCCGTAAGTACTGATGTTTCCATTTTGCTGGGCAGTCTGTTTTTTTTCGATAAACGCGGCAAAGTCTGTTGACAGGAAGTTTTTCTTTCCCAGTTTAAACAAAACCTTAGCTGTGTGATTCTGTGCGCCAACCGCGTATTTTCCCTGGAGCAGTGTCGAATCGAGAGAGGCAATAAAAGCATCAACATTTTCATTCATCAGTTTGAATTTTGCATCAGCTTTAATTTGTTCAATCACAGCTTCTTCACTCTTCTGAGCGCGCGCATCTTTTGCAAGTTTTTCTTTCAGTTTTGGCGATTCTTCATCAAAACTGCCTGGTTTTTGCAAGCTTATCAGTTTGATAATGTGAAAACCATAAACGGTGCGAACCGGAACGCTTATCTGACCCGGTTCCATTTTTTTGATAGCAGAAACAAACTCAGGAACGATTCTGTTTACGGCAAACTTGGTAAGCGCTCCACCTCTTGCTGCCGAACCTTTATCGTCAGAATATTCTTTCACGGCATCTTCATAATTCATGCCGTTGATAATTTTTTCGTAAATAAATTCAGCTTTCTCAGCTTTTTCGGCAATCTCTTCAGCCTTTGCATCCGGATTAACGCTGATATAGATATGTGCAGCTTCGATGAGTCCGCTTGCAGGTGTTTTTTCGGTCACCTTGATCAGGTGGTAGCCGTATTCAGAGCGCAGAGGCATCGAAATCTCACCAACAGGTGTTAAATAAGCTCCTGTTTCGAATGGATACACCATGTCAAAGACTGAGAAATAACCCAGGTCGCCTTTATTTCCCGGACGGAAACTACGTTGGTTTGCGATAGCTTCTCTGTCCTTGGCAGAAGGATCTTCGGAGGTTTCTGCTGCCAGAGCGCCAAAATCTTCGCCATTTATTGCCCTTTCCCTGATTTTGAGAATACGGTTGTAAACTTCAAGCGTGTCTTTCGGAGCAGCATCTTTATCAAGCATCAGCAGAATGTGACTTGCTCTCACATCGGTAAGTTTTCGGTTGTAAGCCTCCTGTAGCAGGGCTTCTGTAACCGATTCATCAGTGAAATATGGTTTCGCTAATTGTTTTCTATATCCATCCAACTCAGTAATAAATGCTTTGTTGGTGTCCATCTTCAGGTATTCGGCTTCTTTCACTTTAAGCTTGAAATTTATGTACAGTTCAAGGTATTCCTCAAGCGATTTTTTATCAATAGTCTCGTTTTGCACATTGTTTTTGGTGAAAACGTCCATAAATTCACCTGAAGTGACTTTTTCGCCGGAAATGTTAACTAACACGGCTTTGTCATTTGATTTTTGTGCGGATGAAACATAAAACAGCAATAAAAGGCTGAATGAGAAAAGTAGTTTTTTCATTTTATAATTCTGATTTTGTTACACTTATAATTGTTTGCTTTAGGACTATTTACGGCTGTAGTTTGGGGCTTCGCTGGTAATCGTTATATCATGTGGGTGACTTTCATACATTCCCGCAGCAGAGATCTTGATGAACTTTGCTTTTTGAAGATCAGCAATAGTGGCCGATCCTGTATAACCCATGCCTGCTCTTAAACCTCCCGTAAGTTGATGAATGACTTCGGAAAGTGTGCCCTTATAGGGAACTCTCCCAACAATACCTTCAGGCACAAGTTTCTTCACATCGTCCTCTGCATCCTGGAAATAGCGATCCTTCGATCCTTCCTGCATGGCCTCAACCGATCCCATACCACGATAGGTCTTGTATTTTCTTCCTTCGAATATGATTGTTTCGCCAGGCGATTCTTCTGTTCCGGCAAAAAGTGAACCTGCCATAATTGTTGAAGCTCCGGCTGCAAGTGCTTTCACAATATCGCCAGTGAAACGTATGCCGCCATCAGCAATAACCGGGATTCCGGTGCCACGAACCGCTTTGGCCACATCATAAACTGCTGTAAGCTGTGGAACGCCAACACCGGCAATTACGCGTGTGGTACAAATGGATCCCGGGCCTATCCCAACTTTGATTCCATCAGCACCGGCTTTTACGAGGTCGAGTGCGGCTTCAGCTGTTGCTATGTTGCCGATAACCAGATCAATAGCCGGAAAACCTGATTTAATTTTTTTAGCCATGTCGAGCACGCCCTGCGAATGTCCGTGAGCTGTGTCAACAACAATGGCATCAACGCCTGCTTCAACGAGCGCTGCAACACGCTCCATTGTATTCGATGCGATACCTACTCCAGCGGCAACCCTCAGCCGGCCAAGCAGGTCTTTACAGGCATTTGGACGAGCTTTGATTTTGATAATGTCTTTATATGTAATCAGACCTATCAGCTTGTAGTCTTTGTCAACAACAGGAAGTTTTTCAATTTTGTATTCCTGAAGGATGTCAGCTGCTTTTTCAAAATCAGTGAATTCGGTCGTAGTGATGAGGTTTTCACTTGTCATCACTTCAAAAATCGGCCGGTTTATTTTTCGTTCAAAGCGCAGATCGCGATTTGTTACAATGCCAACAAGTTTGTTGGTGTTGTCCACCACCGGAATACCACCAATGTGATATTCCTCCATAATTCTCAGCACATCACGCACTGTGGCATCCACACGCACAGTGATAGGGTGTATGATCATCCCGTTTTCTGCACGTTTTACTTTTTTGACCTCTGCAGCTTGTTTTTCAATGGTCATGTTTTTATGAAGCACGCCTATTCCGCCCTCCTGAGCAATAGCAATGGCCATCACGGAGTTGGTGACGGTGTCCATGGCTGCAGTGACGATCGGAATTTTGAGCTCAATGTTTCGCGAAAAGAAGGTTCTTAAACTTACCTCTCTTGGCAAAACATTGCTGTGGGCAGGTACTAAAAGCACATCGTCGTAGGTGAGTCCTTCTCCGACGAATTTATCAGCATCAAATGACATATGAACAGACTCTAGGGTTAATTGCCGGCAAATGTACTAAATCTAATGAAAACATTTGCCTGGGGTTTCATCAATCCTTGCTTACTAACCACAGCATTAACAAAAATTAACCCTCCACCCGGGCGCGTCAAAGCACGGCGATAACCGAAGTAGGTCTTTCTAAATTAAGACATCATTAAACGTCGTGTTCAGGATTGCTGCGGAAATATGAAATGCTTTTAACTCAGGCTAACGAAGGTTGATTTCCGCAGTATAATCTTGATATTCAAAACTCAAGCTATACTTTACTCATCAAACATCAGAGTGATAACAACAATTTCCGGCTTATTGCCGATTCTGACAGGAGGTCCCCAACTACCCAACCCACTCGAAACATACACATTTGTTTTTTCAAATTTTTTCAAACCCCAGCTCACCGGAAAAGCAGCCTGAGTAATGTAGTTGAGCGGCCACATCTGGCCGTGGTGTGTATGACCCGAGAGCAGGAGGCCAACACCGGCATCCACTGCTTCGGGGATAGCTCTCGGCTGGTGATCCAATACAATCAGGTAACTGTCATGTGGTCTGCTGCCGGTGAAGGAGTCGAGTTTTTTTCTTGTTTTTCCTGCAAAACGCACACTTTCAATATCTTCTCTTCCGGCCAGATAAACATTGTCAACCAATTGTGTCATTGTATCTCCCATCATTTTTATGCCATGTCCGCTCAGGTATTCAATCGCCCTGGATGCGCCTCCAATGTATTCATGGTTTCCTGTTGTTCCATAAACTCCAAGCGGGGCATCAATGGTGTTTAACAGATCGCCAAGGTTTTGTTTGATCACAGGAGCAAGGTCTTCATCGAGAATATCTCCTGCAAACAGCACAGCTTCAGGTTTCAGCTCATTGATCAATTTTACATATTTTGTCAGTCTTTTCTTGCTGATAATCGTACCGAGGTGTACATCAGAGGCCATTACCAAACGAAGCGATTTGCCATGCATTGATTTGGTTCCGGTGTTGATATTGATTTCCTTGATCCGTGGATTCAACGCGTTGAGATGCCCAACTAACACCAATAGAAACACAACTACCGAAACAAATACTGTAATCAAATAGGGTTTTTGCATCCATATTATACCCTCGAAATGATGAAAAAATGAAACAAAATGGTTGATAAGCCGCACAATATCAATAGCAACAACTGCAAGAAAAAGGTAGAGCATAGCCGCGAGCCAGAATGAACCGGTCCAGGTGAAAAAGTCGCTTAAATGCGATAAATAGATTTTTTCGAGAACCCGACCTAAAATAAAAGTGGCAGCAAGCGCCCAGAAGCCAACAATATAAAATGTACGCAGGGCGCTGCCCGGCTCGAAAGTACGAAGTCCGCGACTGAAAATATAATAGTTCAGCAAGGTATAAACGGTTAAAACAATGCCGAAAAAAATGATAAATTGCATGAGACGCATAAGGTTTTATTTTCATAAACAATGTTTTGGCTGAAAAGTTGTCTTGATTTTCAAAAAGTTCAACAATTAATTCTTTTGACAATTAATATAAGTGCAATAATTCATTTTTGAAGAAGTTATACTTTTGTATTTTCATTGCTTTTTGGTCCTTAAATTCTATTCAATCATGATTGCTCCTTACATTAATTATTTGTATTTCAATTATATAAAAACTAAAAGTTTTGCCTTCAATAGCAGTGGATTGTGCTTGATATTTCTTTTGATATTCGTTTCAGATACCACCTACGCCGCAACACCGGATACCACAAAAAAAATCAAACAAGACACGGTAAAGCATTGGAATACTGCTGTTGTTTTTGGATTGACATTTAACCAATTAAGCTTGACAAATTGGGCCAGCGGAGGTGAAAGTTCGCTTTCGGGCAAAGCTAATTTCGACTTGAAATCGCTTTATAAGAAAAACGGAAGTAGCTTTGAGTTTCAAAACAAATCAGCATTTGGCGTAGTTGGGTATGGAAACAATCGCATCGAAAAAACTGAGGACAGGTTTGATCTGTCGGCTTCATATTCATTCAAAGCATACGATAGCTGGACCTATACCTCTCTTTTTACATTTAAGACACAATTTGCAAATGGATACAAATATCCGAACGACAGCACATTGATTTCTGCCTTCATGGCTCCGGGCTATCTAACTGCATCTCTTGGATTTAAGTTTAAAAAATCAGAACATTTCGAGCTTTTTCTGAGCCCGGCATCCGGTAAATTTACATTGGTAACAAATCAGGAACTTGCAAACAAGGGTGCTTTTGGCGTGGAGAAGGCTGTGTATGATACATCGGGAGCAGTACGAATCCCTGGAAAAAATGTTTTGGCCGAGTTTGGAGTGAATCTGCTTGCCTCGGTCAACCAGCCAATCACCGAAGATATTGGTGTGGTGAGCACACTCAACCTCTACAATAACTATTTCGACAGCGATCAGGAAAACCGTTGGAACATTGATGTTGACTGGGAAACAAAAGTGAACTTCAGCATCAGCAAGCGCCTTCAGACTGTCTTTTTTCTGCTCATGAAATATGATCACGATATTGCAGTTCCTTTGTTCGACTTTGTTGACGGTCAAAAAAAGCAGGTTGGCGAAGGACCCCGTCTCCAAATTAAGGAATCTCTGGGCATCGGATTGAGCTATAAAATCGGATAACAGCTTCAATTACATAAATAGCCTTTTGTAAGCTGCTATTATTCAATCGAATAAAAAATCACTTTAGATTTGCATTATCCACTTGCCTTTCATTACATTTGTGTGGAAAATCATAAGTATAAATGCTTGTGAAATAAAAAGTGATTAATTGATGACAATTAACCTGACTAATATTTATTGATTGAATAATTAAAACAAACTCTTATGAAAATTTCAGTAGTAGGAACAGGCTATGTTGGTCTTGTGACAGGGACATGCTTTGCAGAAGTAGGAATTGATGTTCATTGTGTTGACATTGATAAAAACAAAATTGACAACCTGAACAAAGGCATTATCCCCATCTACGAGCCAGGTTTGGAAGAGATGGTGCAACGCAACGTGGAGAAAAAACGTTTGTTTTTTACCACTGATCTCGCTCCAAGCCTCGAAGATTGCGAGGTAGTATTCAGCGCTGTTGGAACACCACCAGACGAAGATGGTAGTGCCGACCTGAAATATGTGCTCGAAGTTGCCCGACAAGTGGGTGAGAACATGAAAGACTATGTGCTTATCGTCACAAAAAGCACTGTGCCTGTCGGTACTGCAGAGAAAGTGAGAGCAGCTGTGCTTGAAGCACAACAAAAAAGAGGCGTGAATATTCCCTTTGATGTTGCTTCGAACCCCGAATTTCTTAAAGAAGGAGCTGCAGTTGACGATTTTATGAAACCTGACCGCATTGTTGTCGGTGTTGATTCGGAAAGGGCCGAAACACTCATGAAAAAACTGTATAAACCATTCACAATGAACGGTCACCCGGTTATTTTTATGGACATTGTCTCTGCCGAAATGACCAAATATGCAGCCAATTCCATGCTTGCAACCAAGATCAGTTTCATGAACGATATTGCCAACTTGTGTGAGATTGTTGGTGCCGACATCAATATGGTGCGCAAAGGCATTGGCTCTGACCGCCGCATCGGAAAATATTTTATTTATCCCGGTACAGGCTACGGCGGATCATGTTTTCCAAAAGACGTGAAAGCACTCATCAAAACTGCAAAGGGATATGGCTATGGTCTTCGGGTGCTGCAAGCCGTTGAAGATGTGAACGACGACCAAAAATCTGTGCTCTTCACAAAACTGATGAAGTATAACAACTACGACATCAAAGGCAAAACCATTGCCATTTGGGGATTATCCTTCAAGCCAAACACCGACGATATGCGCGAAGCCCCTTCAAGGGTGGTGATCAGCAAATTGCTCGAAGCAGGTGCAAAAGTGAGGGCCTACGACCCTGTTGCTATGCACGAAGGTGAGCGAATCTTCAACAAAAGCATCGAATTTGCAAAGGACCAATATGATGCGCTGATTGACGCTGATGCCTTGATGATAATTACTGAATGGTCGGAATTTAAGTTTCCTAATTTCCGCGTAATCAAAAAATTGTTGAAAACACCGGCAATTTTCGACGGCAGAAATATCTACGACGTTAAAGAAATGAAATCCGAAGGATTTGATTATTTCTGCATCGGCATCAATACAAGCAAATAATAACCAATGGCAAAAAGTGATTAATAACAGTTTTGCCTGACTAATACCTTGCTATGAAAAGAATTTTAGTGACCGGGGGAGCCGGTTTCATTGGATCGCACCTGTGTGAGCGTTTGCTCAACGAAGGCAATGATGTGATATGTCTTGACAATTATTTTACCGGGCAAAAAAAGAATATCGCTCACCTGATGGATCACCGCTATTTTGAATTGGTTCGTCATGATGTGACAACTCCTTATTTTGTTGAAGTTGATGAGATTTTTAACCTTGCATGTCCGGCCTCTCCCGTTCATTATCAATACAATCCTATCAAGACCATCAAGACTTCGGTGATGGGCGCTATCAATATGCTGGGTTTGGCCAAGCGCATCAAAGCCAAAATATTGCAAGCCTCAACAAGTGAGGTGTATGGAAACCCCGAGCAACATCCGCAAAAAGAATCTTATTGGGGACATGTTAATCCAATTGGCCCGCGTTCGTGCTATGATGAAGGAAAACGTTGTGCCGAGACCCTTTTTATGGATTATCATCACCAAAACGATGTGCGCATAAAAATAATCAGAATATTCAACACCTACGGCCCCAGAATGCATCCAAACGACGGAAGGGTTGTGTCTAATTTTATCGTTCAGGCATTGCGCGGAGAGGACATCACGATTTATGGCAATGGCCAGCAAACGCGTAGTTTTCAATATGTTGATGATCTTGTTGAAGGTATGATCCGCATGATGGCAACAGGTGATGATGTTACCGGACCTGTTAATATTGGCAATCCGGGCGAGTTTACCATGCTCGAACTGGCACAAAAAGTCATCCAAATGACAGGAACATCTTCACAAATTGTGCATCAACCATTGCCAACAGACGATCCCCTGCAACGCAGACCTGACATCAGCTATGCAAAACAGCTGCTCGACTGGGAACCTACTGTGATGTTGGATGAAGGATTGCAGCGCACCATTGATTTCTTTAAAACTGTTGTGTAGCAACGGCATTTAGTCTTGCTTATTTGATGTAAAGTATTTTATATGAATATCTTAGTTACCGGAAGCAAAGGACAACTCGGCAATGAGCTTCAGAAAATTGCCTTCACTGACCGTGTACATCATTGGCATTTCACCGATGTGGATGAGCTCAACATTACACAAAAAGACGATGTAGAAGCATTTTTTGCGTTCAATGAAATCGAAGTTTGCATCAATTGTGCTGCCTACACTGCGGTTGACAAGGCGGAAGATGAGCCGGAGCTGGCCGAACGCATCAATGCGCTGGCCGTTGGCGTATTGGCCGAAGCCTGTAAAAAAAACAATGCTTTGCTCATCCATATCTCAACAGACTATGTATTTGATGGGGAGAATTTTATGCCTTATACTGAAACTGATCCAATTTCGGCAATTTCGGCCTATGGTAAAAGCAAAGCCAGAGGTGAAGCAATACTGTACGGCCATTCCTGCCATTCAATTGTGATTAGAACCGCCTGGTTATATTCTTCCTTTGGAAATAACTTTGTGAAAACCATGCTGCGGCTTGGAAAGGAAAGGCCTGATTTGAAAGTGGTTGCCGATCAGGTGGGCACTCCCACATGGGCTTTCGACCTTGCATGGGCCATCATGTTGTTTGTTGATAAATACGACAAACAATACGTGAAGGACATCTACCATTTCAGCAACGAAGGGGCAATCAGTTGGTTCGACTTTGCTAAAGCAATCATGGAGATTGGCGGACTCAGTTGTGCAGTGCGGGCAATTCCATCATCAGAATATCCGGTGAAAACGAAAAGACCTTTCTATAGTGTTCTGAGTAAAGAAAAGTTTAAAACAAAGATGCAGGTAAATATTCCTTACTGGAAAGACAGTTTAGCAAAATGTATCCATGAACTCAATGGAAAAGAGCAGGCGTAACAGCCTGGCTACCCTCATCTACGACTGTGCCCGTGAGGTGCATGAACACACAGGCCCAGGCATTTTGCCCGGGATATTCAGAAGTTGCCTCGCACACGAAATGCGACTCCGCGGACTTAGATTCAGAATGAACGCAGCAATCACTGTTGTATATAAAGGAATTAGAATCGAAGAGAAGCTTTTTGCAGACTTTATCGTAGAAGAAGAAATTGCCGTAAATATCTTTGATAACCCGTCGGACAATGATTTTCAGCTTAAACGTATGCAAAGCATACTCGCATTTTCAGGTTGTGGCGGAGGAGTGTGGCTTGATACCTCAAATCAACGATTGGTTGACGGTTTTAAAAAGATTATTAACCTCAAAAAAACAGTAATATGACTCAACAAATTGATGCAGAAATTTTGAAAAAAGCCCAACAATGGCTCGTTGCACCTTATGATGAGGAAACAACAGCCAGGGTAAAGGAATTGATTGATAATGATCCTCAGGAACTTACAGAGAGTTTTTACCGAAACCTTGAATTTGGAACCGGAGGGCTCCGGGGCATCATGGGTGTTGGAACGAACCGAATGAACAAATACACCGTTGCCATGGCAACACAGGGGCTGGCAAACTACATCAGAAAAATGTTTTCTGATATTGATACTCCATCAATGGCCATTGCGCACGACTGCCGAAACAACAGCGCTTACTTTGCAAAAATAACAGCCGAAGTGATGTCGGCAAATGGAATAAAGGTGTACTTGTTTGAAAGCCTCCGGCCCACGCCTGAGCTTTCATTTGCTGTTAGATATCACAATTGCCAGGCTGGTGTGGTGATAACTGCTTCCCACAATCCAAAAGAATACAATGGCTACAAAGCTTATTGGGATGATGGCGGACAACTTATTGCACCACATGACAAAAATGTAATCGCTGAGGTTGAAAAAATTGCAGGACCAGCCGATGTGCATTTCAACGCACGCCCCGAGCTGATTCAATATCTTGGCGATGAGTTTGATGTTGTGTATGTGGAACGCATCAAAGCGTTGAGCCTTTCGCCCGAGATGATTAAAAGGCAGAAAAATTTCAAAATTGTGTTTACTCCTATTCACGGGTCAACAGTGAAATTGGTGCCAATGGCTTTGAAAGCTGTTGGTTTTGAGTCTGTTACAATTGTTGCTGAACAAGCAGTAGTTGATGGAAATTTCCCAACAGTGCACTCTCCAAACCCCGAAGAACCTGCTGCCCTGAGCATGGCGATTGAAAAAGCAAAAGCAATGGATGCCGACCTGGTGATGGCAACCGACCCTGATGGCGACAGGGTTGGGATTGCAGTTAAAAACGACGAAGGAGAATTTATCCTGTTAAATGGCAATCAGGCAGCCAGTTTGTTGTTGTACTATCTGCTTAGCAACTGGAGCTCGAAAGGTAAACTAACAGGAAATGAATATATTGTGAAGACCATTGTTACCTCCGAACTCTTGTTTAACATGGCAGATAAATTCGGTGTTGAGCGTTTTGATGTGCTCACCGGCTTCAAATATATCGCTGATATTATCAAAACCTACGAAGGTAAAAAAACCTTTATCGGTGGAGGTGAGGAGAGTTATGGCTATCTGGTTGGCGATTTTGTAAGAGACAAAGATGCAGTTATATCCTGCGTTATGCTTGCCGAAACAGCTGCCTGGGCAGCCGATCAGGGTAAAACGATGTTTGAGTTGCTGAAAGATATCTATGTGGAGTTTGGTTTTTATAAAGAGAAACTTCTTTCGGTAACGAAAAAAGGAATGGCCGGAGCAAAGGAGATCAAAGACATGATGGAGCGCTTCAGAAACAACCCACCGATGGAAATAGCAGGATCGAAATTGATGATGATCAAAGACTACGAACAACGACTGCAAAGAAATCTTGTAGATGGTACAACTCATCCAATTGACCTGCCAAAATCGGACGTCCTGCAGTTTTTTACAGAAGACGGTAGTAAAATCAGTGTCCGGCCATCAGGTACTGAGCCCAAAATCAAGTTCTACTTTGGTGTAAAAGGAAAACTTTTGCGGAGCGAGGACTACCATAAAGTGGATGCTGAGCTCGAAGAAACAATCGGTCAAGTGATGAAATCGTTGAATATCTGATAATTATATCATTTTCGTATGTGAAAAGAGACACGGTTTTGGCTGAGTCTCTTTTTTTTATTTTGTAGGTATCTTTTTGTATTGTTTTTTGTCTTTCTGGTCTGAAAACCTTACATTTGCGGAAGTTCATTGAAAGTCTCCCAATTATTTATACAAAGCAGATTTTATAGGATTGATTGGGGGCTGTTTCGTAAGCATTACGGGCAGGCTTTGCATAAACATTTTACGGAGATGTTTAACAGGTATTAAAGCTAAAGAGATGACTTGCAATGAATTTTATGGAAAATCAGAACATGCCGGATTAGGAGGTGTGCTTTTATTTATGTGTATAGCTGAGATAAAGCAACTGATCAACAACGCAATTTTCCTCCGACTTTACAAGCAGAAACTTTCTCTTTTCTATGTTTTTTGCATGCCTGATGGTGTGCGTGGTATGATTTTCCAAAGTTTTTTCTTCAAAAAAATGAAGTGGATTAAAAACAACACATTATGAGTGTCGCTTTAAGTTTATTGCCGGTGATTTTATTTCTCACATGCCTGTTTCTGCTCGATAGCTTCAAGCTGGTTGGTGTTGGCTGGCTGTTTGGTGGTATTTTATGGGGAGGATTTTCGGCATTAATTGCCTATTATGTTAATGAATCAGTGAAAACAGAATTGAGTCTGAATTTTGAGTTGTTTACGCGTTATGCTGCACCTGTTATAGAAGAAATTCTCAAATCTTTCATGATTGTTTTTCTGGTTTTGAGAAAAAAAGTGGGTTTTTCGGTTGATGCCGCGATTTATGGTTTTGCAGCAGGGACCGGCTTTGCTTTGGCCGAAAACATCGTTTACCTTTATTATATAGGAATGGATGAACCGTTGATACTTTGGTTTATCAGGGGTTTTGGCACAGCAGTTATGCACGGAGGCTGTTCGGCTATTCTTGGAATATTGCTGTTAAACATGGTTCAAAAAAAGGAAACCGCCACAGGAGGATATTTTCTTGGATTGATGGTGGCAGCCGTCATTCACAGTCTTTTTAATCATTTTTTGCTTAATCCATATCTGCAAACGTTAATGATATTTATACTGTTGCCTGCTTTTTTTGCAGTTGTATTTCAACGTAGTACGGCAAGTTTGCAGGGATGGCTCGAAATTGAATTTAGCAACGAGGTAGAGATCTTGTTGATGATTCGGCAAGGCAGATTTTCAGATACAAAAGCCGGATCGTTTCTCAATTCGCTAAAATCCCATTTTGAAGCGGAGACGATGGTTGACCTTTACAATTACATCAGCTTGTATCTTGAACTTTCGGTAAAATCAAAACGTAACCTGATGTTGCGCGAAAACGGATTTGATCCGGTGCCCGAAACCGGCTTGCGTGAAAAACTTGCTGAGCTGGAAGCCTTGCGCAAACAGATCGGAAAAACTGGTCAACTGGCGATCAGCCCGATTATCCGGATCAATTACAGAGAGTTATGGAAATTGAACCAAATTGTTGCCAAATAAACCAACTTTTTACATTCATAAATTGTAATTCGTGAAAACTGAAAATGAAACCGAAATAAATCAAAAGCTGGCTAAACAGCGCGAAACCGAGGCAACAGAAGACTTGCGTTTGGTTTCAATGGTTCTTGACGGACAGGTGAACGCCTTCAGGCACCTGGTTGAAAAATATCAGTCGCCGGTTTATAATCTGATTGTCAAAATCATACACGATAAGGATGAAGCAAAAGAGATCACACAGGAAGTTTTTGTTAAGGCCTACGAATCGCTTGCTTCTTTTAGAAGTGATCATAAATTTTTCAGCTGGATCTATCGCATCGCTGTGAATGCAGCACTGAATCAGTTGAAAAAACAAAAAAAGATGGTCGGGCTCGATACACTAAAGGGTGTTAGTGATGCTGCTGAGGAATTAATGAACGAGCGTGAGCAACTGTTGCAAAAGGCCATTAAAATGCTGAACGAAAAATACAGTGTGCTGATTGTGCTCAAGTATTACGAGCAAATGTCGTACAAGGAAGTGGCAGAAACAATGGCGATTACAGAGAAGAAAGTTAGATCAAGGCTCTTTGAAGCCAGACAGCAATTGAAGGAAATGCTTGAGAAAACAAGCTATTTTTAATCAAAATGTTACACAAAATGAATACTGAAAAAAATAGTGACGAGATGCAAAAGCGTGCTGAAAATATATCCGGTTTACGGATTTCGGATAACGCTGCTTCACCGTCCGTGAATTCAATGACTGATGATCAGAAACTTGCTGAAATTGAGAATGATTTGAATAAGCTAAGTCAAACTTCGGAAAGGATTGATCTGGCTGACAAAATCATGACAAAAATTGAAGCAAGGACCAACAAACAAACCGTTAGCTGGTGGGATCACCCTGTGTGGGAACAGATTTTTGCTCCGGCACAGCTTCGTTTTGCCTTTGTTTTGTTTGCCGGCGTAATAATCGGGGCATCATTGGTGTGGTTTTTTAATACGGGAGGCACTCTGCCACAGCAATCAATGTTATCCGGAACTATGTCTTCTGTTGCCGGAAACGAGATTTCCTACGCTTATCAACATGCCAGCTATAAGCTCATCCCTTACCGGATTGATAATTTGTATTATCTGAATTTCCTGATAAACAGCACGGATGAAATGGAAACCGAAGTCACTTTTCTTGAGTCTGAATACAGCCTGGTTTCCTCCGGCTTTTTGTCAAAAGGAAACAACAACAGTGCTTACTATAGCGGGAAAGTGGTTTTCGCAGCTTCAGAAATGAGCAACTTTCAACTGGTTTTCGAGAAAACCACTGAAAATCAAGCTTCAGTGATGGTTGTAGTGAACCGAAATAAGAATCAAATCATCAAAAAAGAACTTTTTTTAAAATAAAACCAACTTTTCCGACCGTCGAAAATCATTATGGTAGAAAAGCGAATTAATTTTTCAATAAATCAATAAAACCTTAAAACAATGAAAAAGTACAGTTTTCTTCAGGCAGCAATTATCGCGGCTTTAGCTTTGGTAGTAGGAATTTTTCTTGGAATCGCAGTTGTTAACAAATCGCCCGGTGGCACTGACTCTCAGGTTGATTACTATGAAATGGGAAAATATTTAGGTGGATCAATCGGTAAGGTTGACCGTTACCGTAATGTGAAAGTTACCGAAGACGACATCATGCTTCGAAACGAGTTGGTGGAAGATTCAGCAAAGCGAAACCTTTATGAAAAGTATCTGCTTTATAACTACTATCAGTCACTAAAAACAACTTCTGATGTAGAAGTTGTGCTGGCAAAAGTGAGTGAAACACCCGAGTTTTTAAAAATCTATTATCCTTATATATCAGCTATAGAGAGCTTTAAGCAGTATCTCGAACCTGCAAGAGAAGATATTCTGTTTGCACTCAACATGATTATTTCAATTGATTCAAACGCCAAAGTTCCTGTGATCGGATACATGAATCAAGCACAAAATGCTATAGCACGTATTCAAAACCACCAAAGCATATTACTGAACCTGATGAATGCCATCACATCTTTTATTGATTCAAATCCCGAAGGAAAATACTGGGCTTTGGAGGATGCGCATGATATCATTTCACTTAATATGACACAGGCTGCAATTCTCAGTCAAAATAAACCCGTTTTGAGTTATCTTGAAAAGAAAAAGATGTACAACGATAAAGAGGGTTCAAAGGAATTGGTAGCTGACAATCAATTGAGAATGAATACTTTGAATGACGTGGTACTCGGTGATATACAAACACTCGGAATACACAATGCAGAACAATTGGGTCTAGTAATCTTTACCGATGTTCAGCAACTGGGGGTTTACTTTTCTGTAGAGAACCTGAGTGCTATAATGGCCGGAAACCAGGAGGCATTGAATTCGCTTTTATTAAACATGGAAGGAATGGGTATGGTTGTTGGAATGAACGAACAGTTGCAGGTGATTCTTGTTGGTACCCACGAGTTATAAAGGAGTCATTGATTCTTTGTAAGTTCAGGAGGAAAGATTACATCGAAAGACAATGAAGAAGATATCCACCACTGTGTCGAAAGTTTGGTTGCTGCTACTGTTCATCACGGTGGCAGCAACACCGCTTTTTAGTCAGAAAATCAATCGTTTCAGAACCAATGAGATGGAATTGATTTATTTCGGAAAAAGGTATTCCTACCTCATGCCGCATGTGGCCGGAACTTTTCATAATGCATTGGATTTTCATAAATCACACTGGAGCTATAACCATCAAAAAACCTATGTGTTGTTGACTGATTTTGAAGACGATGGTCATGGAGGTGCAGTCACAATGCCTGTCAACACTATAATCCTGGGAATTTCACCTTTTAATTTTGCTTTTAGCATTATTCCTTCCAGCGAACGTTTTCAATGGCTCTTTGCGCATGAGTTGACGCATGTCGTTCTGAGCGAAAAACCCAATAAAACCGATCTGTTCTGGCGAAAATTGTTGTTTGGGAAAGTCAGCCGCGATGCCCTTGTGCCTTCATCAGCCGTTTCGAGCTATCTGACAACGCCCCGCTGGTACGCCCCCCGATGGTTTCATGAGGGTATTGCCTGCTATACCGAAACCTGGACATCAGGTGGATTGGGCAGGGCGCTGGGCTCCTACGACGAAATGTATTTTCGAAGTATCATCAACGAAAACGAACCACTTTATTCGGTGATCGGTCTTGAAACCGAAGGCACTACAGTTGATTTTCAGGTGGGTGCCAACGCTTATTTATATGGGACACGTTTTGTAAATTATTTAGCCTACACCTATGGTGATGACAAAGTCAACCAATTGTATGACCGCACGGATGACAGCAAGGCTTTTTACGGAGCTCAGTTTAAAAAAGTCTTTGGAAAAAAAGTTGGCGATGTTTGGAAAGACTGGATGAGTTTTGAACAGGAATTTCAAAAAAACAATCTCCGGAGAATTCAGGATTATCCGCTCACGCCCTTGCATTTGTTGACTCCTGAACCCATGGGCAGTGTTTCCAATGTGGGATACGATGCCAGATTGAACAAAATTTATGCGGCTTTTAACCATCCCGGAAAAATCAGCTATGTCGGAGAACTGGATCTAAAAACAGCGAAAGTGAGAAAACTGGCAACCCTTGATTCCCCTTTGTTATATACAGTCACGTTTTTAGCTTACGACCCGCTGGATCGAATGGTGTTCGTGAGCGAGAATAATTCGAAGTACCGTAGCCTGGCCGCAATAGATGTCGCATCAGGAAAGAAAAAAATACTTATTGAGCGGAGCCGAACCGGAAACCTGGTTTATGACACAACAAATCGTTGCCTTTGGGGTGTGAAGCATGATAATGGTTATGCTACACTTGTTAAGATTGCCAAGCCGTATCAATCAGTCCAACCAATGTACACCTGCGATTTTGGTCGCTCATTACTCGACCTGGCAGTATCACATGATGGCCAAAAACTCACTGCAACACTAACAGGAGTAAGAGGTGAGCAGTCAATTATAATGTTTAATATCAGTGAATTAGAGCTTGGAAAGAAAAATTATGAGACAGTTTACCAGTCAGAAGATAACACTTTAACCCAGTTCAGATTTAGCAATGATGATCAGTATCTTATTGGAACTTCTTACTTTACGGGAGTTTCGAACATCTGGCGTATTGCATTGAATGACAAACGGTTTGAGCTTTTATCCAATGATGAGACAGGTCTTTTTATGCCACAACAGTTATCAAGCGATTCTATTTTTGTGCTCAAATTCAGGAGAGATGGTATGCAGCCAGCCCTCATGCCTGTCAGGGTAATTGAGGATGCGAATGCTATTACCTATTTGGGTAACGAGGTTTTTGACAGGAATCCTGTGCTTGAAAGTTATTCATTAAAACCAGCTTCGCGCGTCAACATTGATTCGCTGAAAATGGAAGAAACGAGTTACAGAGCCATAAAAAATATGTCGCTTACCGGCGCTTATCCGGATATCACTGGTTTTAAAAAAACGGCAGCAATTGGTTATCGCCTGAATTGGAGAGACAGGGTTGGATTGTCAAATATGAACCTCTTTCTGGGAGCGTCTCCATGGAGTAAACAACCCTCCAAACAACAGATTCATGCAATGTTTCACTGGGATTTGTGGCTTTGGAAATTTAATGCAACCTATAATAAGACCGACTTTTATGATTTATTCGGGCCGACAAAAAGAAGCAGAGCCGGATATTCCTTAGGTGTTAACTATAAGAAGACCAACGCATTCAAATCGCCGTTTAAATGGAGCTATGGTTTTGAAATCAACCATTACGGCCACCTGGAAGTTTTGCC
>DISP01000078.1 GCA_002421995.1 Bacteroidales bacterium UBA6207 | reverse complement strand
CTTCTGGCAAAACGTTACCTCCTTCCGGCAAAACGTTACCTCCTTCTACAAAACGTTACTTGCTACACGGCAACCTTAAACCTTGAACTTTGAACTTTGAACTTTGAACTTCCAACCCGTCACCCCTTCAAAGTCACCATCACTTTGTCTATGCGTTGTCCGTCTTTGTCCACCACCTCAAAGATGTAATTGCCCACCATGATCCTGTCGCCCACCTGCGGCAGTGTTTCTGAAACATGAATCAGCAAACCTGCCAGGGTATGATAGTCGGCTTCTTCCTCATCTTCAGGGATATCGAATTGTTTTCTGAATTCAATCACAGGATATTGGCCGTCAATGAGCCAGCTGTTTTCGTCGCGCCTTACCACTTCATATTCATCCTGACCGGCTTCGGTCATATCGCCCACCAGCGCATCGAGCACATCGTCCATGGTGATCATGCCCACGGTGGTGCCGTATTCATCCACCACAATGGCATAGTGCATCCGTTTTTGCTTGAAAAGCTCCAGCAGCTTGTAGGCATACACCGATTCGTTCACCCACACCGGTTCACGCAGGTAGGCCGACAGCTCTAAATGGTTCTGTTGCGTTGGCTCAAAAAGGTCTTTCAACAGCACAATACCCAGCACCTCATCGGGATTGTTACCGGTGATTACCGGATAGGCGGAGTGTTTTTCCTGACTGATTTTCTGCAAAATTACAGAGCGGCTGTCGTGGAGGTCGAAGAACACCAGGTCGGAGCGATGGGTGAGCAGTGAGCCCACCTTGCGGTCGCCCAGCTCAAACACCCTTGACACGATGTTCGATTCAATGTCTTGTATCTCACCACCTTCGGCACTTTCTTTCACCAGCGACCTCAGTTCTTCTTCCGTTACTTTGCTTTCATTTTGTTGCGCGATGCCAAATATCTTCAGCAACCCTTCGTTGGATTGTGTCAGCAACCAAACAAAAGGGGCTGTCACCATAGAAAGTAGTTGCATAGGGCGGGCCAATGCCGAGGCAATGGTTTCAGGTTTAGCCATTCCAATGCGTTTGGGCAACAGCTCGCCAAAGAGTATCGAAAGATATGTGACAATCACCACGATGGCAAAAACAGCGAGGGTATGGGCATAAGGGGCAAGCAGCGGAAAACGTTCAATGATTTTCATCAGATCGCCGGTGATGTTTTCACCGCTGTAGATACCCAGCAGGATGCCGATCAGGGTGATGCCGATTTGCACGGTGCTTAGAAAGCGTCCGGGATTGATCGAGAGGGCCAGTGCAATGGCCGCACCCTTGCTGCCTTTGCGTTTTTGCGACTCCAGTTTAAATTTTCGGGCGGATACCATCGCCATCTCGGCCATTGAAAAAAGCCCGTTCAAAAGGATTAGTGCAAGGATAATGAGGAGCTCCATTTTGTGTTATTATCAGCAGTGATTACAGCATATCGAACATCAAAAATCATGCTTTTTTCGAAGGATGGCAGCAAAACCTCCTCCGGGTTTCATCTCAATTCTGAGTGTATCTCCTGATGTAACTGTATGTTTCAGAATGCGATAGTCTTCGGCAAACTTTTCGGCATTCATTCCGTCGGCGTAGGATACGACATCATAACTGCCACGAAGGAAGTGGGTGGGAATGATAAAAGTGCGTGCTTCCCAATCAGTCATGCCGCCGATGTACCAGTCGTCGCCTTTGCGGCGGGCCAGCACAAGGTAGTCGCCAATGGCAGCTTCGAGCACCCTTGTCTCGTCCCAGGTGGTGGGGATGCCGGTGATGAAGTCCACCGTCTCCTGTTCCCTGCGATAGACAGAGGGCGATTCGCAGAGCATCTGCAGGGGTGCTTCATACACCACATACATGGCCACCTGATGGGCACGTGTGCCCTGACTCATGGGGCGGTTCCAGCGGATGGCAAAGTCGTCCTTTCCGCCATTTACCATCGCACCAGGCGTATAGTCCATCGGGCCAGCTGCCATACGGATGAAGGGGATGGTGAGGTTGTGGTCGGGGGTGATGTGTTTGCTCCATTTGTTGTTTTCGGCACCCATCACACCTTCAAAGTTGAGCACATTGGGATAGCTGCGTTGCAGACCCTGGGGCTTGAAAGCACCGTGAAAGTCAACAAGCAGATGCAGCCTGGCGGCCAACGCGGCAATGGCTTCGTAGGAGCGCACCATCTCCTGATCGGAACGTTGCATAAAGTCAACCTTGATGCCTTTGGCTCCCCAGCTTTTGTAGGTGGTCAGAATTTCTTCCATATTGTCGTTCAGTGGTTTCCAGAGCACCCAAAGGATGATGCCCACGCCCTTGCTTTCGCCATAGCGGATGAGCTCCTGCACGTCCATATCAGGGTTGAAAGCCATTATCTCGGTGGTGCTTTTGGTCCAGCCTTCGTCCAGAATCACATATTCAATGCCATTTTCAGCTGCAAAATCAATATAGTATTTATAGGTGGCAGTATTGAGTCCCGATGCAAAATCCACCCCGAAGATATTGTTGGCATTGTACCAGTCCCATGCCACCTTTCCGGGTTTCACCCAGCTGTAGTCGTCATCCTTTGGTGGTCGGGCCAATTGATAGGCGAGCGTACTTTCAATCAGTGTCTTTTCGTCGCCGATGATGAAGACCCGCCATGGAAAGTCGCGTGCAGTGCCTGTGCGGGCAATATAGGCAGCCTCGGCGGTGATCAGCTGGTTGCGGTCGGGGCCGTGCTCCGCGTTAGGCACTGCCTCAAGCACCACTTTCGGCCAAACTCCCGAAAGCGTAGCTGCAGCAGTCTTTTGCAAAAACATATTCGGATAGTCATGCAAGGCTGTTTCGGTGAGCAGGATTTTTGTGCCCCCTGCAGCTTGAAACAACACCGGCAAACTGCAAAAACGCCCGTTTCCGATAGCGCTCACATCTAAGTGTTTGTAGAGCCTTTCGTTGTGCGAATACATGCTTTCTTCTTCCGGAAACCAGCTCATGGTACTGTCGGGAAAACTCATTTCGAGTGTTTCGTTTTTCACAAAGGCTGCGCTTGTCCATTCATCAGCAAAGCGATAGGCGAAGCCATCGTTGTACAACCTGAAATCGGCCCTGAACCCGTTATTGTCTTTCAAAGTCAGGGCGTTGTAGGCGGCGTCAATGTTTTTTTGTTTGCAGGGCACTTCGGCCAGAATGTGGTCATTGCCGCTGAAGAACTTTTTGTGGGCAAGCTTGCCATGGTCTGTACTCCGTCCCTCGTTCATTGTCAAACCCGCGACAACCTTGTTCACAACAATTTTATCGGCACGAAAAACACTGAAGCTGAAGCCGTTTTGGTGTGTGATCAGTAGCCGCAGATTTCCGTCGGGCGACACTAATTTGTATTGCTGTGCTGACAGACCGCAGGGCAGCAATGCCATCAGCAGGAGGATGGTTTTAAGCAATGGACGTGGCATGGTCGAATATTTTAGGGATTTGAATATTTCTCCAAAAATAGGAAAAAGAACAGGATAGTGCTTGCTGAAAAAATCCCCGAAGCTATAGAAGTGATTTCATTACCATCGTGGGGGGAGCGAACTGAGCGAACGAAGCGACTTTAGCGAACGAAGCGAACGAAGCGAACTGAGCGAACTGAGCGACGGGGCGAACTGAGAAATGGTTTCCTTATTGTGAGAAAAACCGAATTTTGAAGTAACTGCAAGCTTCGTTAATCTGGTTGTATGGAAATGGTTATGTTGTGAATGAAGAAATGATTGCTGTTTATTGCAATCAGATGTGCTGCTGAATCACGCATGTTTTTGAGCTGTCAAAGCATCAAAAATTCCGGCCATCTGCTGTGTGAGTGCGCGGCGGGTATAGGCCCGGGAATCTTGTCCTGTTAACACCAGTTTGTTGGCTTTGTACTGTGCGAACAACTCGTTCAGAAGGGCTTTCAGTACAGCTTTTTGCCCGAAATCAATGGTGTAACCCGAGGATGTTTCCCTGATGACTCCGGCCACATCGCTCTCCGCCGGACAGAAAGCCAAAATGGGGCGTCCGGCTGCCAGATACTCAAACACCTTTCCCGTCAGTATATACGATGCGTTCTCGATGCGGTTGATACTCAGCAGCAGAAGACTTGCCGACTGCTGCAGCGCCGGAAGCTGGGCATGTGGCACATAGTCTTGCAGCTGAAGGTATTTGCTCAGGCCATGATTTTCGATATCCTGCAATATGCCTGCATCGCAGCGACCTGTAAAATGTAGCCTGAGCGAACCGGCAAAGGCTGGGTCTTCAGCTGTCATTTCAGCAAGCACCTCCCACAACTCAGGAGGGTTTTGGTCGGGAAGAAACATCCCTGAATAAAAGATGCTGAATTGTGGCTGTGCATCAGCTGTCAAAGCTGCAAAATCACTTTCATCAAAGCCGTTGGTAATGACAGTGATGGGAGTGCTAGTTCTTTTCCCGAAGTCGCGTTTCATGGTTGCGCCAACAGTCACCACATGGTCTGCTTCATCAAGGCAGGCTTGCTCAAGCCGATGGTGTTTCTGCTTTGCCTGTTGGCTGAGCATCAGCTTGTCGAAATAGTAGATGCCTGTCCAGGGATCGCGGAAATCTGCAAGCCACGGCAATGAGGTTTTTTTCTTTAGGGCGCGTGCAATCAGGTGAAGGGAGTGCGGCGGACCTGTCGAGACAATCAGGTCAACAGGATGCTTATGCAGGTATTGTTTGAGGTATTTAACTGAAGGCCCTATCCAGAAACGCCTTGCGTCAGGGATGAAGATATTCCCCCTGATCCAGACAGCAAGTTTCTCTGCAACAGAAGTTTTGGCCGATTTACTGTCTTTCAAGAATCCATGTTGAAACTTGGTATCTTTCTTTTTGCCTGTAAAATAGTTGTAGAGCTGATAGGGTTCAAAAATATTGCTGCCAATGATTTCGGTTCCTGCCGGGATGTCGGAAAGGAGTGTTTCATCTTTATAGGGTATCTCGGGATTCAGTGGGGTATAAACCACAGGCTCCCAGCCAAATTCGTGCAGGTATTTCACAAATTTCAGCCAGCGTTGCACCCCTGCTCCTCCCGAGGGCGGCCAGTAATAGGTGATGATCAAAACGCGCTTCATGCCTTTTGGGCGGCTTTCTGCTTTTTGTAGTCGAGATAGATGGCAGCTGCCAGCAACAACAACAGCAGTGCAGAGGCCATGAACGACACTTTTTCGCCAACAACCCACACGCGCGGCTCAAAGCGCATCTCCACTTCACTTGTTCCTGCCGGCAGACGCAAAGCCCGCAAAGCATAGTTGGCCCGGATAAGTGGTTGTTCCACACCGTTCACAAAAGCTTTCCATCCTTTGGTGTACCATACCTGGCTGAACACTACGAGTCCTTCCTTGTCGAGGCTGGCTTTGTAGTTGAGTTTGTTGGGCGCATACGAAAGCAGCGCAACATTGCCGCTGGCGCCGTTAGAGGTGTCAAGGCCGCCGAGCAGCCCGGCAAATTCCTGATGTACCACAGCGGTGCTGCGCAGATCATTTTGCCCGAGTTGTTCAATTTCTTCATTGGCTGTGTTCACAAACTGTAGTTGACGCACAGGCCATGCATCGCCAAAAGCCGCCAAATTGCGGATGGGTGCCGACTGCGGATTGAAAATCACATACCTTGTGTTGAGCATGTTCAGCACCTCCGACTGCGCAAGACGCTCCTGTATGGACTGCAATGTCATGTCGTTTTTCATCACACTGCTCAGCGAAGCAATTTCGGGTTGGATGTGGTACTCGATAAGGTCCTGGTAGCGCATCAGCTTGGCGCCGTGGTAACCACCGATCGAATGATGAAAATAAGAGGTGGAAGCATCATTGAAAGTGCTGTTGGTCAGATCAAGTACCCTGAAGTCAGCGTCTTTGTCTTTGAGAATCTCATTATTGGCGGTGGAAGCAGTGAATGGGAAGTCAACCTTGCGTTGGGCCACAAAATCGGACGAGTTGAGGTAGCGGGTGGCCACACCAACCATATCAACCAGAATCAACAGCGTCAGCGCAGCTGTCAGGTAGTATTGTTTTAGTTTTCCGGCTGCAAAGGCATAAATCAATCCTGCCGCCAGGGTGATGAAGAAGAAACTGCGTAAGGCGTCTTTTTTGAAGATGGCCATACGCACAGCTTCGAGCTGGCCAACAAAAAGGTCAATCTGTCCGCTCTCGGCGGGATTGGATTGCCTCAGGCGGTTGAACTGCTCCAGCTCAAAGCTGCTTTGAAAGCTGAAAAACATGGAAGGGGCAAGGTAAAACAACAAGCTTAGCCCTCCGGTGAGTCCAAAAGCTGCAAAAAACAACTTGCGTTTTTCTTTCACCCATTCGGGATGTTTGTAAATGTGCCATAGACCCAGAAAACCTAGCAGGGGGATGGTGAGTTCGGCAATGACAAGCGTCATCGAAACAGCCCTGAACTTGTCATAACCGGGGATGAAATCGAGGAAGAAGTTGGTGAAAGGCATAAAGTTTTTGCCCCATCCTAAAAGGATTGACAGCAGTGTGCCGGCCAACAAAATCCATTTGTATTTTCCTTTTATGGCAAAAAGCCCGATCACAAACAGGAACAATACGATTGCGCCGGCATACACCGGACCGGAGGTGCCGGGTTGATCGCCCCAATAGGCGTTTTGTTGTGCCAGCGCCTGTTTGAAATTTCTGTCGGCGTTTTCGAGTGCCGGATGGTTGTTGCCAATCGCGGCAGTGCCGCCACCTTTGGCATTGGGAATCATCAGCGACCATGTTTCGCCTACGCCATACGACCAATTGGTGATATAGCTTCTGTCGAGGCCCTTGGTTTGGTCGCCGGCATCTTTCACCAGCACCGGTTTTCCGCGCATACTCTCCTTGCCGTATTCCCAGGTGGCATAGAGGTTGGTGCCGTGTGTGAGGGTTGCAAGCATGGCCGCCAGAAGCAGCACGCCCGAGGCCTTTGCAAAAACAGGGAGGGTTTTGAAGCGAATGGTATCGGCCAGCTGGGCAAGGCCAAGAATCACCACGAGCAGCAGGAGGTAATAGGTGATCTGCAGGTGGTTGGCTTCGAGTTGCAAGGCAAGGGCAAAGGCCGTCAGCAAGCCGCCTTTGAGGTAGTTGCCCCTGAATGTGAGTATGATACCTGCAATAACAGGTGCCATATAGCCGATGGCGTTGGCCTTGCTTGAGTGACCTGCCCCCAGAATGATCAGGAAGTAGGACGAGAAGCCAAACGCAAGCGCTCCGGCCATGCTGAGCCAGGGATCAACACGCATCACAAGCAAAAGGATGTAAAAACCAAGAAAATAGATAAAGATGGTGCTGGCAGGGTAGGGCATCCCAAAGGTGATGACCTGCCGCACATATTTGATGAGGTTTCCGTTGTAGATCACCGAAATCTGCCAGGCCGGCATGCCGCCAAACATCGAATTGGTCCAGAGGGCTTCCTCACCTGTCTTTTCTCTGAAATCGGAGATTTCTTTCGACATGCCTTTCCACATGGTAATGTCGTGCTGGTCGAGTTTCTTGCCTTCAAGCATCGGGTGCAGATAGGCCCAGGTTACAACGATAAATACAACTACGGCGGTGATGAAAGGGAAAGTCTGACGCCAGATACGCAATGCGTTTTCCATGGTTTTAGTGTTTGTCTGATTCTTTAATATCTTCAAAATCTATGTATTCACCTATTTCAGGATCAATCTTTGGCTTTTCGGCCTGTTCGGTGTTGACATACACACTGCCTTCGGGTTTCTGCGCAGTGTATTGATTGGCTTGCTGTTGCATATTGCCGGCCACCTTACGGATGAAACGTGCCAGCAGCCAGGGCACAAGGTATCTGAATACAAGCCTTAAGAGGTAGAAACCAAAAATGATCCAGAAAACGATCATGAAAAACTTTTCCATACAAATGCTATTGGGGTGATCACAGATCAGCTGCGAAGATAAAAAGAATCATCAAGCTATGCAGCGGTTTATGGTTTTTTAAGCGAACTGAGACATTAGCGAACGAAGCGAACTGAGCGAACGAAGCGACTTCAGCGACTTAAGCGAACGGGGCGAACGAAGCGAACTGAGCGAACTGAGCGAACGAAGCGGCTTTAGCGAACTGAGTGATGGGGCGATTTCGTTACGGTCTTTTGGTTAATTAAGATCGTTACTGAAGCAATTTTCGGTCAATCCTAAGATAGAATTTTTACCTGCACAATATTTTTGAGGTGAATGGATGTTGATTTCTGTACCAAATCTTGTAAGAAACAGTATTAATTGATGCAGTTGATTTTGAGAGAATTTCTGCAGAAGTGATTGCGGATGACAGATAGAAAAATCAGTTTCAATGGTTCACCTGTTATTACCAGCCCTCAACACCTTTTGTTCAACACCGGGCGTATATACAAACAAAACAGAAGGCAATGTATGCACATCACCTTCTGTTAAACCTTTAATATAGAGTGGCTATTGTAAAAAAACTATCTTTCGTCAGAAACGGTTAATCTTTTTCTGCCTTTCGCACGACGTGCTTTGATCACACGGCGTCCGTTAGCTGTTGCCATTCTCTCGCGGAAACCGTGTTTGTTTCTGCGTTTTCTGTTCGATGGTTGAAAAGTACGTTTCATCTTGAACTATTTTTTTGGGAGTGCAAAGGTAGAAATAAATTTTATATCTGCAAACCTTTCTATATTTTTTTTAAAATTTTCGTTCACCAATGCTTTCACATTGTCAGGCTTTCGCTAATCTTTAGGCCTTAACGGGCACATTTTTCAGGGTTTCGACAAGGTATTGCCAGAAAAGATCAACGGTGGCAATATTCACTTTTTCATCGGGTGAGTGGGGGTGACGGATGGTTGGGCCAAACGAAATCATGTCCCAGTTGGGATAGCTTGCACCTAAAATGCCGCATTCCAAACCGGCATGGATCACTTTTACCTCCGGTACTTTCCCGAATTTGTTGTTGTAAACCTCTTTCATTGTCTTGAGTATGGGCGAGTTCACATTGGGTTTCCAGCCCGGATAGGCTCCATGCGAACGTGCTTCGGCACCGGCTTTGATGAAAACTTCTCTGATCTGTCCTGCAAGCACCTCCTTGTCGGCATCCACCGAACTGCGCTGCAATGCAGCAAGGGTGATCTTGTCGCCATCAAGCTTTACAATGGCTAAGTTGTTCGAGGTTTCAACAACGCCTTCCATGTCTTTGCTCATGGCAATGACGCCGTTGGGACACTTGGCCACTGCTTCAAAAAGTCCGGACTGACCGGCAGCATCAATAACAGTAGCGGGCAACGCGCAGGCTTCGGCCACAACAAGCAATCCGCCATCGGCCTCTGCAAAGCTTGCCTTGACTTCCGCATTGAATTCGCTCACATATTGTGCAAAAGCTGCTGCATTTTCAGCCGGAACAACCACCGTGGCAAATGATTCGCGCGGGATGGCGTTGCGCAGGCTGCCGCCCTCGATGGTTGCCAAACGCAATTGGTATTTTTTGGCAGCCACACACAAAAGGGCGTTCATGATCTTGTTGGCATTGCCGCGTCCGAGGTTGATGTCAAGGCCTGAGTGTCCGCCTTTCAAACCGGTGACACTGATTTTGAAGGCTTCAACGGCAGTTGGAACTGCTTCGTTGGTAACGGTGAAAGTACCTGTGGAATCAATCCCGCCTGCGCAGCCCACATACAGCTCACCTTCGTCTTCCGAGTCCATATTCAGCAGGATGTCGCCCTTCAGCAGTCCGGGTTTGAGCTCTTCAGCTCCGGTCATACCTGTTTCTTCGTCAATGGTAAAGAGTGCTTCGATGGGGCCATGCTCCAGGTCGGTGGCTTCGAGCACTGTCATGGCTGCTGCAGCACCAATGCCGTTGTCCGAACCGAGTGTGGTGCCTTTGGCCTTTACCCAGCCGTCTTCGATATAGGTTTGGATGGGATCAGTTTCAAAATCGTGATCTGTACCGGAATTTTTTTGTGGAACCATATCGAGGTGCGATTGCAAAACAACGCCTTGCCTGTCTTCAAAACCGGGGGTAGCCGGTTTGCGGATGATGACATTGCCAACTTCGTCCACGATGGTTTCGAGGCCAAGCTTTTCGCCAAATTCACGGGTGAAGGCGATCACTTTTTCTTCTTTCTTTGATGGACGCGGAATCTGGGTGAGGCTGTAGAAATTTTTCCACAATCCTTTGGGTTCAAGATCGAGAATTGAGCTCATTGTATTTTCTGTTTTTAGGATTAGACCTGAATAAATTTAAAACGCTAAAATTAGTTTATTTTTCTTTCTGGCTTTGTGAATCTTTGTTAACAGCTTCTCTTTAGTCGTGATTTACGTCTCAGGCTTTATACCGGAAGTGTTTCTGCTAACCGAGAAACCCCTTAAATTGTTGAGAACAATGTTTAAACAATTTTTGTGTGCAATAGTGAAAAGTGTTTGTTTCTTTTTTCATTTTGCAGGCCTGATATGCCGGTTAAAGGAGGAATGCGGACAGATGCACAAAATAACGCTAAAAAATCTTTTGCCGGTTTTCCCTGCATAGGCCGGATCACTTTCCCGGTAAAAAAAACAGCTGCCTAAATGGCAGCTGTTTTCAGGTTTATTTTACTAATTTTATTTTTTATTCGGCAGATCAAGTCCGAAGCCTTTGTTTTTATCAACTGCTTTCAGCACAAGCGATAAGATCATTGCAAGAACGCCAAAACCTGCAAAGATCAATTCGGGCACCGTATAGTTGTACTTAACGATTTCTCCTGCTGCGATTTTATCAGCCACACCGGGATTGGCAGCGCTGAGTGCCCAGCCTATCAGGATCGGAACAGCAAGTA
>DISP01000139.1 GCA_002421995.1 Bacteroidales bacterium UBA6207 | reverse complement strand
TGGGGCGACCGCAACCGCTCGGTGCTTGTGCGGGTGCCATTGGGCTGGACCAATGAGTTTGACATGATCTCGGATGCCAATCCACTCGAAAAACCACTTACACTCGACACCAACAACAAGCAAACTGTCGAATTCAGGGCGGCTGACGGATCGGCTGATATTTATATGCTTATGGCGGGCATCACCGTGGCTGCGCGCAATGGATTTGAGATGGAAAACGCCCTCGATTTTGCTGCAAAAACCTATGTTGACATCAATATCTTTCACGCCGAACACAAACACAAAGTTGCTGAACTTGAACAACTTCCGGCCAGCTGCGTGGAGTCGGCCGAAGCCCTGGAACGTCACCGTGACATTTATATGAAATACGGCATTTTCCCAGAAAATGTGATAAACTTCCTTGTCAATTACCTTAAAAAGTTCAATGACAAGAACTTAAGACAAGAGTTGGGGAACGATGAAGAAAGAACGCTCGCACTTGTAAGCCAATACTTCCATTGCGGTTGATAACGGTCTGAAAAGAAAGCCTGAAGCCGGTTTGCTGATTCTTTGGCCGACCGGCTTTATTCTATCACTTCGTAAACCATTTTCTTGTGAAAGACACGTTTGATCCACCGTGGCAAAACGATTGCTCCAATAAAAAGGTAAGGATAATAACTGATCAGACGCCACAGCAAGGCAAGGGGAACAGCCCAGCTGATATTGGGTAAGATATCGCCTAGAAAATCACTGAAAATAAATTCGGCAATGCCACTTCCGCCCGGAGTCGGGCTGATGAGCAAGATAATCCACATGGTGAGCTGCCGGGCATACACCAGCAAATGATCCATCCAGCCCAGCTGATCAAAAAACCAGGCCATAAACATGAAGTTGACTACCCAATAACGTCCGGTCCATGAAAGAAAAGTGCTGAAACCTGCCTTAAACCAAAACAGCGCCGATTTCCCCTTGATTAAATTTGAAGTGACAATCAGCTGGTTGGCAAGCTTACGCATTCTGGTTCTGTATCTCCGCAAAAAAGGAATCAGAAAGATATAGGATAGCAGCCATTTAAAAAAATACGGATTCACAAAAAGGGTGTAGGCGAGCAAGGCCGTGTAGATAAAAATGCCGGCATAACCAAGCATCAGGGTCATTTTCACGCCCTCGGAAACAATGGATGATTCAGGTGGAAAAACCTGATTACCAAACAGTAAATACAGCAAGGGTACCATCAGGATAAAAAATACCTCATCAAGAAATATGGCTGTCAAAACAACAGCTGTGCTTTTACCGGTGTTGATTCCCTCTTTGTACAGAAAAAAAATGGCCGGTCCCGTTCCACCAACAACCGAGGGCGACACAGCTGAACTGAACTCCCAAAGCATAATCACATCAAAAGCTTGTTTCCAGCTCAATTGCCCGTCGGTGAGCACCCGAATTCTGTACATATAAGCTATGTCGCGCACGGCCATCATACCGAAAGCCGCTGCCAAACCGGCCACGGCAGCCCACGACCATGTGAAAAAGCTGAAAGCATCCTTGTCAAAATTCCGCCAAACCATCCACACAGCAACTGCAATCCCAATCAGGATTGGATACACCACGCGGCTGGGTTTGAAAATTTGATGTATATCAGTCAAGCTGCTTCATTTTAAAGCAAAGATAATCATCTCCATCAATTTCAGCTGCGCGGTACATGAATAAATAAGTATCTTTTCATGAACAGAATTTGATAAAAAACAACAAAAACGGTCATTTTGTCATTTACAAAATGGTTAATGTAGCCATATTGTCAGTATAATTGCGTAAAAACGGTAAAAATTGTGCTTGGAACAAAGTTTGAACAGGAAAAAGTGTAAACATTAAAAAAGTCAAACTTAAATTATAGGAGGAAAAAAAAATGAACTTAATCAGATTTAATCAGCACCCTGCAAGCATGCTTTCGGAATTGATGGAAGACTTCGACAGAAACTTTGTTTTCCACCCGCAGAGCCGCAATTTTTCACCCTCGGTGAATATCAGCGAAACCGAAGAAGGCTTTGGCCTTGAGCTGGCAGCTCCCGGCCTGAAAAAAGAAGATTTCAAAGTGAATCTCGACAACAATGTGTTGACGATTTCGGCCGAGTTGAAGAACGAAAGCGAAGAAAAGAGCGAAAAGCTTATCCGTCGCGAGTTCAGCTACAGCTCATTCAGCCGCTCCTTCAGCCTTCCAAAGAGCATTGACCTCGACAAGATCAAAGCCGATTACAAAGACGGAATACTAAAAATCGGTCTTCCGAAAAGAGAAGAAGCCAAGGTGGCTGTGAACAGAGAAATCAGCATTGCATAAGCGAATGCGTTGAAAAAAAGCCTGTTGCGTTATGCAGCAGGCTTTTTTTGTGTCGTTATTTTTCCAATTACATAAAAAGCAGCAGACTGACAGCCATCACCGCCATGCCGGCAACAAGGCCATAGATGGCAAGATGATGCTCGCCATAGGCTTCGGCAGCAGGCAGGAGTTCGTCGAGCGAAATAAAAACCATGATACCGGCTACCAGGGCAAAAAGAATTCCAAAAATCAGCGGGCTCATAAACGGCATCAGTACTAAGAAGCCAACGGCAGCACCCACAGGCTCAGCCAAACCACTGCTAAACGACAACCAAAAAGCCTTTTTACGGCTTCCGGTAGCATAAAAAACAGGCACTGAAACTGCAATTCCCTCAGGAATATTGTGAATGGCAATCGCCATGGCAATGGCTACCCCCACACCCGGATCGTTCAAGGCCGCCGTGAAAGTGGCAAGTCCCTCAGGAAAATTATGAATCCCGATGGCAATGGCGGTGAAAATACCCATTCTGGCAAGTTTTTTCTTTTTCACCTGCTCCTCATCCATCTCCTCAACCCTCTTGATTTCGTGAGGGTTATCAATATTTGGAATAAATTTGTCAATCATTGCTATAAGCAGGATGCCACCAAAAAAAGCGGCCACCGACACCCAGTTTCCCATGAACACGCCGTGTGCTTCGATCAATTCGGATCTGCCTTTTTGAAAAATCTCAACAAAGGATACATAAATCATCACGCCTGCCGAAAACCCAAGCGAAAGTGTTAAGAACCTGGTATTTGTGCGTCGGGTCAGTAAGGCAATCGCACTTCCGATACCGGTGGAGAGCCCTGCAAAAAGCGTCAATCCAAAAGCAACAAGAATTGTGTGTGTATCAAAGTTCATTTTGCTATTCGTCTAATTGGTTCTTATTTTTTTCACGGGCATAGAGCGCCCTTGTTTTGATTTTCAGCAGCTCGCGGTCAATAACGAGCCGGGCGATTTCTTCAGCCCGTGCGTCGTCGTTGGGCAACGACAAAGCCTCGTTGAAGCGGCCTTCGTTCACGTCGTGACGATACATCAACGAACACAACCTGCTAAAATCGTTGGCAAGCAAATCAAGCACAAACAACTTAAGTCTGGCAGCAAGTGTTTCCCTGTCAATATTTTGCAAATGAACTATTTCGCCCGGTTCAATGGGCTGAAGTGCGTTTTTTGTCACAGTCCTTCTCCCGATCTAATTAACAAATTCAATTAATTAAGCAATTTTGATGTCCTTCCCTTAAAATTCGCCATGGAGTGATATACCCCAAGTCCCTTTCCAACAAACAAATCAAACCAACGCACAGGCAGAATGCCTTTAACAAAAGGAATCGTATAAACCATAAAAGGCATCCTGACAAAGATTTTGTTTCTTAAAATACCGTTGATCACGGCTTTAGCAGCCTTTTCCGGACGGAGTTCCGGAATAACAAGATTGGTCTTTACTCCGGCAAACATGCCTGTTCCGATATAACTTGGCGTGACAGTCGTGACTTTGACACCGGTTTTCA
>DISP01000028.1 GCA_002421995.1 Bacteroidales bacterium UBA6207 | reverse complement strand
TATGCGGTTGGCGGGGCGGATACTGCCAAACCAAACCGAAGCAAGAAGGTAAAGCATTGTGCTTTATAGGACCTTGCCCAGATTTCCGCTGTTTGCCGAGAGCGGGGAGATTCCCGTTGTTATCCCTTGATCTTTGGTACTTTCTATCAAGAGAAAGTACAGAAAACGAAAGATACTGATGTAATCATGTGGGATTGGCAATGTTTCAGCTACTATTGAGGTTGATTTGTTGATGGCTGGTTTAGAGGGTTTTAGGGTTTAGAATTTAAGGTTTAGGGCCGAAGCAACGGGCTTCCGGCAAAACGTCTCCTGCTTCCGGCAAAACGTGGCTATTGGCTTTTTGCTCTTGGCTTTTGGCTTGGTGATGGTTATTGGTTTAAGGAAGAAAACGGTCAACGCTATTCTGGCAACCATCACCTGTCACCATAGTAGAGCACAGCCAGAGAAAGCAACAGAACCGGCAACAAAAAAGTACCTATCGAACGGATAAAGCCGATTTGAATGAGGGCTATAACAATATATGCCATATAGCCGGCACCATACTTCAACAAACGCAGGGTTGCGGCCGTCTGCCGTGTTTTTGACACAACAAACCATGGAATGAAAAAACCCAGTAACACTGCCCCTACCCTGCTGTTGGTGGTGGCATCGAGATGAAGGCACAGATAGCCGGGCACAATCATCAGCACAATATTAAGCGGAATGAGAAAAAGATAACCGGCAAGCAGCTCGTGCCATGGCTTTTTCTGCGCTTCATCCTTAATTTGCAGCTCACCGGGCGTTAAGCCAAGCGCCTCGCTCATAAGGTTAAGGGTGATTACGCGTGGCATTGTCTCCGAATTTTCTATGCGTTGAACCGTGCGCAGGTTCAGCCTGAGCATTTCGGCCAAGGCTTCCTGTGTGAGCCCTTTTGCTTTTCTGGCACCACCGATTTTCATTCCAAGTGTTGTCATAGGATCGTTTTTTGGCAAAAATATATACCCTCAGCAAACAATGATAACGGCATTTCTACGGCATTTGCGCGGTATATTCAAAATTTCATTTATCGAACAATGTCCTGGGCGCGAAAACACCCGCTGGCTGAGACTGCAATGATGGCAAACGACATTTGATTGGGTTATTACCACTTCCTGTAATAAACTTTCTTGAGAAAAGTACGTGTCATTTGAATGAGATCGTCATCGAGTCTTGCATCGTATTTTGATGATCTCGTACGATCTAAAAGCACTGCTTTTCCGGTTTTCAACTCCACAACCAACAGCTTCATTTCCGAAACTGCCTTTGTGGGATTACCGGGTGTCACAACACCAACTCCCATCATCGCTGACTGGAGCTTGAAATGGGGCGGAAAATCGGGATGGTACTGCCCGTTGTATTGCATCAGCATGGCATAACCTGAACGATGCTTTAGCTGATCCGGAAGTAACTGCGCAACAAAATCCGTATCGGAAAGTGTGACAGTTTCGTCGGCCGATTCCAACATCCGCATAGCTTCCGCATTGTTGGCGAATAGTCTGGAAGTGTCAATTGCAAACCTCTTTTTAAGCAGATTCCTTGCAATGCTGTCAATCACACCACGAACATGTTGAGTGAGCAAAATATCGGTTGTCGCTGATCTGTTGTCGTTTGCAATGACCGATACCATCGGCTCCAGCACAAACAATGTATCCTGTTCTGTTTCGGTTGCCGCCGATGGCGATGCCAAAACACACATTGAAACAACCTGAAGCGCAAAGACAAGCAAGAATGGTTTGACTATCGAGGTTTTCATTTTCTAAAAGTGATTTTTTAGTGCATTCAAATCTAATAGCTACCAATTCCCCAAACGAACGATAGGGAAGCGTAAGGCATATTACCTTTGTATCCATGTTGATGCTTCGTTATGAGGCTGTAGCCTCCGTCGAGTTTCAACCCGATATACGACTTGGTGCTTCCGTAATAGTTATATTGCTCAAACTGAAAAAGTTTCACCTCAGTATGGAGGCCGATACCTAATGCAAAAGCATCAAAAATTTGGTACTCATCCTCATTACTATCCTTGTAAAGGTTACTCTCGAATACTGTACCACCTATCGAAATATAGGGCCCGGCGCGGAATTTATCTTTATTGGCCATCATATATCCGGCCTTGATTCCTGCGTTGAGGTAGCTGAACTTGTCATTGACATCAAAAAACACACTGTCATTGTTAATTTCCGCAGCGAAGTCTTTCTTTGATCTTGCCCCGGCGCCACTTACAAAAAGCGATGTGTACAGCCTGTTTCTGTTATAATCCATTGAAAAATCAACGCCAACGTGAAGCTTATAGTCGCTCGCTATTTTACCGCTTGGGAAAAGCATCATCGGACCGAGAGCAAACGACATAGTACCTATAATGGGATTTGGTGGAAAGTTAGCATTCAGAAAAGCATCATAGGGTGTTGTTTTGTATGTGGCCCGAAAAGCTTCGGCCATGTTATGGGTCTCAGTGTTGAATCGCTGGCCCGCTATGAGTCTCAGGAAAATATGCAGCAGCTCGGTTTCCTGTGCTGGTAATGCCGCTTCGTCAATCTTTTGCTTCAGTTCGGCTTCTTTTTTCTCCAGACTTTCTCCCAAAAACATCATGATCGGAAAGGCTTGCTGATAAGCATATTGCTTCGATTCCCGGTCATAGTTTTGTAACAGCAACAAAACACTGTTCCAATCGTTGGTTAAGGTGCTGATACTTAGCTTCTCGCTATAGGAAAAGGCTTTGAAAATATTGGCTTCCGTATGCTCGTTCAGATAGTTGTATATTTCTGTCGTTTTTGTAAAGTCATCTGCTTTTAACTTTTGCAACAAAAGTTGTCGTCCTTTGTTAACGATAACCTCGGTGCTGTCAACATATCCCCGAATTTCGTCACCTATCTGTGAATGTGCTTTGTTCATAAAACCCGAAAGCACAACAAGAAGAAAGAAAAGTTTGGTTTTCATTGGTTTAAGTTGTTAAGTTTCTATGTGGAATGCTGATTTTTCTTAGGACTTACGTGTTTATTTTCTGAGCCAAAGTTAGGTATTTTCTTAAACTTCCAAAACAACGCAAATATTGTTTTCATATGGTTTTCATTTAGGGAGCAGCAACAGCTAATTGCATTTATATACGCTTTCTGTTTAAGCGCAAAGGTCTGTCTCAAAAGCGCAATGCCAAAATGGATTGACTCAATCAAAAATCCTGATTAATGAAGTAATTTTTTTGGGGCCATGCATGACAAAAACAAAAATTTCATCCTGAGTTATGTATCCCTCATTATCTTAAACATAATATTTACTGAAATCAGAACAATTTAAAAGGATTGAATAAAAACGATTGCGCCAAATGCGGTATCATGCTTTCTTTATCACTATTGTCCGATAAAAGTAC
>DISP01000132.1:1160-18945 GCA_002421995.1 Bacteroidales bacterium UBA6207 | reverse complement strand
TGATATCCCATATCGTTTGGGTCGTAGGTATCTGTCATTGCATTGAGCCAGATTTCGGGTCGGAATTGTCCGTCAATTTTTGCATAGCTCATCAGGAGACGTTCGCCGAACCTGGCTTTTTCATTGCTATTGAATTTTTGCGAGAGGTTAAACATGGTGTAAAACTCCCTTGTGCTTTTGCTGTTTCTGAACACCATTTCTGTTCCTGTCACATTGGCCATCCGATTGCTGTCGGGTTGAACAACATTGGTGTTGTAGAAACTGATTTGCGAGTTGTTGGCAAGTGCCTGCTCCACAACCACCATATTATAATTGGTATAGGGTTCGGTTTTAATGCGTTTCAATTCGTTTGCAGGACGAACCTCGGCCCAGGTATTGGCCGTAACGGCATTGAAAACACCTACACCAAAGCCACGCCTGGTTTTTCCTGACAGCTTGGCAGCATTAATCAATTGCACTGTTTCGGGGTTTTTAACGATCAGCGAGTCGGAATAGGACGATGCGATAGTATTGTAATTCTGGGGTGTGTCGCCGATTCTTCTTGAATAGAAAACATTTCCTTTGTTGAAAAGCTCAGTTCCTTCGGTGAAAAAAGGCCGTTTTTCTTCGTAATAAACCTCGAAAGGTGTTAAAGAATAAACCAATTCATCAGATTCAACCTGACCAAAATCCGGGATCAGTGTCATATCAAGTGTAAAACTCTCATTCAGACCTAATTTCAAATCCATCCCATAATTGTAGCCTGACGACCATTTGGTTGATTTGCTATTGTGACTCGTCATTGCCGAAAGGTAAGGTGTAGCACTAAGGCGCATTGGAGGCTTCAGCTCATCTTCGATCAAAAGCTCTCCGGCTTGCGAAATCATCCCGCTTTTATTCACATCTATAAGGTTCCAGGTGGAGTATTCTCTGCGGCGCTGAACACTGCGATAAAAATTTACTCCCCAGCGCTGTGTTGCTTTACTCGGAAACCGCAGGGCAGAATAGGGTATCGCCATTTCGGCCGTCCAGCCGCTGTCGGACACTATGACTGCTGATTTCCAGACAGCATCCCAACTATAATCTTCTTCATCCCAGTTGTTTAGCTTCAAATCCCCCTGCACACCCCGCGAGGTGACCACAAAGCCAAATCCGGTCAGCCCATCGTTAAAAGGATCAAGCATCACTCCAAAATAATCTGCCAGGCCTATATTGTCGCGTTCATGCAGCTCAAAAGAAATGCTGTCCCTCACCGGATCAAGAATAACTGCACCAATATAAAGCGCATCATCATCGTAGCCAACATAAACTTTGGTAGCATATGATGAAGCCCGCCCATTGAAAGGCTCCTGTTGTACAAAGCCAACTGCTTCGGGTGCTGATTGCCAAAAAGACTCATTCAGTAATCCGTCAACCTTTATTCCTGTTTCACTCTTCACAGCCCGAAGCAATTTCCGTTCCTGACCCAATGCTGTCTGCGCGCAAAATAGCATAAACAGCACAAAAATTACTGACTGAAAAACACGATTTGACATGAAAAATGAATAAAAAATCAAAACAAATGTAAAGCAAGAGGTTTAGCAATCAACCTTCATCAAGTTTTCGGCTGCAATAAGCAAATCATCGCAAAATAAGTGATTTTCGTTGTCATTTTCGTATGTGCCATGCCCGAACAAAAAATAAAAAAATCATTTACCTTTCTGCACAGATGCTGTCGAAGCGTTAAAAACAACACCTTTGCTCAAAGAAAAAAAGGATGAAAAACGTCTTACACACCTGTTGAACACCAAAGAAACACTTTAATTTTAGCTGAAAAAATGACTCCGGGGCCTGATTCTTTATAAGGAATCATTACTTTTGCGGATACATACCATCCTATTTCATGAACAATTACGATATTTTTTGTAGTCCGGGAAAGAAAATCGCAGTTCTTATTGACCCCGATAAACCGTCTGATGCCGAAGTTTTGGCTTTAGCCGAAGAAGCCGAGCGCTGCCATGTTGATTTTCTTTTTGTCGGCGGTTCACTCCTCACCAACAATGGTCTCGACAACTGCATCAGGCTTATCAAAAGCAAAAGCAAAGTCCCCGTTGTTTTGTTTCCGGGCAACACACATCAGCTCAGCAGTTTGGCAGACAGCTTTCTTTTCCTTTCGCTGATATCGGGCCGCAATGCCGACATGCTGATAGGCACCCATGTGATTGCAGCTCCCTACCTTAAACTGAGCGGACTTGAAGTGCTCTCGACAGGTTATATGCTCATCGAAAGCGGTCGGCCAACCACCGTCAGTTATATGAGCAACAGCTACCCAATCCCTTCCGATAAAAATGACATTGCCATGTGCACAGCCATGGCCGGCGAAATGCTTGGAATGAAACTTATCTTTATGGATGCCGGTTCAGGAGCCATGAACACAGTGCCCGACCTGATGATCAGGGCTGTTAAGGAAAGCATCAATGTGCCGCTTATTGTTGGCGGAGGACTGAAAACCCCTGAAATGGCTGTTGAAAAACTAAAAGCCGGCGCTGATGTGGTGGTTATTGGCAATACACTTGAAAAACATCCACATCTTTTGCAGTCTTTTGTCGAAGCTGTGCACGGAATAGAATAAACTGTTTTAATCTTTGGCTTAGTAAAACCGCCCTTTAACTGATTGAATGCATCCAATCAACAGATTAGCAATAACATTGCCATCTAATTTTTAAATATTCACAACATGAAACGCATCTCCCAACTGTTTTTAACTTTCATCCTGATTTTAATTGCCGGCACTGCGTTTACACAGTCAAAAATTTTCACTCCTGAAGATGTTGTAGGGATGAATCCAGGGCTTTATGCCAAAAATCTGGCTCAATTGCAGTGGATGGGTCAATCCGAACAGTATTCCTGGGTAGATCAGAATGTTGTTCTTATTTCGTCGCCTCAATCAAAAAAGAACGACACACTTCTGACTATCAAACAGTTGAACAAAGCATGGACTCAGTTAGCTGCCGACAGCCTTAAGCGGTTGCCACAATTTAACTGGCTGGATACGCAAAAAGCATATTTCTTTCAAAAAAGCAATTTATATACGCTTGAGCTTCCCGGACCTAAAATAACATTGATTACAAGCCTTCCCGAAGAGGCCGAAAACATTGAGACAGCAACCAAATCACTGAAAGTTGCCTATACCATTGAAAATAACTTGTTTTACGCAAACGGGAAAGAGCTTATTCAGCTCACACAAAACCCCGATGGCGTGGTGAGCGGACAAGCAGTTCACCGCAATGAGTTTGGCATTGACAAAGGCATCTTTTGGTCGGATGATGAAACAAAAATTGCATATTACAGGATGGATCAACGCATGGTGAGCGATTATCCTCTCGTTGACATCAGCCAGCGCATCGCAAGCCTGAAAAATGAAAAATATCCTATGGCAGGCATGAAAAGCCATGAAGTGACCATCTGCGTTTACGACCTGAACAGCAAACAAACCATCGTGCTTGAAACCGGAGAACCTGCCGAACAATACCTCACAACGGTGACCTGGTCGCCCGACAGCAAAACAATCTATACTTCCCTGCTCAACCGCGATCAGAACCATTTGAAACTCAAAGCATACGACGCGGAAACAGGCAAGGAAACGGCCACTCTTTTCGAAGAAAAAGACGAGAAATATGTTGAGCCACAGCATCCGTTGTATTTTATCAATCAGCATCCATCACAGTTTGTGTGGATGAGCGAGCGCGATGGATTCAACCATCTTTATCTCTACAATACAGAAGGAAATCTCATCACACAACTCACCTCGGGCGAATGGGAAGTAAGCAATTTGCTAGGGTTCGATCCGAAGGGAGAAACAGTTTTTTTTCAGGCCACAAAAGAAAGTCCACTCGAGCAAAACACCTATGCGCTCAAGCTCAAAAACAGACAAATAACAAGGTTAAGTCCTGAAAACGGTATCCACCGCAGCATGATCAGCCATAGCGGAAAATATGTGATTGACAGCTACACCAACGCCACAACGAGCAGGATAATAGGTGTTTATGATACCAAAGGTAAAAACCTGAAAAACCTGCTAACAGCCGAAAACCCGCTTAAAGACTATTCATTCGGTAAAACAGAAATCGTCAAACTGCATGCTGCCGACAGCACTTTGCTGTATGGAAGGATAATTCTGCCTCCCGGTTTTGACACCACAAAAAAATACCCGGTGATTATTTACGTATATGGCGGCCCACATGCTCAAATGATAACAAACAGCATGTTTTACGGTTCGGGGTTCTACCTGCAATACCTCAGCCAGAAAGGATATATTGTGTGGACACTCGACAACAGAGGCTCTGACAATCGCGGAAAGAAATTTGAGCAAGCCATTCACCGTCAAGTAGGAAAAGCCGAATTGGAAGATCAGATGACAGGCGTCGAATACCTGCGCTCATTGCCGTATGTTGATGTTAGCCGAATTGGTGTTGATGGATGGAGCTATGGCGGCTTTATGTCAGTCAACATGAAGCTGAGTCATCCTGAAATTTTCAAAGTAGCCACAGCCGGCGGCCCGGTCATTGACTGGCGCTATTACGAAGTGATGTATGGCGAAAGGTATATGGATCATCCTGACGATAACCCGGAAGGATACAAGCAAAGCAATCTGCTCAATAAAGTTCCGCAACTCGAAGGAAAACTAATGATTATTCATGGCGATATGGACCCCGTGGTGGTTTGGCAAAACAGCCTTAGCTTCCTCAAAAAATGCGTTGATGAAGGAAAATTGGTTGACTATTTTGTTTATCCCGGACACGAGCACAATGTCAGAGGCAAAGACAGGGCACACCTGATTCGCAAAATCACAAGCTATTTTGACGAAAATCTTTGATATGTAGCTGGTTTCAAAGCAAAGATTACAAATGGTCTGCAAAAGTAATTATTGACTTTGATATATCAAGACGAAGACTCATTTAATCAGCCACAAACGCAAAATTTGACGAAACTGATTCCAGCATATCTTACAGCCACTTTTGCAAACTTTTTCATTGCAAAAGCAGGTTTTGATTTGTCAGTTCAGCTACCCTTTGCGAAAGACTTTGCAATGATATAATGGATATACCATTCATCCTATGTCAAAAAATTAACATCCTGGCTGTTTATTCTACACCATCAGGACAACTAAAAAATCTTGTGTGTTTTGTTTGGCAATTCAACGAAATGTTATTTTTGTATGATGGTAAAAAAATAACAAAAAAAGTATAAAATAAATTTTCCATTTTCTGGAAATTGTTCTTTTTTTGATACATTTCAGTAATTATACTTAGATGTTTAAACATTGATATTCAAATACATAAAAAAACGGTTCGCTTATTGATCTGTTTTTTGCATGCAGTATTCGACAATAAACTATATGCCAGCTAAAGACCAAATCAACTCCTCCTTATCCACCTCCGGTTTATCCGGATCAATACACGTATTGGTGGTGGATGATCTGCGTGTGAATTATTTGCTGGTCAAAGCCATGCTTGGCAAATTCAATGCACATGTTTCATTTTGCGACAGTGGTTTCAAAGCTGTCGAACACATCAGAAACGGTTCAAAAACCGACATTGTTTTGATGGACTTCAATATGCCCGGCATTGACGGAACGGAAACAACCGAACGCATCAAGGCAATTGATCCTTCAATTCCCGTGATCTCACTCAGCACTTTCACTGACAGTCCTTCCTTTGATAAAAACGGCTCTGTTTACGATGGCTACATCTCAAAACCTGTAAACCCCGAGCTGTTGATTGAGGAGATTACAAGAATTCTTCTGAACAGATAACTTATTTTTCGTCCTCTTCCTTATAACACTTTCACAGCAAAAAAAACATCAGGCGCTTGCGCAATAGAGGTTCTAAACAAATAATGTATATTTGCTCATTGAACCTAAAACTTTTGCTGACATATGCGTGCGGGTCATCGTTACATTGTTTTTCTTCTGGTTTTTGTCATTCTTCTGGTTCCGGCGGTTTCGTTTTGCGACACTCCGGCAAAAGTTGACAGTTTGAAGAAACAATTAGTGCATGCAACCGATGCTGAAAAACTCTCTTTGTATATTGAACTCATTAAAAGCATCAGAAACATTGCTCCTGCCGAAGGCATCAATTTCGCCAAAGAAGCACTTGCCCTCCCTGAAGCCCAAAAAAGCGAAGTGCTGAAAGCAAAACTTCTTAATGAGCAAGGCGTCTGCTATCGAAAACTCAACATTCCTGAAAAAGCACTCAAACTGCATTTCGAAGCACTTCAGATTTTTGAAAAGAGATTCGACAGCACCGGGATGGCTTACACACTTGCCGATATCGGAAGCGTTTACCACAGCTTGAATGATTATGAAAACGCACTCGATTTTCACTTCAAATCCTTGTTTTTGAAAGAATATCTCCATGATGAACCCCAGATAGCTTACTCACAAAACGCCATCGGAATGGTTCATTCTGATATGAAAGACTACCGCCGGGCCCTGGATTTCTTTATCAGCGCCATGGCAATACGCAAAAAATACGATCAAAAGCTTGAGCTTGCCAATGTTTATTCAAATATCGGCAAGGTGATGATACGACTCTCACGTCCCGCAGATGCTTATGATTACCTTCAAAGAGCGCTAAATCAATACAATGAAACAAATAATGAATTTGGTCAGGCTTCGGTTCTAAACCAGATGGCTGATTTGTTGGTTACAGAAAATAAGCTGAAAGAAGCAATCGAAAAACTCGAAAAAGCCGAGCAGATAGCTAAACGGCTTCAAAGCAACACATTACTGCATTTCAATTACAAGTTGCAAAAAGAAATTTACCGGCGACAGGGTAATTTTGAAAAAGCTATCGGATATGCCGACCGGACTTCGCAGCTAAAAGATACACTTTATAATGAACGACGCCGGTACGAGATCAGCGAGTTGCACGTGAGGTATGAAACACAAAAGCTTGACAATGAGAATGAGATACTAAAACTTAAGCTCAAGGAACAGTATTATCAAACCCGATACCTGATCGTTGTTTCGGTGCTCTTTGTTATTGTAATTGTGGGATTCTACCTCTTCAAAGGCTATAACCGTAAACAAAAGTATAACCGCAACCTCGAAAAACTCAATCTCGAACTCGAAAAGCGTGTTGAAGAGCGCACAGAGCAGCTCAACAATGAAGTCAGAGAAAAGCAATCAGCCTACAACTCGCTGAAGCAGAGTCAAGAACACCTGAAAGCAATACACGAAACCTCACCTTTTGGCATTGCAGTAACCAATGGTGAAGGAAAAATAACTACAATAAATCAACGTCTCACGGAAGCCACCGGCATTCCGGGCAAGGAATTTCTCGACAGCAGCTGGCTCCGTCATATATTGCAGGAAGACCGTAAAACGATTGAAATGTTTTGGCAGAACGCCCATAAATACGAAGGCGCTTTGCCCGACCTCCTTTTTAGGTTGCGCGATCAAAGTCAATACCGCTGGATTCATCTGAAAGGTGCACCAATGAAGGATGAAAACCAATTTTTGGGTCTTGTTATCGTGATGGAAAACATTACAGAAGCGAAAAAATTTGAGCAAGACCTCATCAAAGCCAAAAACAAAGCCGAAGAATCGGATCTGCTAAAATCAGCCTTCCTCGCAAATATGTCGCACGAGATCCGCACGCCCATGAATGCCATTCTGGGTTTTAGCGACTTGCTGGCAGCCGATGACTACACCAATGAAGAAAAGAGGGATTTTGTCGAGATGATACGCTCCAGCGGAAAAATGCTGCTCAACCTGATCAACGACATTATTGACATTTCGAAAATCGAAGCCGGTGAACTCAAAATTCAGCATACGACATTCCGCATTGACAGTTTGCTCGAAGAGCTGTTTCAAACCTTCCGTCAACAGCTTGATCAAAACGGCAAAACAGGAGTCAGAATTATACTTTCGGGTCGTGAAGAAGCAAAAAATCTGGAAATTACAACAGATAAGATGCGTTTGATGCAGATATTCACCAATTTGCTAAGCAACGCTACCAAGTTTACGCAAATTGGACAGATTGAGTTTGGAATGATAAAAACCGGCGATAAACTTCAGTTTTTCGTGAAAGATTCTGGCATTGGAATCCCTGAGGCGAAACTTGACGTCATCTTTGAACGTTTCAGACAAGCCGACGACTCGCACACCAGGGTCTTTGGTGGCACAGGCCTTGGCCTGGCTATCACACGAAACCTGACACAACTGCTGGGTGGTGCCATCTGGGTGGAATCGGTAGAAGGTAAAGGTTCGGTGTTTTATTTTACGTTACCTACTCCTGAAACAACCACGCAATCAACACGGTCTTATCCGGATATGAGTTCAAAAACAATCCTCGTGGCCGAAGACGTTGAAACAAATTTCACATTGCTCAACGGCATGCTCAAACACACCAAGACAAAGGTGTATCATGCCACCAATGGTCTTATTGCAGTGCATATGGCCAACGAGCTTAAACCCGATCTCATCTTCATGGATATTCAAATGCCCGAAAAAGACGGCATTCAGGCCATGAAGGAAATAAAATCTATCTTTCCGCGTGTACCCGTTATTGCCATTTCAGCCTTCGCGCTCTCTGAGGAGGGGCAGAAGTTTATACAAATGGGATTCGACTCCTACCTGAGCAAACCTCTAAGCCTCGAAAAAGTGATTGGTTCTGCTGAATTATTCTTAAACAATTGAAAACCAATATGGTCACCAACATGAATAATCATCTGAAAGCAACATATAATAACCAAAAAACCCGGGCATCAAAGAAAAATTTCTTTAGTATATTTTTCCTGTTTATCGCTATGTTGCTTGCGCATCCGGCAGCTCTCGCGCAGCTTTTTACCGAGATTCCACGTTCGGGCACACCCATGGCCAATGTGAAAGCTGTTTGGATAGCCTCTGGCAATAAGCTTCACCCCATCGCTGCCGGTCAGCCGTCGGGCAATGGCGCATTGGTGAGAACAATTTTACATCAGCAAAAAAGCAAAGGCGTTTTTATTGCTACACAAGCCGGTCTGCCCGACATCGCATTTGGCGGACTGGATGTGGGCGATGTTAACAACGACAGAATAGAAGACCTTGTGATCACGGGCATAACGAGCAGCAACAAGCATCAGTCGGGCATATACCTCCAACAGAAAAACGGCAGCTTCATAAAAAGCTCCGCACAGATTCCTGCATTGGCTGATGGATCAGTACAATTCGGTGATTATGATAAGGATGGCGATCTTGACCTGTTGATCTGTGGGCGCAGCGCCGACGGGAGTTTGCACACGAGAGTTCTGCGCAACGACGGTCAAACCTTCGCCGATATCAATGCCAACCTTCCGGGAATTCACTACGGGAAAGCCATCTGGGTGGACGCTTCAAACACCGGAAAGCTCGATATCATGCTTACAGGCAAGACCAAAGATGGAATTATTACAAAACTCTTTCCTCAAAGAAACGGGCAGTTTGCTTCCTCTAAAGCACATTTCACCCCGGTGTATCACAGCGATGTTGTTGCAGCAGATTTCAACGGCGATGGAAAAATCGACCTGATGATTGCCGGTCAAACCAAAAGCGGAAACCCATCAACAAAATATTACCTTGGTAATGGCAATTATCAGTTTGACGAGGGCAGCAACAGCGGCATACGGCAATTGATGAATGCCTCACTCGACGCCGGCGATTACAATGGTGACGGTTTCCCGGATGTGGTAATCACCGGCGAAAGCCTCGAACGTCCCTACACTATTGTGCTTCAAAACCTTAGAGGCAAAGGGTTCAAAGACATCATGGCAGGTTTGCCTGGTGTAAGCAACGGCACTGCCCGCTGGGGCGATTTTGACAACGATGGTGACCTCGACCTATATATAGCCGGTGTGGATGTATGTTTCAACCTTATTGGCAGTGTTTACCGCTGCACACTTAACCCGCGTATTGACATTGAGTCGCCCGAAGAATACATCCCGATGGAGGTGGCCGCCGGCCCAAAATACTATTTCGTTTTCTCCTCCTGCTATTGCGATCCCGAAAACACCGGAACAAAATCATACCATGGCTTTGTGTCCAATATCCACAAGGAAAAACAAGATTTCGATCTCAACTATATGTTCAATCACCTCTTGATATCCAACTACCCCGGCTGGAACAAAGCCGACCGCGGACACCGCACATCGAATGCTTTTGTAAGCGTGAAAGACGCTGAAGAAGGCCGTAAAACAGTGATAGCCAGCTATCTGCAAGACAACTATACCGTTCATTACCTGAATTGGTAAGCTTGTTTTGTGGATCATTATCCATATAAACATCTTTGCCATGAAACTTGAAACCAATCCACAACTCTCAATTGCACGGGAGTTTGTAACAAAAACCAACACAAATATTTTCCTGACCGGAAAAGCAGGTACAGGAAAAACCACCTTTCTGCGCCAGCTCAAAGACAATACATCCAAAAGATTTGTGGTGCTTGCCCCAACAGGAGTGGCAGCCATGAACGCCGGCGGACAAACTATTCACAGCTTTTTTCAGTTGCCCTTCGGCCCTCAGATTCCCGGCTTGACGAGTTCCGAAAATCTGACCAACCAAAAAGAACGCGCTGCCTCTTTTGCCTCGCGTGCTCAAAAAATCAATCGCGAAAAAATCAATATCATACGCAGCCTCGACCTTCTGGTGATTGACGAAATAAGCATGGTGCGCGCCGACCTGCTCGATGCCATTGACAATGTTTTGCGTCGCTTCAGAAACCGCTATCAGCCTTTTGGAGGACTACAACTCCTGATGATCGGCGACCCGCATCAACTCGCACCCGTTGCCAGAGAAGAGGAATGGGAAATTCTCCGGCCATACTACGAATCGGTGTATTTCTTCAGCAGCAAAGCCCTCAGTCAGACCCACTACGTGAGCATCGAACTAAACCAGGTATTCAGACAGGCCGATCCAGCTTTTATTGCCCTGCTCAACAAAGTACGTGAGTCAAAACCCGATGACCAAACAATCGCCGAACTCAACAAACGATACCTCCCCGAAATCTTTGACAAAGACCCTGAAGGTTATATCACCCTAACAACACACAATGCTCAGGCACAGCGACTTAACGAATCACGACTTTTGGGTCTAAAAACCAAAAGCTACAGGTTCAGAGCAACCATCAAAAATGAATTTCCTGAATACCTCTTCCCCACCGAGGCTGAGCTCGAGCTGAAAGTGGGTGCACAGGTAATGTTTGTGAAAAACGATCCTTCGCCGCTGAAAGAATTTTTCAATGGCAAAATTGGCATCATCAAAACCATTGACCATGACCACAATACCATCACTGTTCAGGGCCCGGACGACGAATATCCAATCAAGGTGGGCTACATCGAATGGCAAAACAACCGCTATACACTCAACGAAAACACCAAAGAGATTGAAGAAGAAACCATCGGCACCTTCACCCAGCTACCACTAAAGCTTGCATGGGCCATCACCATACACAAAAGCCAGGGTCTCACTTTTGACAAAGCCATTATTGATGCACAAGCAGCCTTTGCCCACGGCCAGGTGTATGTGGCATTGAGTCGCTGCCGGACACTGGAAGGAATGGTTTTCAGATCGTTACTACCTTCAAATGCTATAAAAGGAAGTGCAGTCGTGAGCCAGTTCATGCAAAATGTTGAGACTGAAGCACCCGACGAAGACGCATTACAGAATGCTAAAAATGCGTTCCAAATCGAATTAGTCAAGTCGCTTTTCGACTTTCAAGCCGTGCAACGACGGCTTAAAAACCTGCTGCGTATCAGCCATGAACATCAAGGAAGCCTGGGGATGGGATTATTTGATACCTATAAAAAGTGTGAAGAAAACCTTAATACGCTTTTGCTTGAAGTGGGACGCAAATTTCAGCAACAGCTCGTGCAGATGACAAGTCAAAATCCTGATATAGAAAAGAATGAGCTACTTCAGGAACGCATCAAAAAAGCCTGCAACTATTTTGCGCCACATTACAAACAGTTGATGCGCGATTTGGATGCGGAGGTTGAAACAGACAATAAAGAAGTTAAGAAGTCAATTCAGGAACCATTCTCGAGGCTTATGAATGACATGGAGGTACAATTGGCTTGCCTTGAAAGCTGTAAAAACGGCTTTCAGATCAGCGATTACCTTGCTGTGCGCGCCAAAGCTGCCGCATCGGGCTACGACCACAAACTCAAAGGTCAGGAAAAGAAGAAACAGTCAAGCGACAAAAAAGACAAGCTGTATGAAGCCCTGAAGCGCTGGCGCAATGAAACAGCCGATCTTGAGCAACTCGAGGTGTTTGAGGTGCTGCCCATCCGATCCATGAAAGAGATTTCAGTCAAGCTCCCGCTAAGCTTAGTCGAACTACAGAAAATCAAAGGACTTGGCAAGGTGAGAATAGGGAAATACGGCGGCGCGTTGCTTGGCATCATCGGTCAATTTGTTCCTGGTAATATGGCTATCAACATGGATCACAGCCCGTTGCCCGAAGTAGTGACCAAACCAAAACCCGAAAAGATTCCAAGCCACAAGCAAACTTTCGATCTCTTCCGGGCCGGCAAAAGCATTCAGGAAATTATCGAAGAGCGGGGCTTGGCAGCAAGCACGGTCTTTTCACACCTCAACAGTTTTGTTGAAACAGGAGAACTTGAACCCGAAGCACTCGTTGACAGCACGAAGATAGCCACAATCACAGAATACTTTCTTGAGACCGAAGACCCACACCTCAGCAGGGCAAGAGAAGTGCTGGGACCTGATTACCAATACCATGAGCTCAAAGCAGTTCTTAGTCGCCTCTATTTCACAAAACAAATGGGTGGCCCACAGCAAGCAGATAAACAAAAAGATAGCTAAGAAACAAAAAAGGCTACCTCAGAGAGATAGTCTTTTTGTGGGTCGGGGTGACTGGATTCGAACCAGCGGCCTCTTCGTCCCGAACGAAGCGCGCTACCGGGCTGCGCTACACCCCGTTTTTGTTTCGGACTGCAAAAATAAGAATTTCGACGAATTCCAAAACATTTAAACACAATTTCTAATGGTTATAATTGGCGTAAAATGTTTCAGTGTTCCCCAATCCCACAAATGGGCAACTCAAGGTGCAGCTGCTGAAACCTGGCGTAACAATTAATAAAATACAAATCATTGATATGCTGGCAAGGAAGTAAAATAGCTCCTTAACAATGAGACTGAAACAACAGATCTGCCAAAAGGCTTCTAATTCCTGAGAAATCACCTGAAAAGCAATGAAACCATCATTGAGCAATTCCTTAAAGACTAACCCATAAGAAACCGATTATCGCAGATCTGCTCGTCTTTAAAATCTTAAAACACAAGCCATCCGGGGAAAAGAGACACAGCATCTGTGTTGAAAACGCTGGAAAGAACCACCTTCTTTCTGCCCGGCCGGGTCAGCTGTATCCTGTGCTGAGTCCAATTTATCTATTTTTGCAGAATGACAATGATAACAATGGTAAGGCTTCGTGTACTTCAGGCCGGTCGGATGGCTACAACGCTGGGACTCCCACACCTACTGCTGCTGCTGGCCGTGCTTGCAACCGGGCTTGCATTGTTGTGGTCGGTCACAAAAAGCCCCGAAGGAGCAAGATGGAGCGTTTGGCTCTCGGTGGCCGCCATCGCAAGCCTCCACCAAAACCGGAATGACAGACCATTTGCCGACAGACAGCTGGAGCAGCCAATGCAATGGTTTCTGGCCGAATATATGCTTCTGCTCACACCACTTTGGCTCTGTATTATTGCACACGGGCAATTGACCGAACTGCTTTGGATGCTTCTGCTTATACCAATCAGCATATTGAAACAACCCGGCAAACACCACAGGCTGGCTCAATTGTTCAAGCTGGGCAGACTATTACCCCGCGAAGCTATTGAATGGAAAGCAGGATTGCGTCGTTTCTACCTACCTCTCGTAGTCATCAACACCGCCGGATTTGCCGCCGCTTTCTACCCTGTAGCTCTGCCGCTTAGCCAGGTGCTTACTGGCTGGCTGGTGATGGGGTTTTTCGAAAAAAACGAGTCGCTGCCCATGCTTCGCAGTTTCGAGCTTCCACCATCACGCTTTCTATGGCGTAAAATCGCACTTCATGCGCGCATCTACAGCCTGATTTCGTTGCCTCCATCACTCATCTTCATCTTTCTTCATCCCGAATATTGGTTTGCAATGCCACTGCTCGTGCTCACCATGCTGGTGTTGCATACATACGCCATTCTGGTAAAATACACTTTTTACGACCCACAGCAAGCCAGTCCGGCGGGTGGTTTTTTTCGGGCACTAGGCGGTGTTGCAGCATTGCTCCCACTGCTGTTTCCACTCATCCTTTTACTTGGCATCCGCTTCTATTTCAAAGCATTAAACAACATTAAACCTTTGCTCCATGATTTTGATTGACAGCATCAGCTTTGCCTGGCAGAAAGATCAACCGCTTTTCAATGGTTTTTCTCTTTCGTTGACTGAAGGCGAAATTCATGGCATTGCAGGCCTTAATGGCGCAGGCAAAACAACCCTGCTCAACATTCTGGCATCCTATCTTAAGCCCGACCACGGCCATATCTCCATCAACGGTAACAAGCCTTCGGGCAAGCAAATCGCCTTTCTGGAAACAGAAAACTTTTTCTATGCCTATATCACCGGCAGGGAATATCTGCAACTGTTTAAAAACAAACACTTTAACGACGACGCCTGGAACGAACTCTTCGGCTTACCCCTTGATGAGCTGATCGAGCACTACTCCACCGGTATGAAGAAAAAATTAGCCATCATGGCATGCATCAGATCAGACAAACCTGTGATGATCCTCGACGAACCTTTCAATGGCCTTGATCTTGAGAGCAGTCGTATGCTTCGCAGCCTCCTACTCAAGATACGCGCAAGCAAAACCATCCTCATCACCTCTCACATCCTCGAATCGCTTACCAACCTCTGCGACCATATTCATTATATCGAGAAAGGGAAACTCGTTTTTAGCCAGGCTAAACAGGACTTCGACGAGATCGAACACAAAATCTTCCGCTCACTGGAAGACAAACACAAGGACTTGCTGGGGCGGCTGCTTGATTCTTAGCGCTTAATCCGCTGCGAGCTGCGCTGAGCGTAACAGCCTAAACCATAAAAGCTGGGGGCCGGAAATTATAACCTTCGTGCCAACGACCTTCGTTTCCTGTTGCCTGCTTTTCAAGTCATCAGGAAGCCTCACGGAGCATCTGCTCAGCAGCGTCACCGGCATTGAGCAATTCGTCAGCATCGCCACCCTTAAATCTGACATACTCATACGCTATTAGTTCAGCCGACAAATCATCTATTGCCTGTTCCCAGTAAAGACTACTGAGATATACAGCAAACTCTTCCATTTGCACACATTCTTCGTTCATGATGAGGGGTTATTAAGGTAAAAAATTGATTCCGTTTTAGGTTCGATCAGCCCGGAAGCACCAACTTTGCCGGCTGTTGATTTTTCAATTCCTCCGGCCCTTCGCACAGCATCGCGGCCAAAGCGCCGGCGTATGCGATCCATAGTCTGGTAAAGGCCGGCCATCTCGGGCGTATCTTCAAACATATTCAGCTGCTGCGATCCTCCCACAAGACTGCTAAACCTTACACCAATCAGGCGTATGAGCATCCGTCGGTTGTAAAGCGTGGCAAACAAACCGAACACTGTGTCAAGCAGGATGTGATCGAAAGCCGTATAGGAAATATGTTTCTGCTGGCTGTGTGTGTCAAAGTTGGCATAGCGGATTTTGACCGTCACACAACCCGTTAGTTTCTCTTTGGAGCGCATCTCGAAAGCCAGTTTCTCCACCATTGCCGATAAGGTTTGCCGCAGAAGAACCATGTCGGTGGTGTCCTGATCATAGGTATGCTCACTACTTATTGACTTTTGCTCGGTGTAGGGCTGCACCGGTGTCGGGTCAATGCCGTTGGCCTTGCGCCAGATCACCAATCCGTTTTTGCCCATCACCTGCTCAATCATCACAGGAGGAACATGGCGCAAAGTGCCGATGGTGGCCACACCCATCGAACGCAAAAGCCTGTAGCCTGCCTCCCCAACCATAGGAATCTTACGGATCGAGAGCGGATCAAGAAAGTGATTCACTTCAGTGGCCGCAATCTGCAACTCGCCATTGGGTTTGGCCTGGCCCGTAGCAATCTTCGAAACGGTTTTGTTGCCCGATAAACCAAACGAGATGGGAAGCCCTGTGTGCCGGATGATACGCTCGCGCAGTTCGTGCGTCCATTTGTAGCAACCAAAAAAACGATCCATACCCGTCAGATCAAGGTAGTGCTCATCAATCGAAGTCTTCTCATAAACCGGTGCACCTTCGGCAATCACCTCCGTCACCAAACGCGAATAACGACTGTAGAGCTCCATATCGCCACGTATATACACCGCCTGACTGCACAACTGCTTAGCCATACGCATCGGCATGGCCGAATGAACACCAAAACGCCGCGCCTCGTAGCTGCAACCCGCCACCACTCCACGGTCCGACATACCCCCTATGATCACAGGCTTGCCCGCAAGCATCGGGTTGACCAAACGCTCAACCGACACAAAAAACGTGTCCAAATCCATATGTACAATCGTTCTTTCGCTCATCTTCTCCCCTTGCATTCGCCCCCGAAAACAACAGCAAAAACACAGATGCAGTCGTTACCAGGACTTTTTTTTGTTTAATTACTTGACATTTTATTCTATTATTGTATCTTTGACGTGTTTTTAATCATTTTCAACGACGTTAAATTAATCATTTTTGAAATTAATGCAAGTGATTTTTTACTTTTTTCAAAAAAAAATAACAACAATGCCGGCAGCACAGCCCATCAGGTTTGAAAACCAAAGGTTGGCTGCTTTTTTGAAAAAAAATGAATATTTATGACACACTTCAGCAGCAACATCAGGTTTCTCAGAAAAAGAAAAGGACGCACCCAGGACGATCTGGCTTTTGCGCTTGACATGAAGCGTTCAACGCTGAGCGGCTACGAAAATCAAATTGCCCAGCCCGGCATCGAGGCGCTGATTGCCTTCTCCAAACACTTCAACATTGCCATTGATACACTGGTAAAAGTTGATCTTTCGGCTTTGGGCGAAAGCCAGCTCCGCCAGCTCGAAAGAGGTTTTGATGTATATATCCAGGGCAGCGAGCTGCGGGTGCTGACCACCACCATTGACAGCCGTAACAACGAAAATATCGAACTGGTTGAAGAAAAAGCAAAAGCCGGATACACCACCGGCTTTGCCGATCCTGAATATATCAAGGTGCTGCCTGCCTTCCACCTGCCCTTCCTCTCCAGCAGCAAAAAATACCGCAGCTTCCAAATCAGTGGCGACTCTATGCTGCCAATCCCCGACAAGTCCTACGTGACAGGCGAATATGTTGTTGACTGGAACTTCATCCGAAGCCATCAGCCATACATCATCCTCACACGCGACGAAGGCATTGTTTTCAAAATAGTTGAAAATAAAATCAGAGAAGAAGGAATACTCACCATGCACTCGCTCAACCCCCTCTACGAACCCTTCGACCTTTCGGTTGGCGAAGTCAGAGAAGTATGGAAATTTGTTCATTACATCAGCTCCGAAATGCCCGAACCCAACCGCGAACGCGACACACTCACCGAAACCGTGAAACATTTGCAACGACAGGTGCAGGCCATTCAAACAAAGCTCAATCTGTAGCCATGAACCATCAAGAAAAATCTTCCGTATCAGTCATAAACAATTAACACAAAAAGAGAACAGCGCCGTCCCCTCCGCTACCATCTATCTGTGAGCCCCGTATTGATTAAAAACGCACTAAACATGCATAAAACTGCTAAAATAG
>DISP01000132.1:0-1100 GCA_002421995.1 Bacteroidales bacterium UBA6207 | reverse complement strand
TACTGGCGTAAAAAATGGGACACTATTCTTGATTGGGATTTTACCAAAGGGCATGTCAAGTGGTTTGACGGAGCACGGCTCAACATCACCGAAAATATCTTCGAGCGTCATATGTTTTTCAGGGGGCAACAACCGGCTATCATCTGGGAAGCAAACGATCCAAATGAAGCAGCCCGAAGCCTCACCTACGAAGAACTTTTTACCGAAGTCAAGAAATTTGCCAATGTATTGCTGCGATCAGGCATCCGTAAAGGCGACCGCGTAGCCATCTATATGCCTATGGTGCCCGAGTTGGCCATTGCGATGCTTGCCTGTGCGCGAATTGGTGCTATTCACTCTGTTATTTTTGCAGGATTCTCAGCCCAATCGCTCAGCGAAAGACTACAAGATGCAGGTGCACGCCTGCTCATCACAGCCGACGGCGGATTCCGGGGCGCTAAGACAATTCCGGTGAAACAAATTGCCGATGAAGCCATGGGAGCCTGCAAATGTGTGAACAAAGCCATTGTGTTGCAACGCACTTGTGAGGCTGTCAACATGAAAGAGGGACGGGATTTCTGGTGGCACGAGCTAATGGCAGATGCCGTTGCCGATACCCCTCCAGCAGTTATGGACGCCGAAGACCCACTCTTTATACTCTACACCAGCGGCTCAACCGGCAAGCCCAAAGGTCTGGTACACACCACCGCAGGCTATATGGTTTACACAGCTTATACCTTCAGAAATATCTTTCAGTATGGCGATGGCGACATTTATTTCTGCTCTGCCGATATTGGCTGGATCACCGGACACAGCTACCTGGTTTATGGCCCGTTGCTTGCCGGTGCCACCACGCTGATGTTCGAAGGCGTGCCCACCTGGCCCGATGCCGGAAGGTTTTGGGACATCGTTGACAAACATCGTGTGAACCAGTTCTATACCGCCCCCACTGCCATACGCTCACTGATGGCACTCGGCATGGAATGGCTCGAAAACAAAGACCTCAGCTCGCTCAAAGTACTTGGAACTGTGGGCGAACCTATCAACGAAGCTGCATGGCACTGGTATCACGACCACATTGGAAAAAACCGATGCCCCATCGTTGACACCTGGTGGCAGAC
>DISP01000133.1 GCA_002421995.1 Bacteroidales bacterium UBA6207 | reverse complement strand
TCTCGGCAAAGGTTTGTGTCATGCCAGAGGGCAAAAAAACTGGATCATAGCCAAATCCTGCCAAGCCACGACGATTCACTGTGATGCTACCCTCTGCAAGTCCTTCAAAAAGATAGGACTTGCCGCCAAGGATCAGCGCGATCACCGTCCTGAAGCGTGCGCTGCGGTTGGTGCATCCTTCGAGTGCATGCAGCAGCTTCACAACATTGTCTTCATAGGTGGCAGCGGGGCCGGCATACCTTGCCGAGTACACGCCCGGCGCACCTCCGAGTGCATCTACCTCGAGGCCGGTGTCGTCGGCAAAGCAATCTGCACCGGTCATATCAAAGATAAAACGGGCCTTCTGTAGCGCGTTGCCGGCAATTGTTTCTGAAGTTTCGGGTATTTCGCATGTGATGCCTGCTTCGACAAGGCTGACAATCCTGAAACGATCTTTTGTGATGGCTGCTATTTCTTCGAGTTTATGGGCGTTGTTGGTGGCAAAAATAAGTGCGCTCATTTGCTGTGATTTTTTAGATTATTGTTATTCGATTTGCCAGTCAACAGCCTGATGGCCATTTTGCAGCAGGTAGTTATTGGTTTTGGAGAAGTGGCGGCAGCCTAAAAACCCCCGCGAAGCCGACAGGGGGCTGGGATGCGGAGCCTTGAGCACAAGGTGTTTACTGGTGTCAATGAGCGCTTCTTTTGCAATGGCATAATTTCCCCAAAGCAGAAACACCACACCCTGACGTTCGTTGGAGACGGCCTTGATGGCCGCGTCAGTAAAGCGTTCCCATCCTTTTCCCTGATGCGAACCGGCCTGACTCATCCTGACAGTCAAGGTTGCATTGAGCAATAGAACGCCTTCGTTCGCCCATTTTTCTAAATACCCGTGAGAGGGGATGCACAACTGCAGATCGTTTTTCAATTCGGTGTAGATGTTTCGCAGACTCGGCGGTACAGCTACTCCATTGGGCACTGAAAAACAGAGACCATGTGCCTGACCCGGACCGTGATAAGGGTCTTGCCCGAGAATCACCACCTTTACTTTTTGAAGGGGAGTGAGGTTGAAGGCGTTGAAAATCAGGTTTCCGGGAGGAAAAACAATATGTTTTTTCTTCTCATCAACCAGAAACTTTTTCAGCTCGGCAAAATATGGTGCATTAAATTCATGCCTGAGGGCATTGTGCCAGCTTTCTTCGATAACCGGCCGGACCGGCGCAGGTGTTTTATCCGGAAATACCGAATCGTCGGGAAGTAAAATATCCATTCAGGGCAATTTTAATTCATTATTAGCGTTTTACGACAGTGATTGCAATGATGGCTCAACCATTCAGGCGAAAATAATCTTTATGTTGGCCTTGATTCAGGAAAAACCATTTACTTTGCAAGCTGTTCCAAACTGAAAAAAGAATTGGTAAAAATATGAAAAAGATCTTTTTTTTCGCTGCTCTGCTCTTCGCCGGCACCTTGTTTTTTGCTTCATGCAAATCTTCAGCCAAATGTTCAGCTTACGGCGAAACCCATAAGTTTCAGAAAGAAGTTCGGTACTAGCTGATTTGCTGCCTGTTGCCGATCTGATAGCCAGGGCTCTACACATGCATCGGATCATCTTTTGGATAGGATTCATTACTGTGCTGCTGATGAATCAGTTGTCACACGCTCAAACCGAGCCATTGGTTGATTCGGTTGATAATATGATTATTTACAACCGCGAACGCACCGGCCTGGCTATAGCACATCACCATGGTTTTGGGCTGGGCTACCGAAGCGGCAAAAACATCAATTCCTTCCGCACACGCATCTTTGCTTTTGAGGCAGTTACCCTCAAATCGAGTAAGGAGATTAAAACGATCAATCCTTATTGGGAAAATTCCAAACGCTATGTCTATGGCAAGGTCAACGATGTGATTGTTTTGCGTGCGGGATATGCGCAAAAATATCTTCTAAACCGCAAACCATACTGGGGCGGTGTTGAATTGCGCTGGTTCTGGGAAACAGGAATGAGCCTTGCGCTTGAGAAACCTTATTATCTCTTCGTGATAAAGATTATTCAACTGCCATCGGGCGAGCTCGACTACGATATTGTGACAGGAAAATTTGACGACAGTGCCTACTCATGGGACGATATCTACGGAAGAGCTCCTTATACCAAAGGTTTCAATGAGATTAACCTTGTGCCGGGTGTGTTTGGAAAATTGGGTTTGAATTTTGAATTTGGTTCGGTAAAAACTTCTATCAGGGCTGCCGAAATAGGCGTTGCACTCGACTTTTATCCGCAAACGCTTAACATCATGGACGATGGCAGAGACCAGACCCTGTTTCTCAATTTTTATATTAGTTATGTCTTCGGGAAACGGTTTAATAAATACTAAATCCTGCTTGTCTTTAAAGCCCGATGGCTTCGTTATGTGCGTCATTCATGTCAGTCATTTACAGTAGTAAAACCTGACACTCATTCCTTACATGCCTCGCCCTCAAGCTTTAAAGCTCAAGCACCAGAAACTACGGACAGACCAAATTGTGCTTGTCTTCAA
>DISP01000149.1:16625-37606 GCA_002421995.1 Bacteroidales bacterium UBA6207 | reverse complement strand
AACGTTTTCCATTGTCTGAGGAGGACGTTGGTGATTTTTTCTTTAAAATCTGATAGACTCTCGAAAAGAAAGGGGACGAAAGCCACAACCAACACATTGACCGGCCTGATGAGAACAATCAGTCCCAAACAAAAAGCTGCGCCAAGCAAAAATCGCTTTTTAGGTTTTCTGAAAAAGAGAAGCACCAAATACAAAAAGAGGTTGAAAAGTCCGAACGAATAAGCATGACTGAACGCAGGCAGGCTGTTTACATAATACATCAATGACCCTGCAAAAAGCACCGTGGCCTGCAAGACGAATATGTAAAGGCCGCCGATGCCGGTCAGACTTAGGATTTTCCTTAGAAACAGCAAGCCGAGAAAGGTGTAGAACAAAGCTGCGTAGAATATAAAACGCTGATAGATAGCAGAATAACCATCAGCTTTGATGCTGTCATCAGCACTCGCAATGACATGAGCAGTAAGAAAAAATGGAGCCTGGGCGATGGCCGTTCCAGCAAAATATTTGTTTATTCTTTTTCCATTTACTTCAGGCAGATAGCCATTGCTTGACTCGCGGTGAATGTACAATTCGGTGACCAATATGTCAGTGAACTGAAAATTCAGATCATGGTATATGAAGAGTGCCGGCAGGTAATCGTAATAACCTTTGCCATCGGCTCTGATTCTTACATCGTCATTCTGAAAATAATTATTGATGAGAAGAACGAAGAAAAAGATCAGCAAAAACTCCTGAAAAGCAAACCGGTTTAGGACGAGTTGGAGGGTTGTAATTTGTTTTTCATGTTCTGTTCTGTCGGTGGTTGGTTGTGCTAATATGAGAGTGTGATATCGCGGAAATTAGTTTTGGTTAAACAAACAACGAAATAAATTTCGTTTCGTTCTTCTATCTAAAATGAATTTTGAAACCAAAAGATGTAATTGTTGAAAATCATTTTTTGCAATAAGATATGTCGTTATGAAAAACGAATTTTCAGACTGGGCAGCATTGCAAAAGTAGAAATTATCGAATGATCTTAAAAAATATTGGTAATATTTTCCCTTCCTAAAAGGCAGAATATAGCGGATTCAGAAATGACTTAATTGTTTTGTGCTGTGTTTTTTATCGTTAGTCATTTTGCCAAGTATTTTGCCAATATGAATGTTATCTGCATTGAAATTTGAATTGCTTCTTGTGAATTTAATGCTGAAAATGTGATGAAATACACAAATGAGGATGCTAAAACGGAATAGAAAATTCAGCAAGCTTTACTGAAATAAGGACAAAGTCGTTTTGGAAATTACGTTAAGCCATCTGATAATTAAGTCTTTAATTCAAGCTATAAATTTCAATTCCCTTACCTTTGAAGATCAATTTCCCGAAAGCCTCTAGGTCTGCTGTCTGAGAAATGGAGCTGTCATCAATTAGAAGAAAATCTGCTCCTAAGTCTTTGAAAGATTTGATTTTGGCAAAAGTAATGTCTTCAGCTTTTTCTATATTCCAACCCATTCGGTTAAGAAAAAACAATCCTCCGTTAGGTGTTAAATCAGGGGCAACAACAAACTTAGCGTCCAAGGGAAGATTCAACTTTTCGATGCCCTTCTCGTTTTCCTGAATCAAAAAACCAATTTTCGTGAACATGTCGCTGGCAATTTCATTTCTGTCGGTTAGTTTCATTCTCGAATAATTAATACCCGCAATTATAACGATACTGAGTACTGTTTTTGCTGCTATGTGAACGTATTTATTTGCTGTGATATTTCGGAGTATATTAACTCCGTTAATCAAAAACATAACCACAAGGGGCATGAAAGCTAAAAAATAATAGTCATGGTCCCTAAACTGCGAATAAAACAGAATGAAATAGGACAAAGATCCAAGCAAAAGCAGCAGTGTTAGAAATGACAAAGTGAAATTCGATTTTTTGACAAAAACGAATTGGAAAAAGATGATGACAAACAGAAGGTGAAACGATGATTGTGCAAAATACTTTGTATGCCAATAATTTCGCATCGAATCCCAAACTTCGTTTATTTGATTTATTGAAAGATCCCAAATTGGCAACGCGCTTGTATTGAATGATATAGAATCATTGAGGCTGTTGTAATACAGCATAAAAATATTCCAGGAAAGTACGATTACAATAAGTCCAATGCCTAAGCGAAGAATATTGATAATGAGTGCTCTCTGTTCAGTATCAGCTCTATTGAAAACGAGCCTGTAAAATGCAAGTGCCAAAATGGAAAGTGGATTGATCAGATAGGTTACTTTTATGAGACTGCCAAGAAGAAAGAAAGCAAAGCTTAGTGACAAGGTATTTCTTTTTTTCTCTTCCTGATATTTATAAAAGAAATACCATCCTAAAAAAGTAAAGCCTAAGGCCGGAGAATCGGGTAGATAATTAAAGGCGTAATAATTGAAAACAGTTGAATTTAAAAGAAACAAACTAACAGCTGCAGCATAAAAGTAATCGCGGAGTAGGAGATAACTCATTCTGAAAACTGCATATACCCCCGAACTCAAAATTACAAGATTCAACAATTTCAATGTGAGCATATTTTTTCCAAAGACCGCATACAGCATAGCCGTAATATAATAGGTCAGTGGAAATTCGCAAGCGGCTTTGCCGTCCGTATTTGATAGATTATATAGTCTGGGTTCAAAAAAATTGAAAGATTTGTTGAAGTACTGCGATGCAAAAGACAGGCTGTCTGTTTGTCTCATAAAATGAATTCCATGAGGGCCTAAAAAAAACACATCATCATAACCTAAGAAGAAGAATATAACAATCAGAGCGAGGAAGAAAACCATGGTTTGTACCCAAAATTTATTGAATACGGATGTTTTTCTCATAGCTTTATGATTTTATCAGTTACATCAGGATTGAATTCAATCGCATGAGCTGTTTTGTTTGAAAAAAATCAAATCTCTGCCAAAACGGTGATCTGTCCTTTCACTTTGTCGCCGATTTTCACCTGTATCTGTGCGTCTGTTGGCACGTAAAAGTCAACACGTGACCCAAAACGAATCAATCCAAATTCGCTTCCAAGGGCGGCTTTTTCGCCTGTTTTTGTAAACCAGACAATGCGTCGCGCCATCATTCCAGCCACTTGTCTCACGAGCACTTCACGTCCGGCAGCATCTTTCACTACCATGGTATTACGTTCGTTTTCGGTGGAGGATTTCGGATGGTTGGCAATCAGAAATTTTCCGGGATGGTATTTCATATAACTCACCACACCATTCATGGGAAACCAATTGACATGCACATTAAACGGCGACATGAAAACAGAAATCTGCAAACGATCGTCTTTGAAGTATTCCGGTTCAAACACTTTTTCTATTACCACCACAGTTCCGTCGGCAGATGAAATCACTGCATTGTCGGCAAGCGTTGCTTGTCGGTGAGGTACACGAAAAAAGCTGATTGTCCAAAAAAAGATTGCCAGCAAACCTATATAAATCGGTAGTGCGATTGCAAAAACTGGATTGAAGAAAAAAGTGATTGCTGCCGGCACTGCCAGAACCACGGCAGTAATGAATATGATTGGAATTCCTTTTTTGTGAATATGCATGTTAGGTATTCATTATCAGGTAAATAAACACGAAAGGAATGGCCATAAAAGCAGCGTCGAAACGATCGAGTATGCCGCCGTGGCCGGGTATAAGTTTTCCAGAGTCTTTCACATTGGCTTGTCGTTTCAGCATGGATTCTACGAGGTCGCCAAGACTTCCGCTCACAACGATGATGAGGGCAAGGGCAAGCGCATCAGTTAGGTCTATTTTTTCGGTATAGATAGAAACCAATGCCGCGGCAACCAGTGTAAATATCAAGCCGCCAATGCTGCCTTCCCAGCTTTTCTTGGGCGAAACTCTTTCAAAAAGACGGTGTTTGCCGAATTTCACACCCACCAGGTATGCAAAAATGTCGTTGATCCAGATACCGGCAATCACGCTCGGCAGCAAATAAGTTCCTGCATAATCTCCCACATATTCGGGCAAATAGAAAAAAAGTGTGAGCGAAGATGGCAATGCAACAAAAACAAATGATGCCCAGTGCAGCGGAGCTATTTCCTGAAAGGTATGTTTCCTCGAAAAAAGCGCATGAAGAAATGGAAAAAACAACAATGCAATGAGTAAAACCAACGAACGGAGCGGTGTAATTTCGAGTGCGGTCAGGGCAATCAGAAGGTAGGCAGACAATGAAATTAATGAAACAAAAAATCTGTCAACACGCTTGAGTTTCATTTTTTTGTGAAGTCTGAGTATTTCGGTTGTCCCGATAATGCTTACGATTCCCATCAAAATGCTGAGGGTTTTTGGCCCGGCTATCATGCTGCCTATCATGATGATAGCAAAGATGAGTCCGTAAATGGTTCGGGTAACTAAATTACTCATAGTATGTTGTGCGTTGCGTTTAAGCAATCTGCAAACATATTAAAAATTAGCATTGAAAAGCAACGATTTAAAAATCGTCAATCAGAAACACGAACAGCTCTTTGGGGCCATGAGCACCTTTGACCAGGGTTTTTTCGATGTCGGCAGTGCGGCTGGGGCCTGTAATGAAGGTGAGCTGTGATGGAATGCTTCCGTTGTATTTGTTTTTAATGCCGGCAAGTGCAGATTTTATTGTGGCAGTCACTTGCGAATTATAAGCCAGAACAAGGTGAATGTCAGGAAATGAAAAGGCACCGCGGTGGCTTACTTCGGCATCGGAAACAAGGATGCTTCCGCTGCGCGAAACGAGTTTTTCACACGAAGTCAATCCAACCAATGGGTTTTCATCGCCGGCGGGTTCTTTGAAATGCGGAATCTCGGCGGTATGGAGCAGTTGAACGATTCGATCGTTTTGGCACCAAATTGATGGCCAGCTTCTGTCCTGCATCAGGTCGGCCAGGTTGTCCATAAAATCGTGCTCGTTTTCACAATATATAAAATTGCCGCCCACAGCGATCAATTCTTGCGCAAAAGCAACTTCGGCTTCATCGTTGGGGTCGGTTTCGCGGATCACTTCAAGGTTTACCTCGTTTTCAGCATACGGGTTTTCTGTTTTTTCAATGAGCGCGTTTCTGACCTTGCTCATGATTTGTTCTTTTGGGGTGGCGTCTTTCATACTTCAACAATTGAATGTTTCAGTTGGATGTACCTGCGTTGTCTTCAGCTGCAGGGCTTGGTAATTTTTGCTCGTATTCAGTGCCATTGACCACATGAGGTATCTCCTCGCGAACCCACTGTCTCTTTCCAAAGATTTGTTCCAGGTCTTCTCCGAAAATTACCTCTTTTTCAAGCAGTTTGTTGGCAAGCTGTGTCAGTCCGTCCTGATTATCCGTCAGAATTTGAACAGCCTTGGTGTAAGCCGATTCCACAATTGTGCTGATCTCTTCGTCAATCACTTCATTCGTCTTTTCACTGAACGGCTTGCTAAAAGCAAATTCCTGTTGTCCGGTGGAGTCATAAAAACTGATGTTTCCAACTTTTTTGCTCAGGCCGTAATAGGTTACCATGGCATAAGCCTGCTTGGTCACTTTTTCGAGGTCGCTCAGGGCTCCGGTCGAAATTTTGCCAAAAATCACCTGTTCGGCAGCACGTCCTCCCAAAGTTGCCACAAGCTCATCAAACATTTGCTCGTAGGTTGTTATGCTGCGTTCTTCGGGCAGATACCAGGCAGCGCCGAGCGATTTTCCACGGGGAACAATGGTTACTTTTACCAGGGGGTGCGCATGTTCGAGCAGCCAGCTTGCTGTGGCATGACCGGCTTCGTGAAACGCAATGACCTTTTTCTCGCTGACCGAGATGATTTTATTTTTCTTCTCCAACCCGCCGATGATACGGTCTATGGCATCCATGAAGTCTTGCTTGTTGATGTTTTCATGTGAATGTCTTGCCGCGATGAGCGCTGCTTCGTTACAAACATTTGCAATGTCGGCACCTGAGAAGCCGGGTGTTTGTTTTGCCAGAAAATCTTTGTCAACGCTGCCATCGAGTTTCAGAGGGCGCATGTGAACATCAAAAATTTCTTTACGGCCTTCAAGGTCAGGCAGTTCCACATAAATCTGTCGGTCGAAACGTCCGGCGCGCATCAGCGCACGGTCAAGGATATCTGCACGGTTTGTGGCTGCAAGCACAATCACGCCTGAGTTGGTGCCAAAACCATCCATTTCGGTAAGTAGTTGGTTCAATGTGTTTTCGCGTTCATCATTGGCGCCTGTTGCAGGGTTTTTTCCCCTTGCACGACCAATGGCGTCAATCTCGTCAATGAAGATGATGCATGGCGACTTTTCTTTTGCCTGCTTGAAGAGGTCGCGCACACGTGAAGCGCCGACACCAACAAACATTTCCACAAAGTCAGAACCTGAAATCGAGAAGAAAGGCACATGAGCTTCACCGGCTACTGATTTAGCCAACAGTGTTTTACCTGTACCGGGAGGGCCCACCAACAATACGCCTTTTGGAATCTTGCCGCCCAGCTTGGTGTATTTGTCGGGATTTTTGAGAAAGTCAACAATTTCCATGATCTCAACTTTGGCTTCCTCGAGGCCTGCCACATCTTTAAAGGTGACATTTACATTGGTGTTTTTGTCAAAGAGCTGCGCTTTTGATTTCCCGATGTTAAAGATTTGTCCACCGGCTCCACCGGCTCCGCGACTCATCATCCGCATGATGAAAAACCAAACGCCGACAAGCAGAAGTACGGGCAGAATCCAGCCAAGTATTTCGGTGGTCCAGTTTCTTCTGCTTACTATCTTTGCGAAAACAGGATTGCTGATGCCTTCCTGCGCGCGTCTCAGGTCATCTTCGAATGTACCAACTTCACCAATCTGGTATAAAAAATCCGGCTGACTAACGCCAAAAGTCACTTTTTTGCTCTTTGGCTTTCCGTCTTCACCTTTGTATTTGCTTAATCTTTCGGCCTTGACAAAAATCTCGGCTGATTCCTTGTTTACGAGAATGATGCTATCCACATCCTGCTCCTGCAACATTTTAAGCAGTTCTCCTTTTTCGATTCTTTTGGTGCCTGTGTCCCAGCTATAGAATTGAAGCCCAATAAAAATCACTGCCAATAATCCATAAACCCAATAAAAACTAAATTTTGATTTTTGATCATCACTTTTAGGAGTCTTTGGAAGGAGCGGTTTTTCGTTTTTTTCTTTGCTCATTTATTTTTATCGTTCTTTAGTTATTTCGCTTCGTCGTCGTAAACTGTTTTTTCTGCATCGGCCCACAAACGTTCAAGCTGATAGAAATTCCGCGTACTATCCAAAAAAACATGTACGACAACGTCCACATAGTCAATCAAAATCCATTCCGCGTTTTCAAAACCCTCTTTGTTGTAGGGTCTTTGTCCGCATTTTATGCTCACTTCGTCCACAATGTGGCCGGCAATAGCAACAACCTGTGTGCGGCTCGGCGCATGACAAATGACAAAATAATCAGTTACAGCAGCGTGTATCTTCTTTAAATTGAGGCTGATAATATCACTTCCTTTTTTGTCCTGAATGGTTTGGATGATGGTTTTGAGCACTTCCGGCGTGTTTTCGATCTGATGACGTTTTCTCATTGTTAAATAAATCAAACAACAAAATTAGGCATTTTTGGTTCAAGACCTACAAATAGCATTTTGCTGACAAAAGGTCAGTCGCGAATTTAGTTTTAGCTTTGTTGCAAAATCTCTTAAATGAATTTTGAAAGAATTGTTTTGCAAGTGGCCGATTCAACCAACAAAGTTGTGCACGAAATGTACATGAACAATGCTGTCCGTAAGCCGGTTTGTGTCACAGCTGCTTTTCAGACAGCAGGTAAGGGTCTTGAGCAAAACATGTGGTTTAGTTCAGACGGAAAAAACCTTTTGCTTAGTCTTGGTTTTAAGCCTGACTTTTTGCGACCTGAGGAGCAGTTTGAGCTTACAAAAATTGTTTCGTTGGCTTTGCTCGAAACAGTTGGGCAGTTTTTAGAAAATGAAAAGCTCTTTATTAAATGGCCAAACGACATTTATTGCCGCGATCAAAAAATTGCAGGCATCCTCATTTCCAATCTGATACAGGGACGGGAAATTGAATTAACCATCGTTGGCATCGGTCTAAATATTAACGAACAAAACTTTCCTCAATCCATTCCAAACCCGGTTTCGATGAAACAATTGCTCGGTGAAGCGGTGAAAGTGGAGGATGTTTTGGATGTTTTTTTAGTGGTTTTTGCCTCAAAGATCAATGAATTTCGATTCTCGCGCGAAAAAATACACGAAGACTATTTGACTAATCTATTGTATTACAATGAGAAACGGAATTATCTGGTGAGCAAAGATCAGATAAGCGGTACAATCACCGGAGTAAATGCATACGGGCACCTCCGGCTGAAAACAGATGATGGCGACGTAATGGAATTTGATCTAAAGGAAATAGTTTTTATCCACTGAGGTATCAGAAAGTTTTCTGGCTCAGTTTTTCCACGATAATGTCAACAAGGTTTTGCAGTGGTCGTTTGGCCATCATGGCAAGCATCGGGTTAAGCTCTGCAGAAACTTCAACCATGGCTTCACAACTTGCAGTGGTTTTTTCGCGCAGGTGGAGCAGGAGTTCAAAGTCGAATGGTGATTTTCCATCGGGTACAAGACGAAGTCTTTTGCCCGGGATTTGTTCTTCAATACGTAAACTCAGGCTGGTCATTCCTTTTACCGTGAAGGAGCATTTGTCTTTTTCGGCTTGCCAGTTGACAACCTGTTCAGGCATCAAACCACCCATATTTGTAAGGTCGCTTGCAAAATCATACACCTGGTTGGTGTTGCCTTTTATTTCTTTCCAGTTGCTTGATATATTCATGAGATTAGAGATTTAAGTGTTTGTCGCTCCATGCTTTAGGATCCTGTTTCCATTCGATCAGTGAGGCTTGTTCCTGTTCGTTGATATAATTTTCGTCAATAGCCTTTGCAAGCAATGTTTCGAAGTCGGTGAGTGTAGTTAGCTCGCAGGCTGCACTTCGGAAAGCCTCGGCACTTGATTGCATTCCGTAAGTGAAAATGGCCATCATGCCTTTGACGATTGCACCTTTTTCGCGCAGGGCTTCAATAGCTTTGAGGCTGCTGCCACCTGTCGAGATGAGGTCTTCGATCACAACAACTGATTGTCCTGCCTCAACCACCCCTTCGATGAGATTTGTGAGTCCGTGCGATTTTTTTTCGCTGCGCACATACGCAAAAGGCAAGCCGAGCTCCTGCGCCACGAGCGCGCCCTGAGCTATGCCTCCTGTGGCAACACCGGCAATAAGGTCAGGCTTTTCGTATTTTTCGAGTATCAGCCTAACAAATTCCTGACGGATATGTGTCCTGATTTTTGGATAGGATAGTGTGATGCGGTTGTCGCAATAGATCGGACTTTTTAATCCTGATGCCCAGGTAAATGGTTTGGTGGGATTAAGTTTAATTGCTTTAATTTGCAAAAGAAATCCTGCGAGGGCTAATGTTGATTGATCATTATTATTCATGGGGCAAATGTATAAAGTTTTTTGTGAATCGAGGAGCATCAAATTGATGAGAGAGGACAGGCAATCTGATGATTTGCACTTTGGTTCTAAAATTTCGGAACCATCTTCGGCGCTTTTATATGATTGGCTCACAGGTGTCAGAAAAGAGGACCTTCATGTCAGAAGCGCATCTTCGCCGGCATTATTCTTTAAGGCCTGGATGCCTTCCATGGTTCAGGTGGAAGCCGCGGGTGGCGTGGTGAAAAATCACAATAACGAAACCTTGTTTATCTTTCGGAATGATTTCTGGGACCTGCCCAAGGGGCATGTTGATCCGGGAGAGGTACACTTGCAGACGGCCCTCCGGGAGGTTGAAGAAGAAACCGGTCTTGATAAATTACTGGTGATCAAGCCTCTGCCAGATACATGGCATTGCTATTTTCTGAAAGGAAAATGGCATCTGAAGCACAGCTGCTGGTTTGAGATGCAATACAAGGGCGATAAAGTGCCACAACCGCAGCTCTCGGAAGGAATTGTACGTGCTGAATGGATTTCGGCAGAAAAGCTCCCTGACATTTTGTCGCGAACATACCGTTCAGTACATGAAGTTCTGGGACATTTAATTTAAAAGATTTTGAACGCAACTTTTAATAGAAGCAGGGTCATAGCCATCATAAACCGAATTTTGCTGCGAAGGCCCATCCTGCAGGTATCAGTATAAAAAATTACAGTTGATGAAAAGAGCAGTATTTCCAGGGTCATTCGATCCGATAACGCGTGGGCACGAAGCTTTGGTGTTGCGTGCACTGAGCATGTTTGATGAGATAATTGTGGCAATTGGAACAAACTCTCAGAAGAACTATTTCTTTTCGATCGAAAAGCGACTTTCCTGGATCGAATATGTTTTCAGAGATTATCCTCAGGTGAAAGTGGCAGTATATGAAGGACTTACGGTTGATTATTGTAGAAAGTCGAATGCCGGTTTTATCCTGCGCGGGCTTCGAACATCGGCAGATTTTGAGTTCGAAAGGGGAATTGGGCAGGTGAATAAGTTGTTATTGCCCGATGTTGAAACCGTCTTTCTGCTTACTTCTCCCGAATTGACTCCGGTGACTTCCGGAATTGTAAGGGATGTATTTAAAAATGGTGGCGATGTGAGCAGTTTTATTCCGGATGGAATTCAATTGCAATATGATTAACATGACGGCGTTCTTTTCAAAATATCTTTCATGCGCTATTTTCTTGTTTTACTTAGTTTGTTTACATCCGTTCTGTTTGCTCAAAATGTTGTGATCAAAGGCAGTTCGGTTTTGCCGGGCAAGCAAGTCAGAATCCTCATCCCAAAAGATTATGTGTCAATGCAGGACAGTGTTTTTGCTGGCACCATCACCGATTTTAAGGGCAGTTTTGAGCTTCGTTTTCAATTGGAGCAGCCCGAATTTGGGCAAATTGCCATTGGAATGAATAAGACAGGTCTGCTTCTGAGTCCGGGTGCATCCTATATCCTGGCGCTTACGCTGAATGGCGAAAACAATACTTCTTATTTTGACCCGCAACCTTTGCGGCTTGAAATTAAAAACGCAAGTGACGATGGCTTGCAGCAGCAATATGAAATGGTGAATTTTATTTACAATGCTTTCGTTGTCAAAAAGTTTAATCTTGCATTACGTTCGGGTCGCACCGACTATCTCGACAGTTTGGCTGTTTCGGTGAAAAATAGTATTCCGTCCTTGAGCAGTCCGTTTTTGAACGACTACAACTATTGGAAGCTTGCCTCAGTGGAGTCGCCAATCCGCAAACTTACACCACAACAAATCTTCGCCCGCTTTTTTGAAAAAAGGGCAGTCGGCTATCGTAATCCGGAATATATGGCCATGCTGGAGCAGTATTTTGGCGATTATTTTTTAACGACGAGTAAAGCAACAAATATGGATGGCTTTGCAAATGCCTGTGCCGAAGGAATGAAACCTTTGCTGAAATACATTGCAAAAGATGATTTATTCAGCGGCGATGCCCAACTTCGCGAGTTGGTGGTGTTGATGCATTTAAATTTCAACTACTACAATCCTTCTTTCTATTCAGGCACTGTTGATGCTGTGCTTGAACAGTTTAGGAAGGAATCGCCAATTAGGGAACACAGACGAATTGCCGGTAATATTTTGGTGGCAAGGCGTCATCTGATGCCCGGAACTCCGGCTCCTGCACTGAATCTTTTTGACATAAACGGAAAAGAAAAACAGCTTTCCGAAACTGATAAGATCAGGATTTTGGTTTTTGTCAGGAATGCTTGTGAAGTATGTAAAAAAACAATAACTGACCTCAATGATCTCGTTTCAAAGTATGGCAATACACTGGAAGTCATTGTGATAGCAACATCTGATGTGCATAAACCAACCCTCGGATTTTTGAAGCAGAACGGCTTGAACTGGCAGGTTTTTACATCGGGCGAGGATATGCTTGTTTATGAACACTATAATATCAAGGTGTTTCCGGAGATCATACTGTTGCTTCCCGGACAGAAGATCGGAATGGCGCCGGCTCCCCCGGTTGGCGAAAGCCTTGAGTTTCATTTGAACAGGCTGATGAAACAAATTCAGAAGTGAAACCGGAACCTTTTGCAGTCAAATGGGCTCCAGATTATTATTGGGTTAAAAAATGGCTTAATTTTGCCTCCCGACATTTTCGGAATGATTATTGACAGCTATGGCTGTGACTTTACAATTTTAAAGATATGCTTTCTTTTTTTAAAAAACTATTTGGTGACAAATCCACAAGAGATTTAAAAGCCATACAACCTCTTTTGCAAGAAACCATTGCTGCATACACCACAATAAGCAAGTTGCCGGTGGATCAGCTGCGCAATAAAACCAATGAGTTTAAGGCAAAGATAGCTGCTGCTATTGCCAATGAAGAAGCCGAAATTGCCCGTTTGAAGCAGCAAATTGACGAACAGTTTGAACTCGAAGCGGGTGAAAAGGAGAAGATTTACAATCAGATTGATAAGTTAGAAAAGCTTCAATACGATAAAACTGAAGAAGTTCTGAGCGAAGTTCTGCCCGAGGCTTTTGCGGTGATGAAAGCAGCTTCGAATCTTTTCAAAGAAAATGAGTACATCGAAGTTTCAGCAACCGAGCTCGACCGCAATCTGGCTGCTTACCATGATTTTATCGAAATCAGAGACAACAAAGCATACTACTCCACCTCCTGGGTGGCTGGCGGAAATACAATTCGCTGGGACATGGTGCATTACGATGTGCAGTTTATCGGGGGGATTGTCCTTCATCAGGGAAAAATCTCAGAAATGGCGACAGGTGAAGGTAAAACCCTTGTTGCAACCTTACCCGTCTATCTGAATGCATTAGCCGGAAAAGGAGTACACGTTGTTACAGTGAATGACTATCTTGCCAAACGCGACTCGGAGTGGATGGGAGTGCTTTATAACTTCCTGGGACTCACTGTTGATTGCATTGATAAGCACGAACCAAATTCAACCGCCCGCCGGAAGGCCTACTTAGCCGACATCACCTATGGAACCAATAATGAGTTTGGTTTCGATTACCTGCGTGACAATATGACAGGCAATCCTGATGAACTTGTGCAGCGCAAACATCATTATGCCATCGTGGATGAGGTTGACTCTGTGCTTATTGACGATGCACGAACACCTCTTATCATAAGCGGCCCGACACCAAAAGGCGATCATCAGGAGTTTGATGTGCTCAAACCTGACGTAACAAAACTCTATAACGCGCAGAAGACCCTCGTCAGTTCAATACTGGCAGAAGCAAAAAAACTGCTTCAGGGACCTAAGCCGGCAGATGAAAAACGTGGTGGCGACCTGCTTTTCAGGGCATACAGAGGGCTGCCAAAAAACAATGCACTCATCAAGTTCCTGAGCGAGGAAGGGATGCGCAGCCTGATGCAAAAAACCGAAAGTTTTTACCTTCAGGAGCAAGCCAAAAACATGCATATCATTGACGATGAGCTGTTTTTTGTGATTGACGAGAAACACAACTCTGTTGAACTTACCGAAAAAGGGATTGATCTGCTCACAACTTCTTACAATGATCCGGGCTTTTTTATTCTTCCCGATGTAGGTGCTGAGATTGCTGAAATAGAAAGACAACAGCTTTCTGATCAGGAAAAACTCGAAAGTAAAAGCGATCTGATACGCAATTTCAGCGTCAAATCAGAGCGTCTGCATACCGTTCATCAACTGCTGAAAGCCTACACACTCTTCGAAAAAGACGTTGAGTATGTGATCATGGAAAACAAGATCAAGATCGTTGATGAACAAACCGGACGTATCATGGAAGGCCGGCGCTATTCCGACGGCCTGCACCAGGCCATCGAAGCCAAGGAAAATGTTAAAATCGAAGCAGCTACCCAAACTTATGCCACCATCACACTCCAGAACTATTTCAGGATGTACAAGAAACTGGCCGGTATGACAGGTACTGCTGAAACAGAAGCAGGTGAGTTTTGGGACATCTACAAGCTCGACGTGGTTGTGATTCCGACCAATAAACCCATCTCCCGTGATGACCGCGAAGACCTTGTTTACAAGACAAAACGCGAGAAGTTCAATGCAGTGATTGATGAAATTGTATCGCTTGTCAATGCAAAACGTCCTGTGCTCGTTGGTACAACATCTGTTGAAACCAGTGAGCTGCTCAGCAGGATGCTACAGCGTAAAGGTATAGAACACAATGTGTTGAATGCCAAGTTGCACCAGCGCGAAGCCCAGATTGTAAAGGAAGCCGGGCAGGCTGGCGTTGTCACTATTGCCACCAATATGGCAGGTCGTGGTACCGACATCAAGCTCGGACCCGGTGTGAAAGAAGCCGGAGGTTTGGCAATTATCGGCACGGAGCGGCACGAATCACGGCGTGTTGACCGTCAGTTGCGTGGTCGTTCCGGACGTCAGGGCGACCCCGGAAGTTCGCAGTTTTTTGTCTCGCTCGAAGATGACCTCATGCGTATGTTCGGGTCGGGTCGTATCGCCGGACTGATGGACCGTCTCGGACTCAAGGAAGGTGAGGTGATTCAGCATTCGATGATTACCAAATCCATAGAGCGTGCTCAGAAAAAAGTTGAAGAAAACAACTTCGGCACACGTAAGCGCCTGCTTGAATATGACGATGTGATGAATGCACAACGCGAGGTGATTTATAAAAAACGCCACCATGCCTTGTTTGGAGAACGTCTTTCGGTTGATATCTCAAATATGTTGTTCGACCTGGGTGAGAATCTGATCAACGAAGGCTTGCAACAACGTGAATTTGAAAGCTTCAGGATTTCTGTGCTCAAAAATATGGGACTCGAACCACCTTTCGGCGACGAGGAGTTTTTCCAGGGAAAGACCGATGCACTCAACGAAAAATTGTTTGCTAAATCGAGCAACGCCTACAAAGAAAAAACGAAAAGAATTGGTGAAAAAACCATGCCTGTGATCCACGATGTGTTTGAACGCCAGAAACAGTACGAAAATATAGCCATCCCAATCACCGACGGGAACAAAGGAATGCAGGTGATCGTGAATTTGAAAAAGGCTGTCGAAAATGGCCCGAGAGAAGTGAGCCTGTCCATTGAGAAAAGTATTTCGCTTGCCTTGATTGACGAGTCATGGAAAGAACACCTGCGCGAACTCGACGATTTGAAGCAGTCGGTGCAGAATGCTACCTACGAACAAAAGGATCCCTTACTGATTTACAAGTTTGAATCGTTTGAGTTGTTTAAGTCAATGGTTCACCGCATCAACCGCGAAGTGATTTCGTTCCTGATGCGCGCCGACATACCGATTCAGGACTCGGCAAATGTGCGTGAAGCACAGCGCGCAAAGGGTATTGACAGAAGCAAAATAAAAGAAGAACGCAACGATCTTTTGTCGCAGGCACACAGCAATACCCAGCAAAAAGAAGTGACACAACCTGTTGTTGCAGAGAAAAAAGTTGGCCGAAACGAGCCCTGTCCGTGCGGAAGTGGCAAGAAATATAAAAATTGTCACGGAAAAAATGCCGGAGAAGCTTGATTTGTTGTAATTTAGTGGTGAAAATCTACTCAACAGAATTTCAACAATAGCAAAAGATGGAAAAATTTATCAAATGGGTAATTGGAAGTGTATTGCTGGGAGCTTTGATGCTGCCCTCCTGCAAACCTGAACCAATCGAGGGAGAAGACCGTTTCACCTACGTTTATACCCAGGAGATTACCAATCCACCTGATGATTTTGTGATATTGTTCAACAACCAATCGGTTGGCCAAAAGCAAACAAGAATCACCTTTTCAGAGGATGCTGTGTGGATGGTTGAGCGCATCGGCGATGGCCGGCAATCAGTTTCAGTAACAAACGACACCGGATATTTGAATATTGGTTTCTATGATTCCATCGGCTTTTCCGGAAATTACACTTATGTAGTCACCGTAACGAATTTTCTTTATGGTGAAGCCGGAAATGTGTTTTTAGGCTTTAAGAAACTCGATTTGGAATACTCCGGCTTTGAGCCAAAGTTTTGAAAACAACACATATGAAACGACATTCTCTGTTTGGCATTATGCTTCTACTAATCATTCTGCCAATCGAAAATCTCCTATCTCAAAATGTAAAAAAGAAAAACTATCCGAAGCTTGGATTGGTGCTTAGCGGCGGTGGTGCAAAGGGTTTTGCGCATATTGGTGCAATCAGGGTGTTTGAAGAGGCAGGATTACAGTTTGATTTTATCAGCGGAACAAGCATGGGAAGTATCTTTGGTAGCTTGTATGCACTTGGATATCACCCTGATACAATGGAAAAAATTGTTCGGCAGCAGCATTGGGACAACCTTATGGCTGACAAAATAGACAGGATGTACATCCCTATTGAGGAAAAGCAAAACTCTGACCGCTTTTTAATGACTTTTCCTGTTGTTGAAAAGAAGGTAAGGGTAAAAACCGGTTTATACACCGGGCAGATGGTAGATCTTTTGTTGGCAAAATACCTCAGCCCAGCATACAGAACCAGCGATTTCAAACAGCTTCCAACACCTTTTCTGTGCATCGGAACAGATCTTGGAGATGGTGCCAATGTCGTGCTGGAAAAGGGCGTTCTCCACAAGGCGGTGCGCGCCAGCATGTCAATCCCAAGTTATTTTATACCCATTGTTATTGATAATCACACACTTGTTGATGGAGGAGTGATCAATAACTTTCCTGTTGAGGAAGTGAAAAAGCGTGGTGCGGATATTATTGTGGGTGTTGATGTGCAGTCAGGCTTGGCAAAGATTGATGAAATCAACTCTGCATTTAAGGTGTTGGACCAGGTGACATCATTCTACCGCATTGATGCCAACAACAAAGCGATGAGGCTCACTGATTTTTATATCAAACCCAACCTCGAAGGCTATGATATGATGAGTTTCACTGCATATGACTCCATCATCAAGCGTGGAGAAGATGCAGCAAGGGCGCAACTTCCGGCGCTCAAACGGCTTGCCGACTCGCTGAACCTAATCTCACCCCGGTCTGCCCGCGTGCTTGATGCAGCTCCTTTAGATTCGATTTTTATTACAGAGTTCAGGTATGAAGGCCTGAAAATGGTTTCGCGCGAATACCTCGACGGAGCTTTGGATATCAAACCCATGTCGTGGATTCACCTGGAAGAGGTGATTGAGTCGGTGAAAAGAGCATACGGCAGTGGTTTTTTTGAACTGATAAACTTCTATTTCATTCCAAATGAGTATGGTGCAGGATTGGTTTTCGAAATCACCGAAGCCAGTTCAGGGATTTTTGGTGCCGGTCTGCATTATGATTCTGATTACAAAGTGGGACTTTTACTCAATGCCACTTTCAAGAATGTATTGATCAAAGGGTCGAAGTTGTTTGCAGATATCAATCTTGGCGAGAATCCACAATTCAAAGCCTTGTATCTGGTTGACAGGGGGAGGAAAATAGGATTCGGACTTCATGCCTCAGGACTTTCATTGCGACTAAACTCATACAATGGCAACGAGTTGGGCGATGTGTTGAAGTTTAATCAATATGTTATCGGCGCTTTCGCCCAATGGACTTATCGCAACACAATGCGCCTCAGGGTTGGGGCCAGGGTTGAGAGCCTGAGCACAAACAGCGGCTTTGGCAATCCGATTTTCGACAATGCTGACTTTGATAAGAATTTTGTTGCCGGAGCTTTATGGTCCATTGACACGTATAACAGGAATTATTTCTCAACAACAGGCCACAAAATGAATTTCGGTATAAAGTATGTTGGCCCCATCGGAAATGACTCACTCGAACTTTTTGGCGGAAAAGCATTGATTTTTGCTTTGAATTACGACAAAAACTTTCCTGTTAGTAAAAGAAGTACAATAAAAACCGGCCTCACAGCCGGTGTCACCTTCTTTGACAAATACCCCAGTCTCACACATTTCTTTTTTATGGGGGGACAATCCAATTTTACGTACTTCGATGGTTTCATTCCATTTATAGGACATAGATTTGTTGAGCAGACCGGGCTGAATCAGGTTTCAATGCATGCTGCCTGGCAGTATCAGATTGCTGACAAATTTTACATCAGCCCGAAAATTAACATTGGCTACATCGAAATAGACATTGAAGACTTGTTTGTAAAGCCCGAATTACTTGTGGGATATGGCGTTACGTTTTCGTACGACAGTTTCGTAGGGCCGGTTGAACTTTCGCTGATGGGGGGTAACAGAGCAAGTGGGATGAGTACTTTTGTAAATATCGGATATTGGTTTTAATTGAAAACAGATGAAATATAAGAGGGTTTTATTGAAGTTGAGCGGCGAGGCGCTCGAAGGGAGCCAAAACTATGGCATTGATCCACAAAGACTGAATGCTTATGCGCAGGAGGTGAAAGCAGCTTATGATGCAGGCGCACAGATTGCTATCGTCATTGGAGGTGGAAATATCTTCAGAGGCTTGCAAGGGGCAAGTCAAGGCATGGACAGGGTACAGGGTGACTATATGGGAATGCTCGCCACAGTGATCAACAGCATGGCCGTTCAGTCAGCATTGCAGGCTCTCGGTGTGAAAGTGTCGCTCTTGTCGGGTGTGTATATTGACAAGATTGCCGAATCGATGAGCGGGCCACGTGCCATTGAGCTGCTTCAGTCAGGCCATGTGGTTGTGATTGCCGGCGGAACAGGAAACCCGTTTTTCACAACAGATACTGCTGCTGCACTGCGTGCTGTAGAGATCAAGGCCGATGCCATTCTCAAAGGAACAAGGGTTGATGGTATTTATACTGCCGATCCTGAAAAAGACCCAACAGCAGTGAGATTCGATCAGATTACTTTTACCGAAGCCTATGCAAAACAGCTTAAAGTGATGGATTTGACTGCCTTTACACTTTGCATGGAGAACGATATGCCAATTGTTGTTTTTGATATGAACAAAGGCGGGAATCTTCGTGATGTATTATTGGGATTGCCTGTTGGAACTTTGGTAACACGTTGATTAAAAATCAGATAAGAAACGTTTTTTCTAGTAACTGCCTGCGTTTTGCGCCGGAAGTATTGTTGTTGCTTGCTGCAACCACTATCCGGCTAATGGTATTGCCTTCGATACCCTTCATGCATGACGAGTTTAGTGCACTCTTCCGTACCGGCTACGATAGCTGGAGCGAGCTTATTCAGCAAGGCGTTGTGCCTGATGCACATCCTGCCGGCACACAGCTTCTGATTGCGTTTATTACAAATTTCTTTGGCTGGGATTCATTTTGGATAAAACTTCCATTCACATTGCTGGGTATTGTGTCAGTGTGGCTCGTTTATCTGACCGGAAAACAGCTTTTCAACAAAACTGCAGGCTTGTTTGCTGCTTCAATGGTAGCTGTGATGCAGTATTTCGTTTTTTACAGCCAACTGGCACGACCTTACAGCACCGGACTGTTCTTTGTTTTACTGGCAGCTTATTCCGGTATCAGGATAGTTGAAAAAGTTGTCAAGCATCGCAGATTATATGGTGTTGTTTTCGTTACAGCGTTGGTATTGGCTGCGATGATGCATTATTTTGCCATGATGATGGCCGGATTTGTGTATTTGGGACTGTTTGCAATGGCTAATAAGGAGCAACGCAGAAGCATATTCTTCTATGGTATTGCAGCAGTAATACTCTGGCTTCCAAATATATCCATAGTCATCAGCCAGCTGACAGCCGGAGGAATCGGAGATTGGCTCGCGAAACCGGAAAGTGATTTCCTTTTTGGTTTTCTGAAATATACCTTTCATTTTTCATGGATCTTTTCGTTGGTAGTTACAGGGATATTTTTAGCTGCTCTAACTTACCGGATGCCGGCCGGACGCGACTTACAGTGGTTGATATTATTTGTTTCGTGGTTTGTTTTATCATTTGCGATCGGATGGATCTATTCGGTAGTAAGAACACCAGTTCTTCAGTTCAGCACCTTGTATTTTAGCTTTCCTTATTTGCTGTTAGGGATATCCGGTTTTATCAAACCATTATCGGAAACCAGGAATTTGCTTCTTACTGCTGCGCTGTTGGGTGCCGGTGTGTACAGTCTCACGGTTGAGCGTCAACATTTTCGTTTGATGACACAGCAGGGCTATGAACAGATAGCTGCAGGTTTTGAGGAGGCCATTGCAACCACCGGTAACAATCTTTCATGTGCGGCAGTGGGAGGCTCGGCAAGAATGCTCGATTTTTATCAGCAAAGACATGGAAATCAGGGAGTAAGACTGTTTAATAAAGACAAGGAAAAGCAAAATTTCGAATTTTTTCTCGACAGCATCACTACCCGATTTTTGACAGTTGGCTGGTCCGACTACACCACCTACAGCTGGATAGAAGCCGCCCGTGCAAGGTTTCCATATATTGTCAGAAAAACCAACTGGTTCAATTCAGGCTATTATCTCCTTTCGAGAGATTCGTCAGCAGCATCGTTGTCGTGTTTAAACGAACGAACTGTTTTGATGGAATCTGATGATCAGGGAATAAAGCGTTTTGCCGGGGCAGATGAATACGGGATGCTTTGGGAAGCCGATTACGATTCTCTCAGAAAGCAAACCGATGGCATCCTGGTAGCCGGTATCGAGTTGCTTCCGGCTATGCCGGCAGAAGGGGTGAGCCTTGTATTGGAAATAAAAACGAAAGGACAAGCAACACCTTTTTTATGGAGGTCGGGCACTTCGGAAGGAAGAATCCTGAACGAAAACCAAAAAGCCTGGCTGGTTGTCGCCTATCACCTTGATTCCGGACCGGCGATCCCGGCTGGTTCAACACTTCGATTGTATGTTTGGAACAAGAAGAAGGAGTCTTTCGTTGTCAAAAAACGTTGGTTGCGCATAATAGACTACGATCCTGTTTTGTTTGGTTTTTACGCGCCACTCTGATTTTTGACTGGAATTTCGAGGATTTTTTTATGTATATTTGTCAGCAAAAATAAAAACCATGACAGAAGAATCACAATTCGTTTTGGAGAGCACTAAGGAAGCGATGGATCATTCCATTGAGCATTTTGAGCGTGAATTGCAAAAGATCAGGGCCGGAAAATCGAGCCCTTCCATGCTGAATGGTGTGATGGTTGA
>DISP01000149.1:0-16565 GCA_002421995.1 Bacteroidales bacterium UBA6207 | reverse complement strand
GCTAAAGTGAGCATCCGAAACGCAAGACGCCATGCCAACGATGATGCAAAGCATCTCGAAAAAGATGGTGTTCCGGAGGATGAAGTAAAAAGGCTTGTGGAGAAAATTCAGGAAATGACCAATAACTATATCATCAAAGTTGATAAAGTGCTGGAATTGAAAGAAAAAGATATCTTAACCGTCTGATTCTTCGTTGTTTTCCTCCTTGTTTTTGCCACCTTTTCTTAACACTTTTATTGCCAGGTTGAGGAGGGTGATAAGCAGCGTTGGACTTGTCAGCAAACTGCCTACTGCATTTTTGAGCAGGTTGGCAGGCTGGAGTTGTTCGGTAATATTTTCGTAATCTTTCTGTATATCAGCCTCATGCTTTTCGACCACCTGCGTCAGGTAGTTAATGTGGTCATCCAGGTTGGCAAATTTTGCTGGAGAGGGAGTGCTGGTGCCTGCAAAGTCAGCTGAGGTCATCTTCTCATTAATCTTGTGTATAACAGGGTCAACAAAAAACTTTTTTCTTCCAAGAAAAACAATGACGCCAAGAAGCGTATAAACTCCTGCCATTACCAGAAAGCCCTGATAATAAGTTCCGACATGATGACCAAACCAGAAAACAAAGGCAAACGACAACATCAGTATGATCATCGAAGCCAGTCCGGTAATGATTATCACGGTGAGCAAGATGGAGGATAGAGTTGCTATTCTTTTGCTTAACAACAGACCGATGAGATTCAACCGAAGGTTTAAATACATTTTCAGGTCAGCGGTCAAATTGCTTATTTCATCACTCAGGTTATTTGCCATAATAAAATTAATTTGCGAAAAAGAATGTCAAAGCTCTAATTGCCGGATTCTTCTTCCAATGTGTTTTTTAAATCTTCGAGTTTATCTGCAAGCTGATCTGCCGCTTTTGCTCCTATGTCTATTGCTTTCTTTTTGAAGTTGTTGCGACGTTCTTCGTTCAAAAAATAGACTGCTGCAGCGCCTAAAACCGCGCCAATAAGCAGGCCGTTTCCAAAGTTAAATGTTTTCTTTCCCATAACGACTCTTACGCTCTTTTTATAAAATTGTTACTCTGCGGATGTTAATTGTTTGATTAAATCTCACCGGTTTCAACCTTTTGTGCGTATTGGTTATAGATAACCTTTATAATGGTGTAAACAGGCACTGCAGCTATCATTCCGGTGATACCAGCAATATTTCCGGCCATAATGATTACCAGAAATATCTCAAGTGGATGTGCCTTCACGCTTTTGGAATAAATCACAGGCTGGAGAATAAAATTATCAATCATATTTGCAAACAAAAACGAACCAATGATTACAGAAGTAGAATAGAACAATTGATCGTACATTCCAAGCGCAAGCACATAGATGATCCCCAGCAGCGAACCGATCACAATCCCAATCAAAGGGCCAATGTATGGGATGATATTCATGAGGCCGCCAAGAAACCCGATAAGGATGGCATTGTGCACCCCAAAGATGGCTAATGCACTCGATATCAATATCATCATACTCACCAGTTCGATCAGAAGACCAATGAAATAACGGCTTAACAGTTTTCTGGAGTCAATCAATATCTCGCGTGCAGCATTCTGGTGATTGCGTGGCGTGATCCACAAAATGAAATTCCGCACCAATTCGGGCTCGCTGAGGAAGAAAAAACTTAGAAACAAGACAATCGAGAAGGCCATAAAGATGGAGCCGGTTGTACTGATGACCGAACCAAAAGCAGTTGAAATGTACGAGAAACTCACGAGATTTTTAAGCTTTTCCTGAATGACCACAAGCAGCCGGTCGTTGTGGTTGAGAAAACCAAACTGCTCGAGGTATTGGTGAAGTTCCTGCAAGAAGTCCTTGTAATACAGTCCGATGGTGTGTGGGTCAATGGCAGATATCAATTGTGCCTGCTCGGCAATCAAAGGGCCAATGAACAGTATAAAGAATGCAATGAGCGTGAGCATTATACCGATCGTGATAATTGCGGCTATCGTAGATCCGATCTTGAACTTGCGTATCTTTCTGGCACTAAGCAATCTGACAAGTGGCCTGCCAATGATTGAGACAACTATTGCAACACAGATATAAATGAATAAATCGGTGAAAAACCAGGCAAAAAGTGCCAACAAGATCAAGCCGGCAATTGAGCGGATGTTTTTAATTGCATTCTCCATGGTTGAATTTTTTGGCCAAATTAAAGCATTTTTTTTAGCGCCTTGCGAACAATCTGAATTTTCCGAAAGGAAATAAAGTTACAAATAGTTACTTTTTCATGTGTTTAATTCCAATGGCTTCGTTATGTACATCTTTCATGTCATTCATTTATAATAGTAAAATCCTGACAATCATTCTGTACATTCCTCGCCCTCAAAAGGAAAGCACAAGCACCAGACATTATAAACGGACCCTACTTAAAAGAATGATGGATTACGCTGCAGGGCCGATCCGAAGTTTAAAAGCAGTTTAACGGAGTAATTGTATTTCTTTTCCTCCAGTCTGTAATGTCCAATCCGGTGAAAAAATCCTATCCCAAGCCCATTGTCGCCGCTTTTAAGCAAATCGTGCAAACCAAATCCGGCTTCATAGAAACCATTTTCAGGAGCAAGGATATTTATACCAATATGACTTTCATAATTGTTGATGCTGCCTGTAACAGCTTGTGCCACAACGAATAGACGTGGACGCACCACGCCTTTTCTGACAAATGAATTGCGCTGCAAAAAATTTACTGAAAGGCTGAGGTATTGATCAGTAACAAACTCGTTTGGCTTCATTGTGGCAAATGAACCGGGAGCAAACAGTCCAAAACGACTCCATGTGGCAGGAATATTAAACATTTTGAAGTAAGGTAGATCGCCATGGTTTATTCCAACTCTTGCTTCTGATTCCAATATGCCGTTTTCACCAAGCAGAAAGTATTTTCGGGCTCTTAACTCGATTTTGAAATAGTTAAGCCCATTGCCAGGGCTTGAAAATGAACCTGCTCCGACGCGCATTTCAACTTCATCAGTTTGATCGCTGCTTCGGTAAATCTCCTTTGATTTGTTTACAATCTGAAAACGGTAGCGAATGCCAAAACTTAGTTCGTTTAGCTTAAATTCAGCTGCGGCCGGCAGTGCAGGGTCAGCAACGAAGCTATAATCATAGCCCGGACGAACCGTTTGATGGGCAAAGCCAATGGTGCTGAGTATTTTTTTCTTATAGACCCAGCCAAGTGTTGATTCAATGGATTTGGTATAATCCATTTTATTGACATACATATTCTTGTAGGAGCCATCATTGAAAAGGGTAGTGGAAGAACCATCGAATCCGCTACGACCCGAAGGCAGGTATTGCGCATAATGCTGAAGACGCAACTGAACCGGCGCTCCCGGCTTGAAATCGTAAACAAAACCATAGTTGAAGTTGATTTTTCGCGACCAAATGCCTGATCCGATGGCTGCTGCCAGACCCAACTTTTTGCTCAGACGATGGTTTGTTTGTATGCCAACACCAAACTTCGGACCTTCGAAATCGTTGTAGCCAACAAATTTCGAAATGTCGAAATCAACAAAACCAAAGGGGATAAATCCTTCGGTCAGCATTTTCGAAAATCCCTTTTCGTTTCTTGATTTCAAGCTGTTATCTATCTCCAGATCAGGAGTGTAGTTGTAGTTAATTGCTTCTGAAACGCTGTTCGAAAGCGATTGGGCAATGCTGTCGGAAAGCGCTGTATAGACAGTTTTTTTTGCGGCAAAAAGTTTCTCGCTTTTGTCGGGCATTTGCAATACTGCGGCCATCATAGCAGAACTTACAGAATATGAGCTGCCGGATTGCTTTTGCAAGTGCTGAATAAAGATATGCTGTAAATTGTTTTCAGGTTTAATTGCTTGTAAAACAATAAGTAAACTATCGCTTTTATGGTTGAAAATTACAAATTTTCTTAGTTCAACATTCTCAGCAACAGAAGCCCTGAAGCAATAAACGCAATGACATGTGTCGGTTGATTGCGTTTTGTTTTTTTTGTCTTCTGCCTGTTTTTGCTGCGAAGAAAGCAAGGATTCGCAGGTTGGAGACCAACGGACATTTTCAGGATTAAAAGCATTGAGTTGACTGAATAAAAAGTTGTAAACAGGATCGTTGTTTCCGTGCGATTCTGTTGCAAGTGTTTGATAAACACCATTATGATACAGCAATTTGCTATTGATTGCGTAAATTGGCCTAATATTTTCGGCTTTTTTCAGGCGTGAAACCGAAAGCGAATCAAAGATCAGAAATGAGCCAAGCGAATCAGGCTGCAACCAATATTCAGGTATTGATTTTTGCCGGTCGGTCTTGTATGTGTGTGTGAAATCAGGGAAATTTACTTTATGAGCCAAATCAATGCTGTTGTTTTGATCGAACCGGAGGGCAAAAGCACTGTCGGAGCTCAGTGCAATGTATGAATTGTTGTTTTTGGTTTTTGCTGTAAAAAGTATTGATACGCCATCGGAGAATCCAGCCAAATTTCCCCTTGAATCCAGGATCAGGCTGTGTTTTGGCAAAACAATTTCGCCGTCAACAGGTTTGTGTTGACCAAAAAGTTGATCTTCTCTCACAAAAAATGCAATCGAAAGCAGGAAAATCAAAACAATCCGGTTCATTGTGAAAACGCTTTGGTTGTGTAAGGCTGGTAATGAGGTCTTTGACAAACTTTGGTGTTGCGCTTGCAATCTAATACATTAAAATGAAATTAATTAGTCTTGTCTATAAAGCCCGATGGCTTCGATATGTACGTCATTCATGTCAGTCATTTACGATAGTAAAACCTAACACTCATTTCGTACATACCTTTCCCACAAAATTATAGCTCAGGCCAAGGCATCATGTACAGACTAACTAACGTAATATTCTATATCATTGAACTTCTAAAATTTAACAATCCAAATCCTTTGTGACAACCACTTTAAGTTTTATTTTCTAAAGTCTTTTTATTCATAGCTCAAAATTTTCGATCGGACAAAGTGATATTAAAATGGAATGCAAGGCTTGTTGCTTGTTGCAAATGCTTCAAAAATTCAATTTCATCGGAGCGACTAACATCCTGGCGTTTTCAGGAAACTGAAAGCTGCATCTCAAACCGCAAAATACGATTCGAGCGATGCGAGTGTATCACTGTCGGAATGCAAATCGTGAACGATTTTGCCTTCTTCGAGCACAACCACCCTGTCGCACACTTCGGCTAGATGGTTGAGGTCGTGACTCGAAATGAGAAAAGTGGTGGCTGCTTCAGATTTTTTCTGTTTGATAAGCTGTTTTAGCCTGATTTGCGTACTTGGGTCGAGGCTGTTGAAAGGCTCATCAAGAACAACAACTTTCGGATTGCCCATGAAAGCGGCTGCGATGCCGATCTTTTGTTGGTTTCCCATCGAAAAGTTGCGGATAAGTTTCTTTTTTCCAAGCACTTCGCCATTGAAAAACTCTTCCATCCCAAGCAAAAAACTGCTAACATCGTCGTGCGACATGCCTTTGATCTTACCCGTAAACTCAAAAAACTCTTCGGGACTTAGGAAATCAATCAAAAAACCCTGGTCGAGAAAAGAGCCGGTAAAATGTTTCCAGCTTTCATCGGTCGCCACGGCAATGCCATTGATGCTGGCCGAACCCTGATCGGCACGCAAAAGATCGAGCAGCAGCCGAAAAAGGGTGGTTTTGCCCGCGCCATTGTTTCCAACGAGGCCAAAACTTTCGTTGTCCGGAATATTTAACTGCTGGATGTCGAGCACAGTAATATCGTTATATTTCTTCTGTAAGTTATTGATTTGTATCATTTTGTAAATGTTTATTTTGTTTAATATTTTTGACGAAAGCCTTCGCTCATGATGTATTTTCGTTCTTCGAGGTTATCAGTGATCATTTGATGTATCCATTTCTTAAGTAAGAGCCCGATCACTCCTATTGACCCAAGCGCAATCATACCACCATGCGGGTTTCCAAGCCACTTAAAGGGGAGATAGATCATCACCGGCAACACAAATACAGGAATCATTGCAAAGAAATGAGCTGCCCCAACTCCCTGATAATTAAAGGCCGAACCACGGCTAAGCACCATGGTTTTTTTATTGTAGGTAGCGAAAAATAATATTGACGGAACAATGAATCCAAGACTGAACAATGCACAAGCCGTATGAATGAGCAGAATATCGGTGCCAAAATAAATGTAGGGTGTGGTGAGAATATATGAGACAATGATCAGGCCGCTGCCCAATACCGATTTTGCTTTTACGAAATCGTTGGTCTTTAAGCCTGAGGTCCGCAGGAAATCATAAAAGGCTCCTTCGTAAGCAAATGCGTATTGCAAATAGTTGATAGCCAGCACAGAAGTTGTGAACATTCCGATAAATACCACAAAACCGCCATCTTTGGAATATTGTTCCTGAGGATAGAAAAACAAGCCATACGCCAAAAAGAGCGGAGCCATCATAAGCATTGATTTGGTACGCTTGTTGCGCAACTGCAATTTGATGTCCATCGAAATAATTTGTCCGAGCACGCCGGCTTTGTTGAGGTATTGCAGATTGCCCCTAAGTTCGTTTCCTGCTTTGGCCGACTGGTAGTTTTCCAGATAGAGTCCGCGAAGCAGAAAGTTGAAATTCAGCTTGTAAACAAGAAATGCCAAAACAGGAACGATGAGTGCCAACAGCGGAAAAACAAGCAAAAAATCGAACCCTTTTGCAACAATCTCTGAAAAACTGAACCATTCCAAGTATTCTGCAACACCAACAATGACCAATACACCAAGAAAAATCAACACCGGTTTCGAGTTTACAGCCATTTGCTTTTTAAAAAAGAAGACTGTGTAGTTTACCAACAAATCCATCGAAAACATTGCTAAAAGCCAGAGCAAAGTTGTCAGAAGCGAATAACTATAACCCACCTGAAAAATTGAGAATGGTATTAAAATTATGAATGTCAGCAAGTTAAATATTCCAAGACTTCCTCTGAAAAGGATATAATGGATGAGTGTTTGTTTTTTCAGGGGCAAATGCTGATAGGGTCTGACTTCGAGCGCGGGCAGCTTTTGCATGAAAAATCTGAAAACCAACATCGCTGAAAAATACCAGGCCAAAACCTGATGAAAGATCGTAAAAGGTTTCTCCGTGCCGGCGATTTCGTGCCATTTGTCCGAAACAACCATCGAGAGAACAACAAATTCGAGCAGAATGATAAAGAAGAAAAAACCCATGATGATGTTCACCGCAAGGTTTTTTTGCCAGATGGGCGATCGTCTGGCCTGCTTCCATTGATGATTAATGAGTTGTAATAAAATCATAAAATTTTGATTGTTATATGTTTAAACTGTTTTTGCTTCAACTTTTATTTGTGAGCTTGGGATTGTTTTTGTGTCGTTCGGCATCTCTGCTGTATTTTTTTTGTAAGTTTTGCTCAAAAGCTTTGGTCAGGTCCACGCCGGTTTGGTTGGCCAAACAGATAAGCACAAACAAAACATCAGCCATTTCGTCCGCCATATTACTTTGGTTATCAGTTGGTTTTGCCGATTGATCGCCGTATTTTCGGGCCATAATGCGTGCCAGCTCACCCACTTCTTCCATGAGCAGGGCAGTATTCGTCAGCTCGCTGAAATACCTAACACCAACTTTTTCGATCCAGCTGTCAACTTCCTTTTGGGCATCAGAAAGGGTCATAATTAGAATAATTTAAGCAAAGTTAGCATAATCGTTTTTCATTCCAATTAGAGCGCATGATAATTCAACCATCCGTGACAATTTAGCCGGGTCAGTCTCTGCCTCAAAATTCGTTTCTTTGCAAAAAAATAATGAGAATGAACGCTTTTGACGCCATCATTGATCGGAAAGGAACGGCAAGCATCAAACACGATCTTGCCAAAACGATTTTTGGAAACGAAAACATCTTGCCAATGTGGGTAGCCGACATGGATTTTGAAACGCCCTCCTTTGTGCGTGAAGCTGTTATTGAGCGTGCAAAGCATCCTGTGTATGGCTATACATTTCGTGATGAGTCATATTATGAGGCTATTATAGGTTGGATGAAGCGGCGTCATCAATGGGAAATCAGCAAAGACTGGATTTTGTTTTCGCCGGGTGTTGTTCCTGCCCTCAATTTTACTGTGCTGGCGCTTACTGCTCCGGGAGATGAAATTATTGTTCAGTCGCCCGTTTATTTTCCGTTTTTTACGGCAATCAGCGACCATGGCAGGAAGCTTGTCAACAATCGTCTTGTTGTCGAAAACCAGACTTATGCAATAGATTTCGATTTGCTTGAAGAGCAAGCAAAGACAGCTAAGATGCTGGTATTGTGCAATCCACACAATCCTGTCGGCAGGTCATGGACAAAGCCTGAACTCGAAAGAATTGCTGAAATTTGTCTGCACAACAAAGTGATCGTATTGTCTGACGAAATACATAATGATTTGGTTTTACCACCTCATAAACATACTGTTTTTGCAAATCTCTCGCCGGAAATTGCTGCAATCACAATCACAGCACATTCGCCAAGCAAAACGTTTAACCTGGCCGGTCTGGCTGCTTCTTCATTGATTATTTCTGACGAAAAATTGAGAAATATTGTGAAGACAAAAATCCAGCATCTACACCTCGATATGGGAAATATTTTTGGATTTGAAGCCACGAAAGCTGCCTTTATTATGGGTGATGAATGGCTAAACGACCTTGTCAAGTATTTGAAAAACAATGTGATGGAAACTGAAATGTTTTTGCGGGAGCAACTTCCTCACATGCTTATTTACCCAACTGAGGCCACTTACCTGATGTGGCTCGACTTTGGGTTTACAGGCTTGGACGACAAAATGATACACGAAAAGCTGATCAATGAAGCCGGTCTTTGGCTCAGTCCGGGAAAAGACTTTGGCTCCGGCGGCGAAGGAAAAATGCGACTGAACGTGGCTTGTCCGCTATCGGTTCTTCGCGATGGATTGCAAAAGATTGTCATGACGTTTAAAAATGAGAACAACTAAACAAATAGAAAGATGCGTTTATTAAAATTTGTAGGTGGAGTTTTTTTGGTTTTGGTTGCGTTTTTGCTATTTCTGGCCTATTTCATAAAAGACCATGCCGAAACGCAGCAGAAAATATATATCAAGGCGGCTCCTCAAACCGTGTTTCGGTTGGTGAGCGACCTCCATTACTGGAAAGACTGGAGTCCGTTCATGGAAGGCGACAACGATCTGAATTCCGTTTTCACGGGTCCGGAGCGAGGACTTAAAAGTAAACATGTGTGGAAAGGCAAGAACGGCCGCAGCGGTTCTCAGGAAATTGTTGCCTGCAATCCTTATGAATCAATTCGAATAAAACTCGATATGGGTGGATCGGGTCAGGCTTTCGATGAATGGACTTTCAAGGATACCACCGATGGTGTGATCGTTGGCTGGAAGTTGGCGATGACGGACCTCAGCTATCCTTTTCACCGTTATTTCGGCTATTTCATCGAAGGAACAATGAAACCGCTTCAGGAGCGAGGTTTGCAAAAGATAAAAGAACTGGCCGAAGGAGCTTCACCTGCAATAAGAATTGAAGAAATTACAAAAGAAGCTGTTAATGCTGTTGCAATACTCGATTCGGCCATGATGCCTGATGTAGAACACAAATTGGCCGATGATTTTTCAATGCTTGAGAAATTGATGGCTTATGGAAGAACAGAGGCTGCAGGTACTGCTTTTGCTGTGTTTTACAACTGGGATGCGGACAAACCAATCAAGTTCAGAGTGGCTTATCCGGTGGCAGAAGAAGTGCGCGAACATGGATTGATGCATTTATATCGCTGGGAAGCTGGAAAAATGTTGAAGGCTGTTCATAGTGGTCCGGCTGAAGGTCTTGTAAACGTGCATGTTGAGATGGATAATTATATGCAGGACTTTGGAATGAAGTTGAGAGGCGCCGGCGTGTATGAAGTTTATCTGAAACAGGAAACAGCAGTGAAAGATTCTTCCGTCATTGTGACAGAGGTGTATTATCCCATTGAATAAAATAAAAGCAACCCGCACTGAACAACATCGCATATTGCACGTTTCTTGTTAAATCAAATCTTGATGAAGAGTAAGGAAGCCAACGAAAAAAAATCCTTTAGCTGGAAAGGTTTTAAGCAACTGCTTAATTTACTGCGTTTTGTGCTACCTAAAAAGTACGCTTTTATCGGCGGCCTGATTGCACTTTCTGTGTCAAGTATGACAACACTTGCTTTTCCGATGTTGCTTGGCGATCTAATCAACCAAGCCAATCCAGAGGCCAGTTTGCAGCATATCAACAAAATAGCACTGATCTTGCTCGCAGTTTTTGCCGTGAATGCGGTTTTTGCCTATTTACGAATCTATTGGTTTGAGCTTGTCACCCAGAACATGCTGGCCGGTTTGCGACAAACAACCTATAACCATTTGATCCGGTTGCCGATGAACTTTTTCTCGGCACACCGTGTTGGTGAGCTGAATAGCCGGATTTCGGCTGATATTTCGATCCTTCAGGAAACTTTCACTTTTACCATCGCGCAGTTTATCAGGCAGTTGATCACGATTGTTGGCGGCGTAGTGTTGCTGTCGTTTATTTCGATTAAGCTTACACTTTTTATGCTGGCTTTTGTGCCGTTGGTTGCAATTGGAGCAAGGTTTTTTGGAAAACACATCCGATCGCTGTCAAAAAGGACGCAAGGACAGGTAGCACAAACCAACATCATAGTTGAAGAAACCTTGCAGGGTATATCAAATGTGAAGGCCTATGCAAACGAATCATTTGAAAATCAACGATATACTCAAAGTACAAATGAAGTGATTGATGTTGCCATCAAAGGATCAAAGGCGCGGGCCCTGTTTATATCGTTGATCATTTTCAGCCTATTTTCAACCATTGTTGGTGTGATTTGGTTTGGCGTTTATTTGGTGAACAAAGGCGAGGGCATCAACGCCGGCGATTTGTTTAAGTTTATTCTCTATACTGTTTTCATCGGAGCTTCCATATCGGGGATGGCCGATCTTTATTCGCAGGTACAAAAGGCGATCGGCGCCACAGAAAGCCTCATGGAGCTGCTTGATGAAGCACCGGAATTCAACGATCAGGAGGCAGAAGGAAGCCAAACAAAACTTAAGGGCAACATTCGTTTTGAGCATATTGGCTTTTCATATCCGGGTCGTACTGATGTTACAGTGCTGAAAGACATTGATTTCGAAATCAAGGCAGGGCAAAAGGTGGCGCTTGTTGGTGCATCCGGAGCCGGAAAAACCACGCTGAGCTCGTTGCTGTTCAGATTTTACGATCCTGTGCATGGACGTTTGCTGTTTGATGGAGCAGATGCACGGCAGATTCATCAACAGGTTCTTCGTCGTCAGATGGCGCTTGTGCCACAGGAAGTGATGCTTTTTGGAGGCAGCATCACCGAAAATATAGCCTATGGAAAACCCGGTGCAACAATGGAAGAAATAAAGGAAGCAGCCAGGGCAGCCAACGCACTTTCGTTTATTGAAGCTTTCCCAGAGGGTTTTCAAACAACCGTTGGAGAACGTGGCATTCAGTTGTCGGGTGGGCAAAGGCAGCGTGTTGCCATCGCACGTGCCATCCTGCGCGATCCGGCAATTCTCGTACTTGACGAAGCAACATCGGCTCTCGACAATAATTCCGAAGCCCAGGTGCAACAGGCACTGAACGCGCTCATGCAAAACAGAACTTCGATCATCATCGCCCATCGCCTGACTACTGTTATAGATGCCGACCTGATTGTTGTTCTCGAAAATGGCGTAATTGCTGAGATGGGTACCCATGACGAATTGATGGCTGATTCTGAGGGAGTTTACCATAAGCTTAGCACAAGACTTCAAAAAAATACAGAAGAAAATACAGAATTATAAGATTCATGTATTGTTTTGCGTTAATTTTGCAACATTGTTGCATTTGAACCATTGTTGCATTGATTAGTCCGGCCGAAGTTTTACGTCAGAACAAGCTCAAAAGAACGAGTTGCAGAAAAGGCATCATCGAAGTGATGTTGGTGGGCCGGCATGCCATGTCGGAACAGGAAATAAGGGAGCAACTCAAAGGCAATTACGACCGCACTACTTTTTACAGATCGTTCAAAACGCTTGAGGAAAACAAGATTCTGCACAAAATCGTGGTTGACCCAACCATTGTGCGCTACGCCATTGATCCTGAGGTGTTTTCAAACCCGGTACACGCACATTTTTATTGTGAGCATTGCAAGCAAGTTTTGTGTTTAGAAAGCGTCCCCGTTGCAAAACCAGCGCTGCCAGAGGGATTTGCTGCTACTGCTTCTGAGTTGATTATTAAAGGAATATGTAAAGAATGTCACCAGTCGTGAGTAGAAATAATATGAACAGACTTCATAGATATCTTGCACTTGTGTTGCTGACATTGTTTGGATTTCCAACAGTTTATCAATTCTCACATACCCTTTCGCACCACATCACCGCACATTGCCACACAGGCTGCCATGCCGGGCAAGGCCCAGAACAAGCCAGGCATCTGAGGTGGGACGAGCTATCGGCTCCTGCAAAAGTTTGTCAAATTCTCGCGTTTAAGGGTGCTGTGAATGAATTGCCGGCAACAAATGTGATTGTTAAAAAAAATGAGCTGATCTTCGAAACCTTGTTATTTGCTGTCAGCTCAGCCTTGCATACTTCAGAACCGGTTTTGTTTTCGTCGCGGGCGCCCCCTGGTGTTTTGAATTGATATTTTCATTTTCAAAACACAATTTTTTCACAATGAGGTATTTCTTTATGTTGGCAGGGCTTTTAATGCTCTGTCACAATGTAATATACGCGCAATCTGTAAATCGTGTTTACGGACATATTACAGATGAAAGGGGCGTAGCTTTGCCCGGCACAACGGTTTTTATTGCGATCAAAAATGTTGGCACAACCACCGACTCGCAGGGACGTTTTGTTATTGACAAACTTGAAGCAGGCATTTATACGCTTGAAGTCAATTTTATCGGATACAAAAAACGTTATGTAGAAGTAAAAATACCATTGGCGAACGGACTTCACATTGCACTCGTGCCTGATTTACTCACTTTGAGTGAAGTGGTTGTGGTGGATTCATTGGCTGCACGTCAACGCGCTGAAAATGCGTTAACTATTGAGCATGTGGATGAAAGTTTCATCAGAAAGCACCTTTCCGGAAACCTGATGAAAACCCTCGACAGACTCCCCGGCGTTGATGCCATTGGCATAGGTGCTGGTCAGTCAAAGCCGGTAATTCGCGGGCTTGGTTTTAACAGGGTAGTTGTCGTTTTAAATGGGTTGAGGCATGAAAGCCAACAGTGGGGAGCAGATCATGGCCTCGAAGTTGATCAGTTTGCAGTGGCAGAGGTGGAGGTATTGAAAGGTCCTGCCTCACTCCAGTTTGGTTCTGACGCCATTGGTGGTGTGATTGACCTGAAACAGGAAAAAATACCTGAATCCTGCTCCGTAAGCGGCAAGGCCCTTGCAACCTACAACAGCAACAACGATCTGTTTGGAAGTTCGGTTATCGCATCGCTTCGCAAAACAAATTATTATTTTTCTGCGAGAGCAAGCCGGACCGACAACGGTGATTATCGTGTGCCAACGGATAGCATTGATATTTATGGTTTTAAACCTGCTTTGCATGATCGCCGCTTGAGAAATACTGCCGGACAAGAGTGGAACGGCCACCTTACCTTTGGCTATATTGGCAAACACTTTACCAACAAAACCTATTTCGGGATACTGAAACAGAAACAAGGTTTTTTTGCCAATGCACGTGGTTTGGAGCCTAATAGAGTTGATACAGAATTGTATGATCAATCATCGCGCGATATTCATTATCCATATCAAAAGGTTCAGCACCTGAGTTTAATAAACAGCACAGAGCTGTTTAAGGAGCGGTTCAGGATTTCTGCCGATCTGGGTTTTCAGCACAACCAGCGTGAAGAAATGAGCAATTATGTGGCACATGGGTTTATGCCTGCTGTTTTTCCTGATAGTTTGCCGTTTGCCGAAGTTCTTGAAAGGGCATTTGATAAGTATGTTGCCTCAGCTAACCTGCGCATTAATCTGCAAGTGACAGAAAAAAAGGAAGTTGTGTTTGGCGTGAATGCCGGTTACCAGGATAATCGTATTGATGGAACAAGCTTCATTATTCCCGCTTTCAGGCAATTGAATGCCGGGCTTTATGGATTATGGAAGCAGAAACTTGCATCCAATGGCATGTTACAAGCGGGTTTACGGCTCGATGGAGGAAACATCACAACGGATCGCTACGCCGATTGGTTCAGAAGTCCGGTGGATCAGTCCAACCAAGAGTGGGATTATGTCATTCGGGCAGAAGCGCTTGACAAGATGTTTTCGGCCATCATCTGGTCGGTTGGCTATTCAAAAGTCCTTCAATCCTATGAATGGAAGGTAAATCTGGGCAAGAGTTTCAGAATGCCCGGTGCCATGGAACTGGCTGCCAACGGAGTCAACTTCCACCATTTCAGTTATGAAATTGGCGATCCCTCGTTGAAACCGGAAACGGCTTACCAGTTGGATGTGGGTTTTGAATGGCATCATAAAACCTTTGCCCTGGGATTGACTCCTTTTGTCAGTTATTTAGCCAATTATATTTATTTGAATCCTGGCTATGAACGCGATTATAGTCATGGTGCAGGAAATCAGATATATAGATATACTCAAAGTGAAGTTTTCAGGACAGGTTCAGAGCTTCATGCACATATAACACTACTTAAAGGCCTTCGGCTGGGTTTGATCGGCGACTATGTATTCTCGCGGCAAATGAGTGGTGAAAAGAAGGGATTTGGGCTCCCATTTTCTCCGCCAGCTTCAGTGTTGTTGAATGCAGAATATCAAGCCCGTGATTTTGAGCGGCTGAAGCAACCATATATTTCTATTGATTTCAGGTGGGTTGCAAGACAAAACACGGTCGTTCCACCCGAAGATCCAACACCGGCCTACCAAGTGTTTAATGTTGCTGCCGGTGCTAATCTCAGCTTGGCCGGTCATAATCTTGAACTTGCTTTTCAGGTGCAAAACCTGTTGAATACCAAATATTTCAATCACACAAGTTATTACAGGTTGATCAATGTGCCTGAGCCCGGAAGGAGTTTCATTGTCACCTTGAAATTACCATTTTATAAAAATCTTGATCATAAAATCTAAAAAAATGAATACAAAAAATCTTTTTTATATACTTATTACACTGATGTTTTTGTTTCTTTTTCAGTCATGTAAAAAAGAAACTGCCAGACCGGTGATTCAAAGCATAGAGCTTGGACTGGATAATTCGAAGATCGCTTATGCAGGTGGCGATTTTCATATCGAAGCAGAGGTGGAAGCCGAAGCGAAAATTAGCACAATTACCATTGAAATACATCCCGAAGGTGAACATGATGACAAAAGTAGTTTTACAGTTTATGAGGAGCATTGGGAAGTAGATTCAACCTACACCAAATTTTCCGCGCTTAGGAATACCACTTTTCATGAACATCTTGATGTTCCGCTTGATGCTGAGTTAGGGCATTATCATGTCCATTTTATTGTAACAGACATGGATGGATACCAAACCACCTTTGAAGACGAAATAGAACTGAAGTTACCAGACGACACCAAAGCACCTGTTTTGACAGTCAGTTCATCACCAGCATCCGGCCAGTCATTTACAAGCGGTCAAACGATTGTTCTAAGTGGAAATGTTACCGACAATATCTCGCTTGGAGGCTTGTATGTGGGTCTTGTTCGGGTGAATCAAAACCTTGCTGATGCCGATGTGAGCGCAGCAAACACCATCACCATGCCTCATTCGCATGATTTTGAAGGTCAGGCAGCACATCAATTCAGTTGCAGTATCGTGGTTGGAGCCGGTCAGGACAACAACAATCCGCCAAAGACCATCGCGGGAGATTTTGCCTGGACAAGCGGTGAATACTACATTTTGGTAAAAGCCAAAGATGCCATCGGATCAAACTGGGCTTTTTCGCAAAAATATTTGTTGAATATTGAACTCTAGCTTTCAGAAAATGACCTATAAAACTTTCATCACCAACGTGTTGTTGTTTTTTCTTTTTGTAACAGGGACGCTGTCATGCAGTAAAACTGATATTGATGAGCAAAAACCGGAAGTAGATTTGACGGCAGAGGGCGCTCATCCGCTCAATTGCGAGCTGCTTTATTTTGGCGATACAATCAATCTGCATTATTTATTGACAGACAATATGGAACTGGGTTCGTGGTCGGTGGATATTCACAACAATTTCGATCATCATTCGCACAGCACTGAGGTTGAATCGTGTGATTTGCTTCCGGTGAAAACACCCGTTAACCCCTTTCTTCATATCGAATATGGAGAAATTCCGGCCGGTCTTGTTAGTTATGAGCTTGATAAACAAATATATATTCCGGTCTCAAACAGTGCCGGAAATTTTGATGAAGGAGATTATCATCTAACAATCAGGTTGACCGACAGGGTAGGATGGTCGGTGCAAAAAGGCATCAGCATAAAGATAATGCACAAAGAATAAGCAATAGAAAGAAACAAAAACGCCGGCTTTGACCGGCGTTTTTTGTTTTGAATCATTGTTGTCCGATAAAAATCG
>DISP01000247.1 GCA_002421995.1 Bacteroidales bacterium UBA6207 | reverse complement strand
GGAGGTGTAAACTTCTATGCAGGTGCAACCTCGGGCATGACCCCAACTTATTATTTTGACAACGTGGCTTATGCAGCTCTTGTTGAAGGTGCCCAGGATCCCGCAATCGGTGTTTCAACATCACCAATTATCACTACCATTCAGGAAGGCAATACCTATTCACACAGCTTGCCCATTACCAATACAGGTGAAGGCACCCTGGAATTTGAGATTGCGAAATCATTTGATATGCCAACAGCTGCCAATCAACCATCAGGTCTTGTTCCTTCAGGAACGATCGGAAAAGTTGCTCCTGATTTTGTTGTTGATCCAACTCCGTTCCGTGGCGATGCAGCTCCCGACAACCGTGATGTAACCCTCCATTATGATGGTGAAAATTCAACAGGTGTTGGTTTGACAAATGGCGCTCAATGGCGTGCTGCTGTTCGTTTCCCGGCTTCTATGATGGCACAGTACAACGGCATGTATCTTTCTTCTGTTGAGATTTACATCAACGAAAATGCAAATGCACATAAACTGCAGGTGTATGACATGGGTTCGTTCAATGTTCCCGGTCCGGGCGCTTTGCTTGTTGAACAGGTTTTTGATCCGCTGCCGGGTTGGAATACCATCAACCTTACCACACCGCTTTATATCGGTGGTAAAGAGCTTTGGGTTGGATACTGGATGGATCAACCGGCCGGATTGTATCCTGCAGGTTGCGATGCAGGCCCGGCTCATGCCGACGGACGTTGGATTTCTACAGGTCCGGGTTGGGGCTTCCTCTCATTGGATTACAACTGGAACATCCGTGCCGTCCTCACAGGAACTGCCGGTTCGGTTTGGTTGTCAGCCACACCAACAACAGGCGAACTCACTGCCGGTCAGATTGCTGATGTTACAGTTGGCGTAAATGCAACCGGCTTAACGCCTTTGACCGCTTACAAAGGTAAACTTCACATCCGCAGCAACGACTTCGCAAACGAACTCGTGAATGTAAGTGTTTGGATCACTGTTTTGGTTGGTGTAAACGAAAACGGAGAGCAAGCTTATGTTTCGATGTATCCAAATCCTGCCAACAGCATGATGAACCTCAAAGCCAATACCGAAATTAAAATGGTGAGCATCACCAATAATTTGGGTCAACTCGTTTATTCAGGCATCGTTGGTCAGCAGGAATTTAAAATGGATATCAGTCAGTTTAAGGCAGGTATGTACATCGTTCGCGTTGAAACCGCCAACGGAACAGCTACCCAAAAACTGATGGTTGACTAAGAATCATTGTTTTGAAAATATGCTTGAGGCCGGCTTGAAAAAGCCGGCCTCTTTTTGTTGCAGCGGTTTATGCCAAACACACGCATTGATCCTTTGATCTTTTTTTAATGCGTAGCCCGACAAAGTTCTTACGCAAACCAAACATTTTTTATCATTTAACGGACAACTTTTATTGCAAATCAGAAATTTAGGTTATATTTGTAAAGAATCTCTGCGAAAGACTTTTTTTAAGCCTTTTACTTTTTTTGAGATAGAATTGTAAACAAACATATTAATGTCAACATCCAATTACTACATTCATTTTTAATTTGTTACGAAATTATTATCAAACCATTTAAATGCCTCAATGCTATGGATTACAGGAAAAGAATGATTTTGAGCAGTGTTTTAACTGCAATTTCGGGTTTCATAATGCTTGCAGTTTCCTGGAAAAGTGATGTCAGCTTTTCGATGATCTTATTTTCGATTGTTGCCTTCGCATCTTTATTGAGTACTTTTTATTTTATAATTAAAATGGATATCAAACAGGATTACAGGAAAAGAATGATACTGAACGGAATTACATCTTCGATTCTTAATGGCGGTATATTGGCTGTTTCATGGGAAAGTGATGGCCCTTTTCCGATTATCATTATACCGGTTATCATCTTTTCGATTTTCACCCTGGCATCTCTGGTGACTACTTTTTATTTTATCATAAAGAAGGATATCAAAAAGCCTGATTACAGAAATAAGCAAGGGAAACTTCCAATGGAGATTATCAAGCCATATTATTCCAACAAGACACATATCCTGATCTATCGTATGAGTCTTGTTTTAAGCTTATTACTCGCTGTGACAGCGATTTGGGCAGCATCAATTACAGCTATGGTTGCTTGCGTGGTGGTCTTAATCATTCAGGTTGTAATCATAGCACCATTAGTTGCTGTAAAACTTTACATGTAACAAGACTTACAGAGATAAGCTTCCGGTATATCCATCTGGTCACGACTCCGCGATGAGCTATAGGCTGATAATAATGTAGCCAGGTGAGGCAAATCATACCGGACACGAATGATTTAAAATTATAAACAGAGGCCGGCTTGAAAAAGTCGGCCTTCGCAATTCGAAAGCATTTTCTATGCAAAATGAGTATATAAAGTCAAACGATCTCTTTGCGGAGCAGCAGTTTGAGAAGATGTATGAACGCTTGCCAAGGCCGGTTTTGGTTGCTGACCAGCTGCGCAATGCCGACAATGCCGGTGCTTTGATCAGGTTGGCTGATAACTTAGGGGCCAAAGAAGTGTTGTTTGTTGGCAGCGAAACCGATATGAAAGCGAGCCGCCTCAAACGCTCGGCAGCCAGCAGTGTGGGCAA
>DISP01000034.1 GCA_002421995.1 Bacteroidales bacterium UBA6207 | reverse complement strand
TGCCGACAACAGTTTAGGCTTAAAGATCACCGGAAAGTCATTCATCCTTAGCACAGGCGTCAGGTATATGATTGAAGGCAAAAGGTAAATGATCCGCAAACTTTAGCATTTTATTTCAGCGCAGAAAAACGATACAGAATTTCGCTTCCTTTGCAAAAAAAACGAAGGCAATGGCAGGAATGATTGTCAGGAGGCTTTCGCAATCCACAACAAGGTAATGACAAGATATATCTCACTTTTAAGAGGTGTGAATGTGAGTGGCCAAAAGCTCATCAGGATGGAACATCTGCGCCAAATGTATGAAGAGCAAGGGTTTGCTGAAGTGCGCACCTATCTGCAAAGCGGAAATGTTGTTTTTAAGGCCGGGGGTTATACTGCAGATGATGCAGCACAAAAAATCGCTGCAGCCATCCAAAAAACCTTCGGGTTTGATGTAGCAGTTTTCGTAAATGAACCCGAGAAGTTCAGGCAAATTATTGAAAATAACCCCTTTAGCAACAAGCCGGAGAAGGAGACAACACATGTTTATGTCACATTTTTGGCAGGCACTCCCCTGCTGACCGAGGCACCGGCCCTGCTCAGCAAAAAACATGACACCGAAGAAATCGTTGTGACTGAGTCAGCTGTATATCTCTATTGCCCGATCGGATACGGCAAAACGAAACTCAACAACAACTACATCGAAAGCAGGCTCAAATGCAAAGCCACCACCCGCAACTGGAAAAGCTGCACCGAGCTGTATAAAATGGTTATGCAGGATGAATGATCGTCAACAAATCAAGCGCTTCGATAAGCCGAAAAGAATAAGCACACAACGCATTAAATTGGTATTCAATATGATAAAAAGTATTAAGATAGTTCTCGTTTTCGTGGTCATGGCACTGCAAACTTTTGCTGTGCAAGCCCAAAAGACCTTTGCGGTGAGCGATGACATTGCGCTGATTCAACTTGAAGATTCGATCTTTCAGCATTTGTCGTGGTTTCAGGCGCAAAGTTTTGGCAGGGTACCGGCCAACGGGCTCATCGTGATCAAGGGCGGAGAAGCCATCATGATTGATACACCCTGGACCAATGAAATGACACAGCAGTTGGTCGAATTTACTGAAAAGCACTTCAAGGTGAAGCTCACCGCTTTTGTTGCCGGGCATTCACATGATGATTGCATCGGCGGTTTGGAATATCTTCAAAGCATTGGCGTTGAATCCATAGCGAATGTTTTGACAGTTGAAAAATGCCGGCAGGAAAAACTTCCGGTGCCCTCAAAGGCCTTCACCGACTCGCTTGTGATTGATATGAACGGTTTGCAGCTTGAATGCCAGTTTCATGGCGGCGGCCACACCTCTGACAACATCACCGTTTGGATCCCGGAGAAAAAACTGCTTTTCGGCGGCTGTCTCATCAAATCTGCCGATGCCGAGAACCTTGGCTATACGGCTGAGGCTGTTATGCAGGAATGGGACACAACGGTCAGGAAGGTGAAGGCAAGGTATAAGAACATAAAAACAGTAGTGCCCGGCCATGGCGATGCCGGCGGAGTTGAACTGCTGGACCATACGGTGGAATTGGTGGAGAAATTCCGATGAATGTTGAAGGCGGATTGGTGATCAGTGACAGATAAAAAACGCAGCAAATGCTTGATTTTTTTTCGCGCAGGTGCTAATTTTACAGTCCGGCACGAAGAATATTAATAAATCTGTTTCATGAAAAAACTACTGATCGTTGCGCTCCTGTGCTTGTTTCATCCGGCATTTGCCGGAACAGGCGGAGCCAAAGACACCGACCTGCTCTACCTGGTTGTGCTTGGCTTTCTGGCGCTGATACTTGCCCTGCTTTATACAATCAGCTTTGCCGTAAAGCTGCTTAAAATACGTAAACAAAGAAGATTAGCCCATCTCACCGATGCTTCTGAGGACGGGCACACCGGCGATGGTTTTCTTTAACCAAGTATTCACAGAGCCTGGTCATGCTGAAGTTTTGATGCAGCAATCACACTGCTTGACCGACAGTATGCTCCATAAAAAAGCTAATCTTCCTGATTTGTCGTATTCCTGTTTTTATTGACTTTTTGTGTAAACCTATTTCAAGACAAGACAGTCTTTCATTCGTGATGGGTGATGAGCTCAATCCCCAAATGATAAAATCTCCTTTTCTTTGCGTCCTTGCTTTGCGTGAGATTTTAATTGTCAGAATCTATGACTGCATTTACCAAGAGCAAAAAGCCTCCTCAGGAGATAAATGCAAGATTTCTTCAATCCTGACTGACTTTCTTGTTTTTTCAGGGCGGGGAGGCGCATCGTTCGCGCAAGGCCTTTTGGTACTTTTGGGCTGACAAAAGTACATGCCGAGAACATTTCTTTAAGGTAAAAGTTTGTCATTTTCCGTACTTTCTCTTGATAGAAAGTACCAAAGATCAAGGGATGAACAACGGGAATCTCCCCGCTCTCGACAAACAGCGGAAATCTATGCAAGGTCCTGTAAAGCACAATGCTTTACCTCTTTGCTTCGGCTGGGTTTGGCAGAGCAATCTTTCTTCGGTTAGGATTTGAGCCGCATTGTACTTTACAAACAGCGCCGCTTTGAGGGCGGCGCTGCCTTGCAAGATTTCCAGCTGTTTACCGATTCACCCCTTCGACTTAGCTCAGGGCAAAGCCGGGCGCACGCTCCCCGTTCATCCCACGGCCTGCGCTCCCAACCCGGTGCGGGTGATGCGTGATGCGTGATGGGTGATGGGGTTGCTTCGATGAGCTCATTCCCAGAATGTTAGAATCTTTTCTTCTTTGCGTCCTTGCGGCTTTGCGTGAGATTTTAATTGTCAGAATCTATGACTTCATTTACCAAAAGTCAAGAGCAAAAAGCAAAAAGCCTCCTCCGGAGATAAATGCAAGATTTCTTCAATCCTGACTGACCTTCCTGCTTTTTCAGGGCGGGGAGGCGCATCGTTCGCGCAAGGCCTTTTGGTACTGTTGGGCTTACAAAAGTACATGACAACAAAGCGACGGGTCACGGGTGACTTGTGATCAGGCAACCACAACCCATCGCATTACCCATCACGCATTACCCATCACCCAAAAAAATCCCTATTTTTTTACTACAACTTAACACATCATTAAGAAAATTGTCATTAATTTCTTGATTGAAAGGCTGCTCACCCAAATGCCAGCAGACGCTTAGATTTGCGATATGTCTTCCGGAAATAACGAAAGTTGATTGCTCCCGGCAGATTGTCAACGGTAATAAATGCCGGCAAACCATGAGGCTTCTGCATCGAAAAGACATTTCCTTCGACCGGGATGACAGACAGCTTGGGCTATTGTCAAGGTTCAGCAATAAAGCTTCAAAAAAATGCTGAAATTTTACCCGAACTTAACATATGATTAAGGAAAAAGCAGTTAATTTGCTCTTTTAAAGCATTGTGTGGTCATTACTTCGTTCTTCCAACTACATTTGATACGCTACCAAACATATTCCACCGTCCATACAAGCTTTCAGCAGCAATGCGGAATAATATCTTAAAAATCAGAATATGAAACAAAAATTACTTTTTCTAAGCATCCTGATACTGCTGTTTGGCAGCGGATTGAGGAGTTGGGGGCAGACCTTACCTTCTCTATTTGATTTAACTTCTGGCAACTATTCATTTACAAGTTGGCCAGCTTCAAGTACAGCAGGCACTTATCCTTCCAATATGTATTTTCATTATGTATCTGCAAATCAAACTACTGCTTTTACTGGTGAAGGCAATTTAAATTACGACTGTTCATATGATAAAACAACAAGACCCAGAATTAATGGCTTGGGAGATAGTGGTTTTAGTTTTATTACAACTAGTAGTTCACAATACAATAACTGTTCAAGTGGCACTGCAGCAAATAGATTTACAGGTGCTGCAGTACTCGGTTTAAATACAACTGGAAGAACTTCGATCCAAGTAACATGGACTGGTGGAACCGTTGTTGCTGGTGATGGGACTCCCACCCCAAGGCAATGGAAAATTCGACTTCAATATAGAGTTGGTGCAACAGGAAGCTATAGCGATGTACCCGGCCCTGTTGAATATACATCTTCAACTGCCGGAAATTCATCCATTATTGGGGCAACAACTCTACCTGTAGGCTGCGAAAATCAGACAGCAGTATTTTTAAGATGGATATACTTTGAATCAGCAGCTAATAACGGAGGTTCGCGACCTGAACTGAGGGTTGATGAAATATCCGTTACAAGTAGTGAATCAGCCTCAACCCCTCCCACCCTCACCGCTGATGCTACCAACAACAATGTTGACAACAATATTGATATCACTTTTATTGATGATGCCACCTGGCGTGCTGCGATAACAGCTGTAAAAATCGGAGGAACCGCCCTTACTGTAACCACCGATTATGATATTTCTGCCGGCAATTTGCAATTGAAACCTTCAGGTGGAAATAGTTTGTTGACAACTTCTGGTGATAAAAGTCTAACCATTGAAGCTACCGGATACAATTCGGCATCTGTAACTCAAACAATCAATGCCGGAGCCCCCACTGCCAACAGTACAGCAACCATTTCTTCACCATTAGGTTTAGGAACTACCCGCACAGTTACCTGCACAGCCAAAGACCAGTACAACAATCTTGCTGCTGGCTATACTTTTAAATGGGATGCTTCAATTACGGATGTAAACGCAACAACGGATGAATCTTATACAATCGATGGCACAGCCTACACAGTTTCTGCATCAGATGTTAGTTTGGTTTCCGTTACCAACATAAGTGGCGTTGCTACCTTTGACATCACCATTCCTGCCACTGTGGATGCAAACGACGGTGTAAGTGTGCAAGTGCAATTAGCTGATGGAACAACTAATATTGGTTCAAGCTTTGCCTACACAAAAGCCCCTCCTCAAATCACGCTCACCGGAACCGATCCCGGAAGTACTGATTTTCAACAAGGCTCAACAAATAATGTTCTGTATAGAATTCAGGTTGATGTTGCAAATGATGTAAGCAATCTAACTGTAGTTGATTGGATAACCGGTGGAACATACGTAGCTGCTGATATTGTGGTATCCGGATATAAATTATGGTATTCCGCAGACAATTCTTTTGGGGGTGATGCTGAATTAGCCTCACTTAGTTCTTCAAGTACAGGAACTGGCGAAGTACTTTCATTTACTGGCTTCGACCAGCAATTTGCGATTGGGACAGCATATTTGTTTATCACTGCGAATATTTCATCCGATGCAACTATAAATAATACCATAAGTGGGGAAACAACTGCAAATGGTGATTTCACATTTTCAGGTAATCCAACATACAGTGGCAGTACATATGGAAGCGGAAACGAGCATAGCATTTTCGGTGGACCAAGTGTTTTGCAGGCCGGAGATATTGCGTTCCTTGCTTTCGCCTCTGATACACCGGATAGGTTTGCATTTATCAATTTTGTAGCATTAAACGGTAACACTACAATCACTTTTACCGATAATACATGGGACGGAAGTGCCTTACTTACGAATGAAAATACAGGGACATACACTGCACCTGCAGAAGGATTACCAGTTGGATCAGTTATCACAGTTACAGATCCAGGTAGTGGAACAACGTCAACAGTTGAAGGTGGTGGGTCTTTCTTAGGTAGGCTCAGTGGCCTTTCCGCTACAGGTGATCAAATTCATGCATATCAAGGCTCAGTTTTTATTGCGGCAGTTTCAACAACATTGTGGTTAACAAGCGATCCTGTGTCTAACAATACAAGTTATTTGCCAACCGGGTTGGAGAATTATGTCACTGCAATGGATTTTTTAGCTGATATGGATAATGGTTATTATAGCGGACCAACATCCGGGACGATTAGCTTTCTAAGGTCTGCAATCAACAACCCAAATAACTGGACAACTAATGATGCGAATCAAACCTGGCCTTCATGGTCATTTACACTGGGTAATTCAACAACCCTTGCTTCTCCTGCCGCATTGCTCAACCTTGATATTGCGCTTGCTGAAACAATGACAATTCAGGAAACCGGCCAACTCACCATCTCCGGCACCCTCACCAACAATGCCGGCACCTCAGGCCTGGTGATCGAAAGCGATGCCACCGGCACCGGCTCACTCCTGCACAACACAGCCAATGTGCCTGCCACCATACAGCGCTACATCACCGGAAACAGCAACCTCACCGCCTATGACTACCACCTTGTTTCGGTGCCGTTAGATGCAGCTGTCACCTCGGCACAGTTCACGGGTTCATACCTCTACTACTTCGATCCTGTGAGCGGATGGCAAAGCATGGGCACATCCACCACCACTCCCGTGCCCGTTGACAAAGGCTATATGATCTATTATCCCGATGCCGCCACCACCTACAACTTCACGGGTGAGCTCAACAACGGCACTTTCACCGCCAGTACGCCAATGACAGCCACCGGCCAGTTTGCATTGGTGCCCAACCCCTACCCTTCGGCCATTGACTGGGATGCTGCCGGCGGCTGGACAAGAACCAATCTGCTCGACGCCATCTGGATCTGGGACCCTGTTGCAAACCAATATGCAGCCTATGGCGCAGGCGTTGGGACGAACGGCGGCACACAATACATCCCTGTAGGTCAGGCCTTCTTCGTGAAGTCGGATGCTGCAGCACCGGTATTGACGATGGACAACAACGTACGTGTGCACAACACACAGGCCTTCTGGAAAGCAGACGAAACCGAAAAAGACCTCATCCGTGTGAAAGCCTATGCCAACGGGATGAGCGACGAGCTGGTCGTCCGCTTCCGCGACTACGGACTCTCGACCTTCGACGCCGCCGATGTGGACAAACTCAACGGCTCCGACCAGGCCCCGCAGCTTTATTTCCTGAGCAGCGACCAACGGGCGCTCTGCA